>CAMWNK010000010.1 GCA_947175555.1 uncultured Clostridia bacterium | reverse complement strand
ATATAGAGCTTACGCTCACTATTGCCAAGGCTCAACTGCCTTCCGAGTGGACGAGCAGCGGCAGTCTTCCTACCATAGATATCCCCGAGGAGCTCGCAGGCTGTCTTAACAATAATGCTTTCACCTACACATATACGGACGAGGACGGCAATACCGTATCTGCGTCCGAGATGGTAGCAGGCAAGAAGTATAACGTAAAGGCAACGCTCAAGGAAGAGTATGCGGGCAACTTCGAGTTCGTAGACGCGAGTGGCAACGTATTGCCCGACGCTACGGTGAGCACGTCGCACGAGTTTGATTATACAGGCGGTATTGGCGACGGCTCTATGATAGGCAGGGAAGAGCTCGAGAAGATACTCGACGGCTACTTCTCCAGATACAACAATCTGATGTTTGTGCTTATCATAATAATGTCGGTTATGACCGCTATAATATTCGGAATCATTTTGGTAGTGGGAGCAATACTGAGAAGAATTAAAGAGAGGGATAAGCGCGATGCCGATAATAATGATAAAGACAGAATAAATAAAAAGACCTCGCAAGAGGAATAAAGCATTTTAGACTGAGATATAGTCTATGCCGTCGCTGTAGCAAGCGGCGGCTTTTATCATTACTGCGCGCAGTCAATATATTTTTACTGCCGTATTTTTATAGGTATATTAATAACATTGCTTTTTGTCTATATTTAGGCAAAGTATATCGCCTCATACTTTACATCTATAGGCGCGTTAAATAAATATATAGCTTTAAGTGTCGATTAAGGCGTAGCTATGGGGATATGCCGCCTATATCGGTAAAAATAATGTAATAAGGATATTATTATTACATTTCATATATTTACTTGCACTTTTAGCTGTGGTATACTTAAACTACGAGATTAAACGAGGTGGGTTATGGAGCACAGTCCCCGCAAGCGCCGTATAGCCAATTATCTGGCTAAGCGCAGATTAATGTGGGTATACAGGGGCATTAAGGCGTGTTGTATGTATGACGACAACGCTAAAAGATATTGCAACGCCATGGGCGATTGCACTATACGTATACGCATACTGCCGGACGTTACGGGCATAGTAATCAGGGTAAGGGACGGCGCGACGCATCTGCTGAGACAGGACGAATTGCTCGTTCATGCAGACCTCGATATTTGCTTTAAGAATTTAGCAGGCGCAATGCCCGTGCTCAGGGGTAAGAAAACCGTAAAAGAAGCCTATGCGGAAAAGCGCATCGTTATCCGCGGCGATATCTCTAAAGTGATGATGATCAACAATATCATTCGCATTACTCTTGCTTACGTGCTCACAGATCCCAATGCGCGCAAACTTTACGGAGAGCCCGGCAACGTGCCGAGGGCTAAGATAATCAACGCTATGATAGTCGGGGACGGGAAATGAGATACGGCGAATTTGTAAATAAAGTAAAAGTTATATGCGGTACAGGCAGCGTAGACGCCCTTCCTACCGAGCTATTAAGGCGCGGCGCGCATAGCGTACTCCTTATCTGCGACAACGTCGGCGGCGCGCCGAGCGCGATTAAGGACGCTTTCGACAAGGCGGGCGGCATTAAGATTAAGGCAGCTTATACCGGCTCGACCGAATTTGCCGACAATAAGCTCATCAACGAGCTGTACGACATATATACGCTCAATCAATGCGACTGTATCGTCGTCAGCGGCGGCAGCGGAATAACCAACACCGCAAAGCTGCTGAGAATGATGCTCTCAACCGGCGTGAGAAATATTGACGCTCTTATCGGTATGGATTATATTCACAGCGCGTTCAGCGTGCCTTTTGCCGCTGTGCCGTCGGTGCTTGACGTGGGCGTGGACGCCACTAAGATAGCCGTGTACTTATCGGGTAACCGATTGATACAGCTCGTGTCAGACGAGGCCACCCCCGACTGCTGCGTGATAGACTCGGCTGTCATGAAGGACGTCGCTAAAAAGGATATGGGGCTCAGCTGTATAGGCATACTCTCGTGCGCTATTAGCGCGTATATAGGTATGCAGAGCGGAGTAATCAGCGACGAGTTTTCGCTCGAGTCCGTCAAGATAATCGCAGACCACGCTATTGCCGCATTGGAAGGCGATGCTCACGCGATAGGCAGAGTAGGCGAGGCTGCCGTGCTTACGGGCATTGCAGTATCCAACAGCATGGTGGGACTTACCGCCGCAGTTGCTTCTTCTATTACTTCAATTACGGGCGTGAAGCAGTCCGAAGCATTGCCTTGCGTGCTTGCTCATTGTCTCAGATGGGAAGAAGAGCGGCTTAAAGATAAATTCGCGCGTTTGTTATATTACGTTGCGGGCGGCGAGGTCTATCTTTCTACGGCGGACAAGGAAAGAGGGGACGAGTGCTGCAACCGTATACAGTCGCTCATATGCGATATAGCAAGCAGGTGCGATATATCCGTAAAGCTAAGCGAGTTAGGCGTCGATGAATCGGCGTTTTCGGATATAGTAGACGCAGTAGAGGTCAACGGCGCGATTTTGAGTTGCGCTCCCCATATCGGCAAGTCTGATATAGCGGTTATTTTGGATAAGTCGTATTGACAGGCGGGATATTATGGATTATACATTTATTAACGATACAAAGCTTATGGTAGGCGAAAACGCGCTGGAGAACGTTGCCTACGAGATAAGATATTGCGGCTGCAAGCGTCCCTTGCTCGTAACAGACGAGATATGTAAGAGACTGGGCTACTTAAAGACTTTTTTGCGCTCGTTCGATAATGAGGATATAGTATTCAGTTCCGTGTTCGATTCCGTCAATGCGGAAGCAGACGTCGAGACATGCGAGAAGATATTCAACCTGTGTACGCTCAAGGAGTGCGATTGCATTGTCGCCCTCGGCAGGCGCAACGTATTGACCGCGGCTAAGATAGCAAGGATAATGGTCAAGGAAAACGTCTCGAGTATGTCGGCTTTCCGCGGAGTCAATCTCTCGGGAGATTATGATAAGAATATGCCGCTTTTTGTCGTGCCTGTCATTTCCGCCTGCGGAGAAGAGGCAACGTGCAGGGCAGAGCTCTATGACGAGATAACAAATACCGTATATTCTTTCGATACGGCGGCAGCCGCCGTCAACGCGGTAATTATAGACTATAAGATGACGGATATTATTCCGCCTGTAGCTATGGCTAAGTTCGGTCTGTATGCTCTGGCAATGGGAGTATGTGCATATCTCGGCAGCGGCGATAATACCGTAGTGAGAATGTATGCGGGCGCGGCGATAAGAGACATCACTCACAACCTCAAGACTATTATCAACCGCAACGGTTCCAGACGCTACCGCACACGTCTTATGAGCGATGTGGTGGTTGCGGGTATAGCGCTGTCGAGCGTTGAGCGCAGCGTATGCGACGAGTTGGTCTTTTCGCTTATGCAGTACAAGGGCATGTCTAAGGAAGATATGCTTGTCGCGCTGATGCCGTCCTATGCTCAAACCTGCGACGAGGATAAGCTGGCGTCGTTGCTTTTATACCTTGCGGGAGAAGAAGAGTACAGCATGTGCGTGCCGCTCGGCAGGGCAAAAAAGTCGATTACTTATATAGAAAATCTTTATAAAGAGATATTCGATACCACGGGTATGCAGCTGAAGCTGAGAGATTACGGTATAGACAAGGGCGACTTTACCGAAGTAGTCTCTCATGTCGCCGGCAGCAAGGCGGGTAAGGGACTGGATATGTCCTATCTGCTTGAGATATTGGAGCGCGCATATTGAAGGTGGACTTTAATGCCGAGATGGAAGGTATTCTGTCCGGCGATAGACGTCTTAAGGTGCTTTTGCACAGCTGTTGCGCCCCTTGCAGCAGTCATTGCATATCCGTACTTGCTCCGCGCGCCGACGTAACAGTATTCTATTACAATCCAAATATCTATCCCGAAAGCGAATATTTAAGGCGCAAGCAAGAGCAAATAAGGCTAATCGATTGCGCTTTTAAGGACGTGAATTTTATTGACGGCGATTACGATACCGACGCTTTTTATCGCGCGGCTAAAGGATACGAGAGCTGCCCCGAGGGCGGGCAGAGATGCTTTAAGTGCTTTGAGTTGCGCCTATCGCGCGCGGCAGAGGTCGCAAAACGTATCGGCTGCGATTTGTTTGCTACTACGTTGACCGTCAGTCCGCATAAAAACAGCACCGTCATCAATGCTATCGGCAAGGAGATAGCGATAGCGGCGGGCGTGGAGTTTCTCCCTTCTGATTTCAAGAAAAAGGACGGATATAAGCACTCGTTGCAATTAAGCGAGCAGTACGGATTGTACCGTCAGAATTACTGCGGTTGCGAATTTTCTTATAGGCGTATTGAAGAGCGTTAGCTATCCGCTACTCAATCAACTTGGTTTTTCTTTAGATAAATTTATTTATTGAATTAAATAATAGTAAGGCGAATCTGTCGCAATAGATATTTTTATATTTGCAGAATTTATCTTTAGCCGCAATGCGCCGCTTAAGATGTACCATATTGCAAGTGCTCTAACAACGCGCGTATTCCCTTGCTGCCTTTATCTAAATATTCTTTTATCGTCTTAGACGGATTGCTTTGCATTTATATTTTAGCAAGGGAGCGACGTCGCAGTTTATCCATATATAAAAGAATTCAACAAATAAAATGGTAAAACAGACTGCATAAGGCGTATCTATCAAGACTGATTGCGCGGAACATAGCTGCATTAAGCATATAAGCGCGTCTGAGGGCATATAATAAACCGCGCGTGATTGACATATCGACACGTATTATGTAAAATAAATGTATAGATATTTTTAAGCGGCGTGCTGTCGCTTTACATAAGGAGCGCACCGCGCCTCAGCGGTCAACGTTATAATGGGAAGACTTGCGGACTTCAGACTTAGACGTGCGCGTGAAAGAAAGCGTAAAGAAAGTCATAAAATCAAGACGGCGGATAGATATTCGCCAGACATAGCTACAGGTCTTACCGAGACGCAGGTGGCGCAAAGGATAGAGGACAACCTCGTCAATATCAAACCAATCAACAGATCCAAGTCTTACGGCAGAATAGTATTCGAGAACGTATTCAGCTTTTGCAACATAATTACGCTTGCGCTTATGATTGTGCTGTGCTGTATAGGCGCGGCTGATTATGCCGTGTCGTCATCTATTATCCTTATCAGCATGGCAATAGGCATTGCTCAGGAAATTAAAGCCAAGAAGTCTGTAGAAAAGTTATCTTTGACTGTAGAATCCACTTGCAAAGTCATAAGAGACGGTGCCTCGTCGGTCATATCCACAAAGCAACTCGTACTCGATGATATATACATTGTAGAGGCGGGCGCGCAGACGCCTGTCGACAGCGTAGTCGAGGGCGGATATGTGGAGGTGGACGAGTCTATTCTTACGGGAGAGTCCGCCGCCGTCCGCAAGGAAAAAGGCGATTATATTATGGCTGGCAGCATAGTGCTCGAAGGTGAAGCAACCGTGCGCGCCGATAGAGTGGGCAAGGACTGCTATATCGAAAGCGTCGCAAGAGTCGCCCGCAAGGTGGAGCGTCCCAAGTCGCGTATATTCGTATCTATAGATAACTTTATCAAGGTAATCACGATTATTTTAGCTGTGCTGGCGGTTTTGCTTACCGTTTCCGACAGACTTGCCGCAGACAGCGGTTCTTGGAGCAGTTGGCGGGGTACGATTATTACCGTGTCATCCAGCGTGCTCGGCATGATACCTGTGGGCATGTTCTTGATAACTTCCACCGCGCTTGCCGTGTCGGTGCTCAAGCTGTCAAGGCACAACGCGCTGCCGCAAGATTTGTACAGCGTGGAGATGCTTGCAAGGGTAGATACGCTATTGCTCGATAAGACGGGTACTATTACCGACGGCAATCTCGAAGTAGCTCAAATTGATTTGTTCAACGTTAGCGAAGAGGAAGTAGGCAAGGTAATACGTACTTTCTCTATCGCCACTAAGGATAAGAAGTCAACCGCTCTTGCACTCGATAGAAAGTTCGGAGACGGCGATACTCTCGAGTATACGGACGCAAGGTCATTTTCTTCCGCGCGCAAGTTCAGCGCGGTAACTCTTGCCGACGGATACAGCTATCTGCTCGGCGCGCCCGATTATATAGCGGTGTGCGGCGAAAGGGAAGAGTCCATACTGCGTGAGTGCTCGGCTAAAGGCAGACGCTCGATTATGCTTGCGCGATACAAGGGCAGCATAGATAAGTTTGCGATAGACGATAGCGTGCCGCTCTGCATATTTGCCTTGGAAGATACTTTGCGCACGGATGTGAAAGAGACGCTTGATTGGTTCCATAACAACGACGTCGATATCAAGATTATTTCTGGAGACAATGCCGATACCGTATCCAATATAGCCGCCAAGACGGGAGTGTATAATGCAGACAGACGCGTTAATTGCCGCGATATTACGGCTGAGGAGCTCGATTGCGCGGTTGAGGACAACGTAGTATTCGGAAGAGTGTCGCCCGAGCAGAAGTATGATATCGTACGCTCGTTGCAAAAGCGCGGAAGGGTTGTAGGCATGATAGGCGACGGCGTCAACGACGTCAAGGCGCTTAAAGAGGCGGATTGCTCTATATCTTTCGGTTCTGCCAACGAGGTTGCGCGCAATATATCGCGTATAGTGCTTACAGGCAATAATTTTACCGAATTGCCCCGTATAGTCAACGAGGGCAGGAGCGTTATCGGCAATATAGAGAAAGTAGCGTCAATGTACATCATGAAAAATATTTTTATCATGGCGCTTACATTGATTTATGCGATAATAGGATTTATCCGTCCCGATATAAGGATGCCTTTTACTACCAAGAATTGGCTGTTGATAGAGTTTTTCGTAATAGGCGCGCCTTCTATAGCTTTCGCCATTCAACCCGGGACGCAAAGGCGTATTAAAGGCAACTTCATGCGCAACGTACTCGGCAACGCCATGCCGGCTGCGATATCATTGCTCGCGGCTACGGGATTTATGCTGTTGCTCACTCCTCACACGTCATTTGCGGGGGTAGGAGCTGCGGAGCAGTTACAATACGACGTATCCCTTGCCACTTTTGCAATGACCGCGATGGGCTATGTCTGCCTTATTATAATCTCCATGCCGCCCAGCTTGTATCGCTCGATAGTTACGGTAGTTATGATAGGCGTAGGCATTGCGGGCATTTATATAGACCACTATCTGTTTAAGGGTACTTTCCTTGACTGCTTGCCAATACGCGGCGGCAAAGAAGTGGGGTGGATAATTGCCGCGGTAGCTATAGGCGGGGCAGTGTACGGCGCCGTTAAGTTGATTCACAGGGCAGTAGAGGGCAAGCTCGGCTCCAAGATGGACGAGTTGCTTCTTAAGTTGCACAACAAACTCAGATTCAAGTCCAAGTAAATAAATTCGCACTTTACTCTCATTTAGCGACACGATACGCCATTAGGGTGCACGTATCGTGTGCTAATATCTCTTGTATGAGAGATACAGGCGTAATATTCAGACGTATTGCCGCTACGCTGCTGCTGAGCATTGTCTTTTATTTGCTTGCGCGCGCAAGAATTGTTAAAAATATCGCACCTTTATCGGCGGGATTGTTCGCCGCGCTCATTTATTGCAGAAAGAATTATTACGTAATTTCTCTTAGCTATGTCATTGCTTATCTGCTCGCCAATATGAATTATCTCGGGCTGATTTCTTCGCTAACACTTATTGCGGTATTCGGAGGAGCTAAGTTCGTTCATCATAAACTCGCCATACCCATGCGTATTCCTTTTGTTACGGCGTATTGTGCCGTGGCTCAGCTGCCCGAGGCGGTGTTACAGATAGTATTCAACGGCAGGATAGTCATAGCAATCGCATCCGTAGTTCAGAGCGCGATATTTTGCGTGCTGTGCTGCTATGCCTGCTACGCATGTATCGTCAGAGCGAGGACGGGTAAGTTTTCTTATGACGAAAAGGCAGGCATGTTTTCTCTTATCTCTGCGGTTTCGTTGGGGATAAGCACTATTTCGCTGTGGCAGTTCATGCCGTATTATATATCGCTCGGCGCGCTCGTACTCGTATCTGCTATGTATATGCGCAGACTTGCGGGCATGGGGGTGAGCGTAGCGTTTGCTTTCGGAGCATCGCTTCAATTCCGTTCACTTGAGATTATAGGCGCGGTATTGCTTGTTTGGGCGGCGGCGGTGTGCTTTTCTTCAGTCAATAAGTGGTTTGCGGCACTGTCCGAGATGGGAGTGTTTGTGATATGCGGCTATGTCTTTGATTGTTTTCCGTCTTTTGGCTGGCGCAATATGATACTGTTTGCCATCGGAATAATTTGTATAGTGTTGCTTACAAAGTCGGCTGCAAGGCGATTGACGGCGGCGCTTTCTCCCGATACGGACAGCGCGCTTAAATACGCTCTGTCGATGGAGCGCAATCTTATCTTTGATAAAATCAACGGTATGTCCAATATATTTCTCGACATGTCGCGCGCTTTCGGAGAGGAAGTCAAGTGCGATTGCGAATACGAAAAAATAGTCTGCGAAGATATGGAACGCAAAGTGTGCAAAGGGTGCGACAAGAGGGATACGTGCGTCAACCTGTGCGAGAGAGACAATCATATATTCCTGCCTATGGTAAGACGCGGTATGTCGGGTTGCGTCCCTATACAGGACGATTTGCCGCTGTTCGTAATATCCAAGTGCGACAGACTATCCGATTTGACTCAATGTTGCGCCGATGAAATAGCGCGCGCAGACAGGACGGCATTGCGGAGGTCGGACGTCTCGCAAAGCAGCTTAGCCGTGGCGTCTCAGACGGAAAGCATAGGCAAGTTGCTTGCAGATCTCGTAACCGACTTGGGCAGAGGGGGCGTAAGCGACGATACTTTAGCCTGCGCTATCGGCGACGAGCTTGGATATAATAACATTTCCTGTCGCAATGTGGCGGTGTTGGGACGCGAGGACGGCAGACAGATATCGCTTTCCGTGCGCAAGGGCGATGAAGATAAGAAGTCCCTTACACGCGCGGTGTCGCGCCTTGCAGGCAGTAAGATGCGTATCGTGAGCTTATCCGACGCTAAAGACGGATACGTCAACGTACTTATGTCCCGTGCGCCCGACTTCGATGTGATATACGGCGTATCTAGCGCGGTAAAGAGCGGAGAGGAAGCAGCAGGAGATACGATTTCCGTTACCCGTCTTATGCGCGACAGAGTCTCTTGCATACTGTGCGACGGCATGGGCAGCGGCAGGGCTGCGGAAAGAGAAAGTCTGCTTACCCTGAGGAGTATCGAAGGATTTTATAGGGCGGGCTTTGACGATAATGCCGTGCTTGCGCTCATCAATAAATATTTAGCGGCAAGAGGCGGAGAGAAGTTCTGTGCGCTGGATATATGTATACTCGACCTTGCCGACGGAAGCGCGCAGTTCATTAAGTTGGGCGGCGTGGAAAGCTATATTGTGAAAAGCAACGGTATCGAGGTAATCAGCGGCAGCGCGTTGCCTATAGGTATACTCGACGATATAAAGCCTTACGTAAAGAAGGTTAAACTAAGAGACGGAGATACCGTGGTCATGGTCAGCGACGGCATTACCGACGCGCTTACGCCGCAGGGCGCGGAGTATATAGTGCGCACCGTTGCAGGGGGTAATCCTCAGCGTCTCAGCGACGGCTTGCTTGCCTCCGCAATCAAAAACGGCGCAGGCGATGACGCTACCGTTTTGGCTGTGAAAATATTTAATAATCGCGACTAAACTGTCATATCGTATAAAGAAAAGCGGTTGCAAGTTGTCCACACAAATATATGTTTATGTGGATAACTATGTGGATAACTGCCCCATTTTCGACTTTTCGGGCTAAAAAAAGGGAATTAACGCTATATGATAGTTTTAAGATGGAAGAGGATAGTTGCATTAATCGCAGCGGCGCTCGCGCTTGTTTCGCTTAGTGTGGGAGTTTATTGCATAGCTGCCGCCGTTACTTATCCCAAGCCTTACGCTACGGTTGTGCTCGACGCCGGACACGGAGGTTGGGACGGCGGCGTGGTGTCGTCGGGCGGACATAAAGAGGCGGATATCAATCTGTCGATAGTTTTTGCTATCAAGAGCGAGCTGGAGAGTCGCGGGATAGAGGCGGTGCTCACGCGTGATAGCGACAGGGCTCTCGGCGACGACAAGCGCAGCGATATGAAAGCGCGGTCGGAAATAATAAAGCAAGCCAACCCGTCTGCAGTCATAAGCGTACATGTCAATAAGTACTCTCAGAGCAGCAGACGCGGCATACAGGTATTTTATGACGATACAGGTTATGGCAAGGGATTTGCGCTGACTATGCAGTCTGTGCTAAATACTTATATCAACGATAAGTATTGCAAGCGGCAGTTTTCCGCGCTTGCCGGAGACTATTATATTACTAAATGCGCGCCTAAAGTGCCGTCTATTATCGTGGAGTGCGGCTTTATATCCAATGCCGAGGACCTTAGTTTGTTAATGAGCGAAGGGTATCGCAGAGAGCTTGCCGTCCATATAGCCGACGCAGTCCAATCGTGCGTGTCCGACGAGGTGTCGGTTGTTGCGGAGTAAGGATATGCGGCATACAATGATACAGTATCGATTATACGGAGGTTGATTATGGACAATAATAAAGGATATCCGGAGCTTAGCGGCGAGTTGACTTTGGCAGATGCGCGTATACTTGCGCCGCTATATTCGGGCAGGGACGGCGAGACTACAGCCGTAATGCAATATATATACGACAGCTATGTGGCAAGCGACGCGCAGATTGCGCAGACTATGCACACCATAGCAATTCAAGAGATGAGACATCACGCGCTGCTCGGCGAGGCAATCGTCAAGTGCGGCGGCAATCCCGTGATAGGCGATTATCTCGGCTGGTGGAGCGGAAGGAATCTTGGATACAACCGCAATATTGCCAAAATGATTGACGATGCGATAAGGTCGGAGGAGTTTGCAATCGCGGCATATTACAAGGCTTGTTCGAGACTGTCCAACGAGTCGCTTATCTCATTGATACACGCTATCGTCAGAGATGAGGAGATACATATAGTGATGCTCAGCAATCTCAGAGCCAAACTGTAAAAAGTATAAAAATCGCTTGATTAAGCTACTCAAGTATGATATTATTATTTAGCAATCATATACGGAGGCGGATAAGTTGCTCGATTTTCTTTTAAGTGTAGACCGCGGCGCGTATTTTTACGTAGTTCAGGTATTACAGCCTATCTTGATGATACTCATGGCTTTGACGGGTATCGCTACTATCGTGCTTGTACTTTTGCAGAAGGGTACTAACGATAATATAGGCGCAATCGGCGGCAACGAGACCGATACCTATGCCGGTAAGAATAAGAGCAGGTCGAGAGACTTTAAGTTGAAAATCGCTACTATCGTATGCGGCGTCCTCATGTTGCTCTTTTCTATAGGTTATTTCGTAATCTATCTTATCTGGTAACATGTCGGCAATCGGCGGTTATATTTTCCTCCGTTAGGACGGAGGATTTTTTTTAGGCGGAGTTAATGGACGGCATTAAGATAATAGATAGCAATAAGAAGGCGTATCACGACTATTTCATCGAGGAGACTTACGAGGCGGGAGTAGTGCTCGTAGGCAGCGAGGTGAAGTCTGTGCGCGGCGGACATATAAGTCTGAGAGACAGCTTCGTGATTTTTAAGGGAGGACAAGCTTTGCTTGTCAACTGTCATATCGCTCCTTACGAGAAGGGCAGTTACTTTAATACAGAGGCAAGGCGCACGCGCACGCTCTTATTGAATAAGGTAGAGATAGACAAGCTCAGGGGCAAGGTCGAGACCAAGGGATATACCGTAGTGCCCACTAAGGCGTATTTCAAGGGCGGCAGGCTCAAGATAGAAATAGGTCTTGCCAAGGGTAAAGAAAACAGAGATAAGCGCAGGGACATCGCCGACAGGGACGCCAAGCGCGATATGGATAGGATAATCAAGCAGTACAACCGCAGGTGAGCGGGAGATTGTTATTATGACGTCGCAGCGCGGCGTAAGGAGATATATTATGAAATTAGGAACTAAATGTGTGCAGGAAGGCTTTCAGCCCAAGAACGGCGATCCCAGAGTATTGCCGTTATTCCAGAGCACGACTTTCGTCTACGATACGCCCGAGCAGCTTGCGGATATATTCAATCTCACCGATCCCGGATATATGTACAGCAGACTTGGCAATCCTACGTGCGATGCGCTCGAGCGTAAAGTCGCAGCCTTGGAAGGAGGCGCAGCTGCAATTTCCGCGTCTTCGGGTATGTCCGCTACATTGATGACGGTCGCCAACGTATGCTCGGCAGGAGATAATATCATATCTATCAGCAAGATATACGGCGGCACTTTCAACTTGTTCAACGTCTCGCTTCGCAAGCTGGGCATCGAGTGCAGATTCATCGACAGCGATTCTACTGCCGAGGATATAGAGTCGCTTATCGACGATCGTACCAAGATGATCTTCGGCGAGAGCGTATCCAATCCCGCAATGGAAGTACTCGATTATGCTAAGCTCGTGCCTATATGCAGAAAGCACGGCGTTTTGCTCGTTGTCGACAATACTCTTACCACTCCCGTACTGCACAGACCTTTCGAGCATGGCGCAGACGTTATAATTCACGCTTCGACAAAGTATCTTGACGGTCATGCAAGCAGCGTGGGCGGATTGATTGTATGCGGCAAGCACCTCGACTTTACAGGCAATCCCCGCTATCCCATGTTTACCACGCCCGATGAGAGCTATCACGGCATGGTGTATCAGAGCGCATGCGGCAGCGCGGCGTTCGTAGTCAAGATAAGGGCGCAATGCCTCAGAGACATGGGCTGCTGCATGAGCCCCTTCAATGCCTACCTTACCAATATGGGTTGCGAGACTCTGCATCTGAGAATGCAGCGTCATAGCGAGAACGGTATCGCGCTTGCCCGAGCGCTTAAAGACAATGATAAGGTAGAGTGGGTAAGATATCCCGGTCTTGAAAGCGATCCCTCGCACGCATTGGCGGATAAATATTTCGAGGGTGGCTATTCGGGCATGATTACTTTCGGTATCAAGGGCGGAAGAGCGGCTGCCAATCAGTTTATGAAGGCGCTCAAGCTCTTCAAGATAGTTACTCATATAGCAGACGCGCGCAGTTGCGTACTGCATCCTGCGACGACGACTCACAGACAGCTCAGCGACGAGCAGCTCATCGCGGCGGGAGTTCCCGACAATCTTATAAGGTTGTCCGTAGGTATAGAAGATGCCGAGGACATCGTTGCGGACGTAATCAACGCTCTTAAGGTGGTTAAACTTTAATTTTTCTCAGGTAGCGCCGCTCGATATGGGCGGCGCGCCGTAATACGGAGGTAAGCAATGCCTATAGTTATCCCCAAGTCGCTTCCCGCTCACGACATACTGTCCAAGGAGAATATCTTTGTTATGTCGCATGCCCGTGCAAGCGAGCAGGATATAAGACCTATAGAGATTGCTATCGTCAACCTCATGCCTACCAAGGTAGATACCGAGACACAGCTCATGCGCCTTCTCGGCAATTCGCCTCTGCAAGTCAACGTAACGCTGGTCAATACCGATTCTTACGTCAGTAAAAATACTCCGCCCGAGCATATGAGTAAGTTTTACAAGACTTTCGGCGAGATAAGCAACAGGCATTTCGACGGTATGATTATTACAGGCGCGCCTGTCGAGACCCTGCCTTTTGAAGACGTCGCGTATTGGAGAGAGTTGCAGGGCATAATGGATTATGCCGACAAGTACATTACTTCTACGCTTTTTATATGTTGGGGAGCGCAGGCGGCGTTATATCATTATTACGGCATTAATAAGACTCTTTTGCCTGCTAAACTATTCGGCGTGTACAGAGTGCGCGCGCTTGACGACAACGAGCCGTTGCTACGCGGTATGAATGATATAATGCATATACCCATGTCAAGACACACTACCGTAGACGAAGCCGCGGTATACGCGCACAGCGAGCTGAAAGTGCTTGCCGCAGGCGATGAGTGCGGCATTTCCATTGTCAAGAGCAAGGATAATAAGAAGTTCTTTTTTACAGGGCACAGCGAGTATGACAGATACACCCTTAGACGCGAATATTTGAGAGACTTGGATAAGGGACTGAATATAGCCAAACCTCTGCATTATTTTATAGACGGCGACGTGGACAGAGTCAATATGAAGTGGCGTTCTACCGCTACGCTGTTGTTCAGTAATTGGCTCAATTACGTATATCAAGTAACTCCATTCGATTTTTGTTGATAATTATCTTTTTGCCAAATCAGCGGTTGTAATAATTTTTTAAGTTTGTTGCGACTAACTGCTTGACATCGCCTGTTGATTGGTGTATATTTATGTCGTAATAAGCGGCTGATGCCCGCTTTTTTAAGGGCAGAGGGTTAGTTATCACTAACTCAAAAGAGCAATAGCTTCGGTCATATTGAGCCGAGCAAAAATAAAGTCGATATGTGCGAAAATAGCTTTACATATAATTGACACCTGTCATACGGCGGTATATAATAATTATAGGGGTTAGCTATGTCTAACCTTAATTGCAGTCTATGAGTTAGCGTTATCTAACCATAAGGAGGACGTTATGCCGTTATCTATGATATCGCAAGGAGAAGTTTGCGAAGTAATAAGGATTGCTTCGGGTGAAGAAGTGCGTAAGCATTTACTCAATCTGGGGATAGTCCCCGGTGCAAAGCTAAAGCTTATTTCCGGTACAGGCAGCAACGTAATACTCCAGATTCTTTCGGCAAGGGTGGCTATTAATGCCGATACCGCGTCGAGGATAATGGTTAGAATAATTTAGAGGTGGATATGGACAAGATTCTCAGTCAATACCGTTCGGGCGAGAGCGGGATTGTAAAGCAAGTCAGCGGGGCAGGCGCTATAAGACGCAGACTTTTGGATATGGGCGTTACCCCAGGCGCGCGCATTACTATGCGTAAGGTTGCTCCTCTCGGCGATCCTATCGAAGTAACAGTAAGGGGCTATGAGCTGACTTTGCGCAAGGCAGAGGCAGATTGCGTGGTCATGAAGGAGGATAACAATGCTTAAGTTTGCTTTAGCGGGTAATCCCAACTGCGGTAAGACAACGCTTTTCAACGCGCTCACAGGCAGCACGGCTTACGTCGGCAACTGGGCGGGCGTTACCGTCGAAAAGAGAGAAGGCAAGTATCGCAAGCTTGGCGAGGATGTACAGATAGTCGACCTTCCCGGCATATATTCGCTGTCGCCTTATACTCCCGAGGAAGTCATTTCGCGCAATTATCTGTTGCAAGATAAGCCCGACGTGATAATAAATATCGTAGACGCGACCAATCTCGAGCGTAACCTTTATCTTACGCTTCAACTCATTGAGACGGACATCCCCGTCGTAATAGCTCTCAATATGATGGACGCGCTCAAGAAGAGGGGCGATGCAATAGATGCGGATATGCTGTCTCAAAGGCTCGGCATACCCGTATCGCAGATAAGCGCATTGCGCGGCGATGGCATACACGAGCTGATGAAGACCGCTTATGCCGAGGTCGGCAAAGAGCGCAAGGGAGTAAGCGTGTTGAGCGAATCTGCGCTTGCAGGCGCGGTTGATAAAGTCAAAGCGTTGTTTGAAGACAGAGAGGTATCTTCTCCGCTTTTCCATGCTGTTAAGTTGATTGAGGGCGACGAGCTTGAATTGGAGAATGCCGCCGATATAATCGAGGCTGTAGACGCAATCAAGAAAGAGAGCGAGGACGAGGACTTCGGCTCCGATTGGGAAGCGCGCGTGGCAGATATAAGATACAGGCATATCACCGATAAGTTTTCGGAGTGCATAACTAAAGGCGAGTGCAAGGAAAGGCTCTCCTTTAGAGGTAAACTTAAGGTGCTGAGGGCAAAAATCACTCGTAGACCTATCCCCGCGGATATCGATAAATATAAGTATAACGATACCCTTACCGTGAGCGATAAGATAGACAGGGTGCTTACCAGCAGGATACTCGGTATACCGATATTCCTTGTAATAATGTTCTTCGTATTCCACTTTACCTTTTCCGAAGACTTGTTCTATATGAACGCTCTCTATGGCGTCAATATCAACTGGTGGGTATTCGAGGATTGCGGTATCCCTTCTTTAGGCGTATTTTTACAGTCGGCTTTAGGCTGGTGTACCGATTCGCTTACTGACGTGGTTGCAGGCGCTCTATCATCGTCTGCGCCGTGGGTAGGCTCATTGATATGCGACGGCTTGTTCGCAGGCGTATTCGGCGTACTGTCTTTCTTACCTCAGATAGCTTTGCTGTTCGTATTCCTTTCAATACTCGAGGATAGCGGATATATGGCTCGCGCAGCGTTCATAATGGATAGAGCGTTCCGCAGATTCGGACTTTCGGGTAAGTCGTTTATGCCGCTTTTGATGGGATTCGGTTGCAGCGTCCCCGCAATGATGGCAACGCGTACTCTCGAGCATGAGAAGGAACGTAAGATGACGATATACATGACGCCTTGGTTCTCGTGTTCAGCCAAGATGCCTATATATTCGGCAATAGCTGCGGCTGTGTTCGGCGGAAACGACCTTGCCGTATACGGCATGTATCTGCTCGGTATAGCCTGTGCGATACTCGGCTCGTTACTGCTAAGGCATACGGCGTTTAAGGGTGAGACCGCACCGTTTATAATGGAATTGCCCGCATACCACTTGCCTCAATTCCGCTCCCTCAGTCTGCACGTATGGGATAAGGTTAAGAAGTTTATAATCAGAGCAGGCACAATAATTGCCGCGTCTACCATTGTCATATGGTTCCTCTCCAACTTCAACTGGGGTTATACGTACCTTGACGGCAATATAGAAGAGAGCATACTGCACGATTTAGGCAGCATAGTCTCGTGGATTTTCTACCCTCTCGGCTTTGGCTTGGGCAAATACGGCTGGGTATTTATCGTGGCTGCGCTTACCGGACTTATCGCCAAGGAAGAAGTTGTGTCTACGCTCGCCGTCTTGGGTACTGCGATAGGCAACTTGTCGGGCGGCGTCGGAGAAGAGGAGGCTATAGCTGCGCTCTTCCAGACAGCGGGTATAGGCAATGCCGCTGTAGTAGCGTTCATGGCGTTCAACTTGCTTGCAATACCTTGCTTTGCGGCAGTCGGAGCGGCTCGAAGCGAGCTGGGCAAAGGTAAATCGTTCAAGGGCGCACTGCTGTGGTGGATACTGTCGGCATACGTAGTATCTATGATAATATTCCTTGTCGGCTCTTGGTGGTGGACGTGCTTCATCTTCCTTGCAATAATAGCCGCGGCGGTAACGATTATCGTGTTACATAATAAGGGCAAGTTTAATTTCCCGCAAGGCGGCATTAGACAGTTGCTGCGTCGTAAAAAGGAGAAGACATAATGACCGCTATAGAGATAGCCGTAATAGTAATAGCCGTAGTATTCGTTCTTGCGGTAGCAACAGTGTGTATCTATCGTAAGATTAAGGGTAAGGGCGGTTGTTCTTCGTGCTCGGGTTGCTCTTCTTGCTGCGGTTGCAATCACTGCGCAGACAGAGATAAGGCAGCTAAAGACGGCATGGACATCAATGCGGACGTTACGGATAAGCATACTGACAGCGTCAATATCGAATAGATAACGCTAATTAGCAAAATGATAAGATAGGACAAAGACTTTACAGCCTTTGTCCTATTTGTCTATACTATGAATGAAGGAGTGGCGTTTAATTGGATAGCGATTTCATTTTGCAATACTGTATTGACAATTACGAAGGCATCGTGTTATGCAACAGCTACGGCGAGCGATGTATATTTTATAATCCCGACATGTCGTTAAAGCGCGGCGTGTACGTTTTGACTGTTAAGGACAAGGACGGAGAGTGCGACAAGAGTTCCGCGCTTGGCAGGCAGGGAGTATACAGAGTCAATTTGGGTATTAGCGGAGATACTTTTACTAAGATGTTCGGCGCAAAGCCGTCGCGCCCTGCTAAGGGCGGCATAGTTGATATGCCGTATGATTTTTCCGCATTGGACACTGTCATGCCGCATCCCGTTTATGCTTGGATGAATTGGATATGCGTGCTCAATCCTTCCGATAATACGTTTTTACATCTTTTGCCTTTAATAGATGAGGCATACTCGCTTGCAAGGGCTAAATGTGGCAAGCGGATGCGTACATAAGATAAGTATATATAGTCTAATGCAATCCAATAGGTGCCGTTATACTTGACATAAGAATATAATGTGGATATAATACAGTTACTTAAATATAGCGATAATCCGACAAGAGTAATACGTTGTCGTCGTATCAGAGAGAGAAGGTCATCGGCTGTAAGCCTTCTTTACGCGTGATGTACGAAGTGCGGTCGGATTGCTTGCGGAGGAAATGCCGCACGGCAGGCGCCGTTATCCGCCATAAAGAGGAGCGCACGGTTTGCGCTCAATCAAAGTGGAACCACGTTAGGAGCAAGCGTCTTTGAGCGCATGCTCCTTATTTATTAGAGGTGGATATGGGTAAAATAAGACAGGATTTGCAAGCGGCTATGGATAAGGATCCCGCGGCGCGCAGTAAGTTTGAGATTTTTTTCACTTACGGCGGTTTCAGGGCGTTATTCAGACACAGACGCGCGCATTGGTTTTATAAGCATAATATGAAATTCATCGCTAAGGCGATAGCTGCGCGCACCCGCAGGCTTACGGGAGTGGATATACATCCCGCGGCGGAGATTGCGGGCGGCGTATTTATCGACCACGGCGTAGGTGTGGTAATAGGCGAGACAGCTGTCATCGGCAGCAACGTGCTCATCTATCAGGGAGTAACTTTGGGCGGAACGGGCAAGGAGACGGGCAAGCGTCATCCTACCATAGAGGACGGCGTCATGATATCCGCAGGCGCTAAGGTACTCGGACCGATAACTATAGGCGCGCACAGCAAGATAGGCGCGGGAAGTGTCGTACTTAAGAACGTGCCGCCTCATTGCACGGTTGTAGGCGTCCCCGGTAGGATTGTAAGGCAAAATCAACAGCGCGTAGAGGACGAGCAGGACCAGCTCAAGCTGCCCGACCCCGTGCTCGAGGAATTTGCGCGTATGCGCGACAGGCTTGACGCGCTTGAGGCAAAAAACGATATAGACGGCAAAAGTTATTGCATTGCAGACAACGAGATAATCGACAGCAAGGAGGATTAAATGCTTAAGATTTATAATACTCTGACAAGGAATAAAGAGGACTTTAAGCCCATTAGAGAGGGTAAGGTGTCCATGTACAGTTGCGGACCTACCGTATATAATTACGCGCATATAGGCAATCTCCGCACATACATTTTTATGGATATATTCAGGCGAGTGCTCCGCTTTGACGGCTATAAGATTAAGGGCGTCATGAATATTACAGACGTAGGACATCTTATGAGCGACGCCGACGACGGCGAGGATAAGATGGAGAAGGCGTCTCGCGAGCAGAAAAAGACTCCGCTTGAGATAGCCGCATTCTATACCTCGGTATTTTTCGAGGACCTTGCTAAGCTCAATATAGGCAAGCCCGAGGTTATTGCTAAGGCTACGGAGCATATCGACGACATGATATCCTATGTTACGCAGCTTGTAGATAAGGGATACGGCTACGAGATAGATGACGGCATCTATTTCGATATATCCAAGTTCGAGGGATACGGCAAGCTGTCGCGTCTCAATCTCGACGAGCAACAGGCAGGCGCGCGAGTGGAAGTCAACTCGCAGAAGCGTCATCCCGCCGATTTCGCGCTTTGGAAAAAGGCCGAGCCCGAGCATATTATGCAGTGGGATTCGCCTTGGGGCAGAGGATATCCCGGCTGGCACATCGAGTGCAGCGCGATGAGCAGGAAGTATCTCGGTATGCCCTTCGACGTGCATACGGGCGGCGTCGACCATATCCCCGTTCATCACGAGAACGAGATAGCGCAGAACGAGGCTCTCACAGGTAAGCAGAGCGTCAACTACTGGGTACACGGCGAGTTTATGCTCGTAGACAACGGCAAGATGTCCAAGAGCTTGGGCAACACTTACAGGATAAGCGAGCTTGAAGAAAAGGGCTATTGCGCGCTTGACTTTAGATATTTCTGTCTCAATACTCACTATCGCAAGAAGCTCAATTTCACTTTCGAGGGACTGGACGCGGCTAAGTCCGCTTACGCAAGACTGTTGACCTTGCTCTATAAGCATAAGGTTAGCGGCGTTGCTACGGATAAGAATGTGCTCTCTGCTTACGAGAGCGAGTTTATCGAGGCTATCGACGACGACCTCAATATACCGCTTGCACTCGGCGTATTGTGGAAGATGATTAAAGAGGATAAGAGCAAAGATATATACGAGCTTGCGCTTAAGTTTGATAAGGTCCTCGGTCTTTCGCTTGATAAAGCTGCCGACAGCAGCGAAGATAAAGCCCAAGATATCCCGGGTGAGATTATCGCGCTGTGTGAAAAACGCAAGGACGCCAAGGCAAGCAAGGATTATGCTGGAGCGGACGCTCTTAGGTCGGAGATATCTGATAAAGGTTACTCCGTAATCGATACAAAGGACGGCTATAAGGTAGTCAAGGCTTAATTACAAGGTAATAATTATAAAGGACGCGGAGCTATCCGCGTCTTTTGCTATATTAACATATTAATAATCTAAGCGATATAATACTTATTTATTTTAACAATAAGATTAATCGAGTATTTTATTATTAGTTGCTTATTTGCATATTGATAGTGCGTATAATTTGTGTTATCATTAATTAAGGTAATACAATTGTAATCCGTCTTAAACTGTCATATACTGTCATATATTGCGGTGTAAGATAAAATATAAACGGCGGAAGCGATGTCTAAGGGGACATATATTCATGCAGCGGTAATTGAGTTTTGCTTATTACCGATAAGCATATTTTATGTCAGTCAATATAAAGATAAAAAAATCCGCCACTATATGGCGGAAATTTCTCACACGATGTGATTCGCTACACGATGAAGTCGCTATAAAGCTTATTTGAACTTGTAGTGTAATCTCATTAGAGGACTAATGATTAATATCATTAAACCACAAAAAAATATATATTGTCAACAAAATAAGCGACGGAGGATAAGAATTGTGAAAACTAACGGCAATGACAAAGTTAACGGTGGCTATTACATAGGCGTTGATGTAGGTACCGATTCTGTAGGATGGGCGGCTACGGATAGAGATTATAACCTACTGCGATTGCGCGGTAAGGACGCATGGGGAATACGTCTGTTGGATGAAGGCAGCACTTCAGAGAAGAGGCGTATGTTTAGGACTAATCGCAGACGTATGCAACGTCGCAAATGGCGATTGTCATTACTTAGAGGATTATTTTCGCAAGAAATTGCTAAAGTAGACCCCGGCTTTTATCAACGCATGGACGAGAGCTCTAAGGTGCTTAATGATAAGTCATATGATATAAAGTATACCTTATTTATCAACAGCGATTTTACTGATAAAGATTATTATAGAGATTATCCCACCGTATACCACTTGCGTAATGAATTGATGAGCAGCGATAAGCCGTACGACGTACGCTTAGTATATTTAGCTATTCATCATATTATTAAGAGCAGGGGGCATTTTCTTTATAGCTTGAGCGCGAATGAAGACATAACTTTTACAAGTGCGTTAAACGATTACATCGAGATTATTAAAGATCGATTCGATATCGAGCTGAGCGTGAACGATGAAGATAATATCAAAGCAATCTTATGCGATAAGAATATAGGAAAAAGGGATAAGTTCATAAAACTCAAGAACTTAATGACATTCAAAAATTGCGCGGATATCGATGCGAGTACGGAAAAGAATGTCTGCGAGAGTCTCATTAAGCTGTGCGCAAGCAATACTGTTGGGCTTAGCAAGCTCTTCTTCGACTGCACCTTCGACGATAAGCTATCTGTTGCCGTAACGGACGGCGAGGATAAATTAGCTCAGGTATACGATATGCTTGGCGACGACTCGGACATTCTGTACGCAGCTAAAGCGGTATATGACAGAGCGATGCTTGATAGTATAACCAATAACTATGACACGCTAAGCAAGTTTAAGATGTCTCAGTACAAGGAACATAAAGACAATATTGACTTGCTGAAAGAGTATGTAAAGAAAGTGCTTAAAGATAAGGCGCTTGCGCATGAGATATTCAACGCTCCAAATCCTAAAAAAGAAGGTAGGAGTAAGAAAGCGACTTTAAGCGAAGAAGATCAAAGTAATAAGAAGGCAGTGCACAATTATGCAGCATATTCGCGTTATAAAAAGGGAGATGCGGACGGTAAAGTATCTCAAGAAGACTTTTGTAAATTCTTGAAAAAGAAGTTGGGCGATAGACTCAACAACGCGGATGAGAAGTACAGCAAGATTAAGGAGAAGATAGATAACGGGACTTTTGCTCCTAAACTTAGGTCATCAGATAACGGCATTATTCCTAATTCTCTCCACAGAAAGGAACTGGAGATAATACTTAACAATGCAAGCAAGTATCTTCCTTTTTTGAATGAGAAAGATGAGAGCGGTCTAAGCGTATCGGATAAAATTATTGCAATTTTCGATTATAAGCTGCCGTATTATATAGGACCGCTTAAAGGCGGCTGGGCTGTCAGGAAGAGCGGCAAGGAGAAAGAAAAGATATTGCCGTGGAATATCGACGAGATCATAGATAGCGCGGCGTCGGCAGAGCAGTTTATTAATAGGATGACTTCTATATGTACATATACGGGCGACGATGTGCTGCCGCAGGATTCGTTATTGTACAGCGAGTTTTGCGTGCTTAATGAGATTAACAATATTAAGCTCAACGGCAACGCTATAGATGTGGCTACCAAGAAGAAGATATATGACGAGTTGTTCATAAAGTCGAGAAAGAAGGTTACAAAGAAGTCTATTATGCAATTCCTTAAGGCAGAAGGACTTGCAAGCGGCGATGAAATTATCGAGGGCATAGATAATGAAGTCGCCTCTGGCATGCGCTCATATCACGACTTAAAGGATATTATAGATAAGACGTCTTACGATACTGTAGAAGAGATAATACGGCACATCGTATTGCTTGGCAATGATAAGAAGATGTTATCCGATTGGCTTAAGTCTAATACATCGCTTTGCGCTGACGATATTAAGCGCGTATGCAAACTTAAGTATAATAAGTGGGGACGACTGTCTAATACTTTTTTGACACGCATTTATGACGTTGACAGACAAAGCGGAACGGGAGAGTTAATATCCATAATAGATATGCTGCGCAATACCAATGACAACCTTATGAAGCTGCTAAGCGATAGATACGACTACGCTAAAAATGCCGCGGAGTATAGGTCGAAGAAGTTAGGAAAGCGGGGCAATCCGAGAGAAATGGTTGACGAGCTGTATGTGTCTCCCAAGATACGTCGCTCAATATGGCAGGCAATGCGGATAATCGATGAGATAACGGATATCAAGAAGAGCGCTCCGCAAAAGATATTTATCGAAGTGGCAAGGGATAAAAACGACGGAAGTAAAAAGGGCAAGAGGACAAGCTCCCGCAAGAAGCAACTACTCGATTTATACCTGCAGTGCGAAAGGCAGAGCGCTCAATTATTTAATTACATTGATAAAGAGCACTTTAACAATCTCTATGAGAGATTGAAGGGTGAAAAAGATGATAATTCAATGGGTAAGCATCTCTTCTTGTATTATCGTCAGTTAGGTAAATGTATGTATTCGGGCGAGCCGATAGATATATCGTCGCTGAAAGATAAAAGGCAATACGATATAGACCATATCTTCCCTCGCTCTAAGATAAAGGACGATAGCTTCGATAATACTGTGCTTGTTAAGTCGAAACTTAATAGAGATAAGACTGACGTCTATCCTATCGAGGAATCGATACGCAATAAGATGTATGCATTTTGGATGTATTTGCACGATATCGGTGCAATCTCATCTAAGAAGCTTAGCAGATTGATACGCCATACTCCTCTAACGGAAGAAGAACGTGCAGAATTTATCAACAGGCAGTTGGTTGAGACGCGTCAGTCTACCAAGGCGCTTGCAGATATACTTGGAGACGTATACGGCAAGAATAAAATCGTATATTCAAAGGCAGCTAATGTGAGCGACTTCAGAGACTGCTTCGACATGCTTAAGTGCAGGGACGTCAACGATTGCCACCATGCTCAAGACGCATACCTCAATATTGCGGTGGGCAATTACTTCGATACCAGATTTACCGATAAATTCAGGAAGAATATCGCTAACGAAAAATATAATCTTAAGACAGATAAGCTATATGCTTACGATGTAAAAGGCGCATGGGTTGCAGGCGAGAGCGGGACTATTGCGACTGTCAGGAAGATGATGTTAAAGAGCAGCGTGCTGTATTCGAGAATGCCGATTGAAGTTAAGGGAAAGCTGTTTGAGCAGCCTCTTAAGAAAAAGGACAATCTTATTCCGCTTAAAGTCGGGCAAGATACTGCAGTATACGGGGGATATAACAAGCCAAAAGGCGCCTATTGGGCGCTTGTGGAGCGGATAAAGAGGCAGAAGAAGGTAGTGAAGACTACAAGGAGCTTGGAGCCCGTATTAATTATGGATAAGCAAGAATATGAGCAATCTCCGCAGACTTTTGCCGAAAAAAATTGGCTTAATAAAGATGACGAGATAAAGGTAATTATACCTAAGATATTGAAGTATTCTCTATTTGAGCTGGACGGTACAAGAGTACATATCACGGGTAGGACGGGTGATAGATTAATATGTATCCATGCCAATCAGTTACATGTTAAGTATGAGGATATTATAAAATTCAGAAAGATAAGCAAGTACGTCAATAGATGTAAAAAGGCTAATAAGACGCTTGAAGCTTATCCCGACGACGGCGTAGATGCCGATACGTGCATATATCTTTACGACTTGATTATCGATAAGCTCAAGCAGCCTGCTTATGCAATAGTGCCATCGGTCTGCGAATATATGGAAAGTTTGAGAGATAATTTTATTTGCCAAGACACATTAATAAGGTGTAAGACATTGTTGCAATGTCTTAATGCGCTGCGTTGTAATGCTGTATATACAAGTTTTAAAGATTTGGGAGGATCTAACAAAGTTGGAATTATTCTCACGAGTAAGACTATCTCTAATCTTGAGTCGGCATATTTAATCAATCAGTCTCCTACCGGACTGTATGAAAAGAAAATAGATTTACTGCATTAAATGGGCTTTCGCACCGTTGTAATAAGGAGCAGAGCTAAGCTCGACTATAAGATGGATTATCTTGTCGTAAGGTCCGACGAGCAGGTCAATCGCATACATTTGGACGAGATAGCGGTGCTTATAATAGAAAGCACCGCAGTATCGCTTACCGCATATCTGCTTGCCGAGATGAGCCACAAGAAAATCAAGGTTATTTTCTGCGACGAAAAGCGCAACCCCACCGCAGAGCTTTGCAGCCTGTACGGCTCGCACGATACTTCAAGAAAGGTGCGAGAGCAGATTAAATGGGGCTCGGACAGCAAGGGTATGGTATGGGCGGAAATAGTGAGAGCAAAGATTATCGGACAGATGTCCAACCTGCCGGAAATAGCCCAAGAAGCGCGTATGCTTATGAGTTCTTATATTAGAGATATACAGCCTGCTGACGTTACCAATCGGGAAGCGCACGCCGCTAAAGTTTACTTTAACGCTTTATTCGGGATGGAATTTTCAAGAGCTGAAAATAATAATGTAAACGCGGCATTGAATTACGGTTACGGCATTTTACTTTCCGCATTCAATCGTGAGATTACATCGCAAGGATATATGACGCAAATAGGCATATTTCACGACAATATTTTTAATCATTTTAATCTATCATCAGATTTAATGGAGCCGTTTCGTCCGTATGTAGATAGGATAGTAAGAGGCATGTCGCTTGAAAACTTTGAGCACGAAGAGAAGATGGCGTTGGTAAACGTGCTTAATGTTACCGTAACAATTAGCAATCAACAACATTTTCTCAGCAATGCGATAAGACTTTATGCGCTAAGCATATTCGATGCGTTGTCTGATAATGACATTGCAAAGATTAGGTTTCCGTCATATGAGTTATAGATTTATGCGTATTTTACTCTTTTTTGACTTGCCTGTACAATCAACTTCAGACAGGCGAGAGTACTCAAGATTTCACAAATTCCTTATTAAAAGCGGCTTTATGATGATGCAGCAATCGGTATATTGCCACTTGGCTTTGAATGCTACGGCTGTCGGCTCCGCTATTGCAGCCATAAGAAAAAATAAGCCTAGTGAAGGAGTTGTACAAGTGTTGACCGTTACGGAAAAGCAATTTGCAAGGATGGAGTATATCTTGGGTGATTATTGCGTAGATATTATCAATTCCGATGCAAGGTTGGTGGTACTATGAAGTTAGCGCATTTTGCTTTAGACAAGCCCTTTATATGGCGCGGCGATAATGTATGCACGCTTGTACTGGAAGATGGTAAGTTTTATAGAGATACCGTATTAAATCTGATAGAGCAATCTTATTCGGGAGACGGCGATTTTGTTTTATCCGAAAACAACGAGGTGCTCCGGTTTGATAAATACGTAGAAGTAATAAGCGATATATTTAGCGTAGACGCATCGCTTAATAAAACTATAGTTACAGGACTGCAAAAAGATATGGCTAAGTATGCTCAATTCGAGATGTCTAATGAGTTTACCGATGTTTTCGGTAAGCTCAATCACATGCTGTCTCGACTGAGTTATGCATCTGATTTTGATGTAGTGTTTGATGACATTAATGATATTGCGGCATTGCTTAAGCTTTATAGATTGCGTCCGGATTGCGATAATCTATGTTGGAGCGAAAGATTTATTATGTATATGGATTTACTAAGGAAGTATACTAAGAAACAACTCTTTATCGCCATCAATTTGAAGTCATGCTTTACTGCTGATGAGCTCAATCGATTCTATAAAGATATTATATATCATAATTTGAATTTTTTGAGTATCGAAAGCCACGATATAGCGTCATCTCCTCTTGAATTAAAGAAGATACTTGATAAAGACATGTGCGAGCTATAGTAGATGCTCCTTGCTTTTAGTTGTATAATGCTATATAATATATTTGCTACGACTTTATAAGATCACTGGCGGGTAGT
Organism: uncultured Clostridia bacterium; assembly: GCA_947175555.1. Taxonomy (GTDB): domain Bacteria; phylum Bacillota; class Clostridia; order Christensenellales; family UBA3700; genus Alloclostridium. Next base: position 14,526 of record CAMWNK010000010.1, on the reverse strand, counting down.
GACGTTTTCTCAGACGATTTGAGGTTTGAGAGTAGTGTAATATTATAGAGGACTCAAACAACCTCGGCAAGGAGATAACGCAGGTGGATGTTTGAGAGTAGTGTAATCTTATAGAGGACTCAAACACTTCTGCTACGCCGTTGCTTAGCTCCTGCGTTTGAGAGTAGTGTAATCTTATAGAGGACTCAAACTGCGCATATTAAGGCTGTAGAAGCGTATACGTTTGAGAGTAGTGTAATCTTATAGAGGACTCAAACGATTGCTCATTGGGAAATAACAACTTTTACGTTTGAGGGTAGTGTAATCTTATAGAGGACTCAAACTGTGATTGAGGAAGTGCCTGATGACTCGCTGTTTGAGGGTAGTGTAATCTTATAGAGGACTCAAACAAAGGTTAGTGTCATGACGTCGAAGTTGAGGTTTGAGGGTAGTGTAATCTTATAGAGGACTCAAACCAACACTTTGCGTCCGTCTACTTGCATAGGGTTTGAGAGTAGTGTAATCTTATAGAGGACTCAAACCCAACAATGTCTGCAAGTTGGTGTGCGTCCGTTTGAGAGTAGTGTAATCTTATAGAGGACTTAAACAAGAATTTCGGGAAGCACTCGCAAAGATAATTAAAAAAGACTAAAAAAAACCGCCCACAGTTTGAACGGCTCGGACGGTTAGAGGCTCGGAGGGGTTCGCTTGCTCCCCTCCTCACGGTTGTGAGTATAGCACAAGCAAGCGGAAAAATCAACTGGATTTCGGAGGTATAAATAATGATTGAGACAACGGCAGAAAAAAAAGGTTGCAATGCTCAAATGGCTACAAGGCTGCGGGTATAGTGCAATAGATGCAGAAAATGAGCTTAATGCCATGATAAAGTATCACACGACAGGCGCGGACGCGGTAAGCTATGACTACGCGATTGACTGCATGTACTCGGATGTATTGGAGAGTTGAACAGATGAAGATATTATACACAGTAATGAGTTTGAGAGTGGTGTAATCTTATAGAGGACTAATGGTAAAATTTCAAAAATAGTTGCTTTATAGTGTTTTAAAGTAGCGAATTGAAAATGTGAACTTAGGTGCGGGATATTTACTTGCATTTATTATTGTATGCTTATAAGAATTAAGCTCTAAATAGTAAAGTTATAATTTTTTTAAATAATTGTATGTCTGATTTTCTATATAAGCAAAGCAAACGCGTAGCAACTGTAATAATCAGTTTCGCTTACTGCATCAATTTCGACTTGTTAGAGGAATAGGCTGTCCTCTATATGAGTGTTTTATTATAAAATATTTTAAGACATATATATGTCATATTTATCTACTATTGTTTAACTGACTTAGTCTTAATAAAAATAGAAGCATCAACTGCGCTTAGTGATTAAACTTAATTAAATAGTTTTATTATAGTTGCATGTCAGCTTTATTAATTGTAATGCGGCGCGTCAAGTGCTATAATATAATTGTTTATGCGATATTTGTTTTACGATGTAGAATGTTCCAACTGTTTTAACGGCGAGGGCAAGATGTGCTCGTTCGGCTATGTGATAACCGACTGCGATTTTAACGTGATAGATAAGAGGGATATTGTCATGAATCCCGCATCGCGCTTTTATCTGAGAAGGAAGGATGGAAAACCGGAGATTGAGCTTGCTTACAGCGAAGAATATTTTAAGAGTCAGCCCAAGTTTGATAATTTCTACGAAGAAATCAAGGAGATGCTTGAATACCCCGATCAATTAGTTATGGGGCACTCCATACTCAACGACGTAAAGCACTTGGCATATCAGTGCAAGCGATATAAATTCCCCTGTATCAATTATCGCTTCGGAGACAGCCAGCTGATTTATAAGAAATTTATCAACGGCGGTCATCAGGTGGGACTTGCCAAGATATGCGAAGAGTACGACATTCAACCCGAGCATCTACATCGCAGCGACGACGACGCATGGGCTACGATGGAGTTTGTGCGTAAGTTTTGTGGAGAAAGACACATTACCTTGGACAAGCTCTTGTCCGACAATCCCGAGCTTACCGGCAGTATAGAGGACTTTGAAGTAACGCTAAGCGGAATCAGCGTAACGCGAAGCAAGAGATTTTTGCAAAGGCAACTGGAAGAATACACTAAGCTGCTCAATCCCGCTCAGGAAGGAACACTAAAGGGCAAGAGGGTGTGCATATCAAAAAAGTTTGAGCGCGACAATGCGGACCTGTGCGGATATATATGCAAGCGCGTGTTTGAGTGCGGCGGCAGGTATACTCGCAATGCCATGCGTTGCAACACGTTCGTCAAGGTGGACGAAGTGCCTTGCACGAGAGAAAATTCTATCAACGCAGACAAGAAGCTGAGCGCAAGAGTAGCCATGATAGGATTGGACAGACTGTATGAGCTTATCGGCATGGACAATGACGCGGCTAAAAAGGAGGCAGCGGCGTTTTCTTTAGACGACGTAGTTACTCTTCCGCCCGTAGCTTACGGCAAGAAGTTAAAAGTTACCGTAGGCGAGCGCGTGGTAAAGCAGCAGCAAGCCGCGCCTGAGGAAAGCGTCGTCAAGCCCAAGAAAAAGCGCAAACGCAGGCGCAAGAAAAAATCCGAAGCTAAGGCGCAGACCTCGGATGGCGAGGGCGCAGTTGCAGACGATAATACTATGTAGTGTATTAATAAAATCGTGAAATATATCTTTATCGGCGCGTCTTGATAACTGCGTTGATAAATAATTATTCGTTGTGTTATCATTAGATTATGGATTATGAATTGCGAGATGGAGAGAGATTGGACGATCTGCAATATTGCGGACTTATGCTTTTGCAACGTCCCGACCTGTATTGCTTTACTTCCGACGCCGTACTTCTTGCCAACCTCGCTCAAGTAGACAAGGGCAGTCTTGTCGCGGATTTCGGCAGCGGCAGCGGCATAATCTCTGTACTCGTGGCGTTCAAAAGAAGTTGCAAAGTTACCGCAGTGGAGATACAACCCGTCATGGCCGAGCTTACTGCTCGCAATGCGCGGCTCAACTGTCTTAGCGACAGCATCGACGTGAAATGTATGGATATTGCCGATGCGCCGAAGATACTGGGCAAGGGCAATTATGATTGCGTAATATGCAATCCGCCGTATTTTAGTAAAGGCAGCGGGAGTGTGAGACTATCTCCCGAAGTAGCCCTGTCTCGGCATGAGAGCTCGTGCGACCTCAAGGGGATAATCGACAGCGCGGCGGCGGTATTGAGACCTAAGGGCAAGCTGTATATGATACACAAAGTAGAGCGGATGGCAGAGGTCATCGCATGTGCAAGCGTAGCAGGCATAGAGCCTAAGAGCATTACCTTGATTTATCCTAAAGCAGATAAGGAGGCAGATACTTTCGTGATATGCTGCGTTAAGGGCGGCAAGGCGGGAATAAAGCTGTCTCACATTACGGTCTATGACAGTAACGGAAAGATGAGCAAGCAAGCGGAGAAGTTGTATGGAAAAGAATAAGCGGGGCTCGTTATATATTGTTGGCACGCCTATAGGCAATATGGGCGATATCTCGCAAAGAGCGGTGAGCGTACTGTCCGATGTGGACGTTATCGCATGCGAAGATACAAGGCATTCTCGCGTGCTGCTCGATAAGCTCGGAATCAATAAGCGTCTTATCAGTTACCATAAACATAACGAGCGCTCCGGCAGCGAATACGTAATATCGTTGATGGACCAAGGCGCTGATGTCGCCCTCATCAGCGATGCGGGCATGCCTTGCGTATCGGACCCAGGGGCGGTCTTGGTCAACGAGGCAAGATGTAGCGGCATTAAGATATGCTGCGTCCCCGGTCCTACCGCGCTTACTTCCGCCGTTGCGCTATCGGGTATAGAAGGCGCATTCACATTTATAGGCTTTTTGCCCGACAAGCGTAAAGATAGGACGGCAATATTTACGTCGTTTAAGGCAGTTCCGTCGGCGCTTGTCTTTTATTGTTCTCCGCATGATTTAATACGTGATTTGGATGACATGTATGAGTTTTTGGGCGCGAGAGGAGTGTGCGTTGTGCGTGAGATTACCAAGCTGTACGAGGAGGTTGTATGCGGAGAGCTGGGCAGTGTGGACGTCGGCGAGCCGAGAGGGGAGTACGTCGTAATAGTCGCTCCGCCTGCTAAAGAGAGACCGCAGGACGATCTGATGTCGCAGCTTAAGTCTGAACTTGCGTTGGGTGTCGATAAGAAGGAAGCCGTAAAGAAAGTGGCTAAGGATAACGGCGTACCTAAAGACGTCGTATATAAGCTCGCTTTAGAAATCAACGATTAAATATATCTGCATACTATACACGCTACGACCGCGCCGACGTAAGAGGCTATAAGACTTACGGGTATGGCGTAGCGCAATTTATGAGCTTTTACCGTTGAGAAATACACGGTTGCAATATAAAAGGTAGTTTCGCTTGCTCCCACAATGACGCTTGCACAGCGCGCAATATAGCTGTCTGCGCCGTGTTCGAGATAAAGAGACTGCAGCAGGGCTATACTGCCGTTTCCGCTAAGCGGTCTGATTATAAGCAGTTCGCACAGCTGGCTGGGTATGCCGAGCGCGGTAAATACAGGCTCGAGCAACTTCTCGAGATATTTATTAAGTCCGCTGAGCGAAAATAATTCTACGGCAATTAATATCGTGCAAAAGTATGGCAATATAGAGATAAGCAGGTCCATAGACTGCCTTACCCCCGATACGAAACTGTCGTATACAGGCACTTTCTTTATAAATCCGACGATGATAACGCCTATAATGAATACAGGTAGAATGTATTTGCTCACTTATCTCCTCCGCGCGCATGATAAAGCGGAGCTTTGCAAGATACGTCTTTAGACTTTTTGCCAATGCTTGCAAGCGGCAGAGTATTGTCTTTTTCGTTTAACTTAGCAGAGCTTTGCGGCTTATACTTTCTTAATTTTTTTGATATGGCGGCGCACAGCTTGGACAGTATTACTCCGCACACGGTAGATACGGCAGTGGCAATCAATGACGGCAAAATTATATCGGATGCGGATGCCGAGCCTGCTGCAAGCCTCATGCCGATTACCGTTGCGGGTACGAGCTGTATGGATGTGGCGTTGATAACCATGAGCAGAGCCATATTGTCGCTTGCCTTTTCCGAGCCGTCAGACATGCTCTCTATAGCTTTTATTCCCATAGGCGTAGCGGCGGAGCCCATGCCGAGCAGGTTGGCGGAAAGATTGAGCGATATATATTCAAGCGCCTTATCGCTCTCTCCCTTAAACAGTCGTTTATTAATCGGCTTGAACAGCTTGTTGAGCTGTTTATTCAGCCCTATCTTATCCATTATCTCCAGTATGGACAACCATATCGAGTATATGGCAAACAGCGACAGAGCGAGCTCTATCGACTTGCGCGCGCCCGACAGCATTACGCCGAATGCGCTGTCGGGAGATATGATTGTGAGCACTATCATGGATATTGCTACCATAAGGAAAAATACGAAGTTCATTTTCGGTTAAGCCTCATAGTATTGTATTATGGCTTGGCGCGCTTAATGCCCGATTAATTATACGTAATATAGATTTGCTTAATATTATCGATATAAGTTATAATGCTATTGAGTTTAATAGTCGTATGCTTTTTAGACAAATGTGAAGGCATTATAGCAGTTTAAGTCAATCGATTCAGACGAAATATGACAAAGGAGATTGGTGTGGATACAATCAAGTATGACGTAGCGATTATCGGCGCAGGTCCTGCCGGAAGCAGTGCGGCGTACCGTCTTGCAAGGCGAGGCTATAGCGTGATAGTAGTCGAGCGTTGTAAGCTGCCGCGCTATAAGTCGTGTTCGGGCATGATTATAGCGGACGCAGTGCAATTTATCCGCGACGTATACGGCTTGGAAATCCCGACGTCTGTCATGTGCCGCCCTGAGGTGAATAAGGGGATGTATTTTATCGACTGCGACGGCAAGGAGCTGTGTTTTACGCAGACGGGATGCAACGTATGGCGCAATCTTTTCGATAATTGGCTGACGGGTTTGGCGCAGGGCGCGGGAGCAGTCGTCAAGGATTGTGCAACGCTAATCGATTATGTAAGTAATAGCGACGGCGTCGATATATCTATTAGTTCTTCTTTAGGTGTGGAGCGAGCTTGCGCGAGATATTTAATAGATTGCAGCGGAGCTACGGGCAGACAACGCGTAGGTTTGAGCGATTACATCTACACATATCAGATTTATAATGAGGGGACTATCGACTGCGACAGGCGATATTTTTATGCTTTTCTGCAGCCTGAGCTGTCCAAGTACGATGCGTGGTTCAATATAAAAGACTCCTTTATAGTCATAGGCGTTGCCGTCAAAGCGGGAGCAGGCGTAACCAAGAAGTGCAGAGAGTATTATGCCAAGTTTATTTCTTATCTTAAGCGCAATTACAGCCTGAATATTATGCGAGAGTGCAAAGTCGACAAGTGGGTTATGACGCAAGTTCACAGCGGTTGCGATATAGATTACGGCGGCAGCAGAGTGCTTAATGCGGGCGAGAGAGCGGGCTTTCTTAATCCTATGGGGGAGGGCGTATCGTGCGCATTGAAGAGCGGAATATGTTGCGCGGACGCTATAGCGGATAACTTTGACTCTCCCGATGACGCTATAAGGCAATACGTAGACTCAATAAAGGATATAAAAGCATACATGTCGCGGCAATGGGACTTGGCAGGGCGTATGGCGCGTACCTTTTCGCATATGCGTTTGAATAATTTTTAATGTCCGCAGTGGACTTAATCTTGATAGTTATGCGTTGATAAGTACGTAATATTGCCTTTAGTAGAGCGATGTAAAGAGTTTCGATTATAATTGTAAACGGTAAAAAAATTCAGTTGATTTAGTTCGTAGCTCATATTACATGCTTAGCCTGATAACTCGGTCTTGAATAAGCGTTTTTACTTAAAAGAAATAGGAGTCCGACAAAAGCGTCGAGACTCCTTAGTTACATATAGGGGAAACTGTAACCGAGATTATAATAACACAACTTGTCAAATAAGGCAATAGTTATAATACAGCAATTCGATAATTATTTCCATTTTACGCGTCAAAAGAGCGGTTCATTGATTTCATTAGGTTGATTATCGCCTTGCGCTGTTCTCCCGAGAGAGTATTCCATTGATATATCAGTTCTTGTTGCTCGCAGGTGAGGGCTATCAGTTCGTCTGTGTCCATCAGAAACGTTACGGGAGATATCTCCATAGCCGCGCACAATGCGTCAAGCATTGCAAGTGTCGGGGAAGATTTGCGGTCTCTCCAATGGTAAATTGCATTGGACGTTACGCCTGCGCGCTTTGCCAGCTCGTAAATGGTCCAGCCCTTATCTTTCCTTAAAGAGTCGAGTTTATCATATATTGCCGCCGAATCCAGTAAGTCTATCATCTTTATACCTATATTATATACCTATGATTAGATTATAAACGGACGATAGTTCTAAATATGTAACCTATAAGTTTATAGATAAGATACTGCAATATGATATGCTGAGTTGCACGTCTATACTGTTTACGGTTGCTTAACAGCTTGCTCTTGTTGCCGCATCTTTTATAATATGGTATTATATATTCATTAACGGGCGAGGTCATTGTTGCGCAAGCACCGTACGGCTATGCGCAGCTAACAATAGCGATGGCTAACTTTTTCGATTCACGGTTATATGCTATATTGATAGAGCGTTACAAAGAGGAGACGGCGCGGAGCATTGCGCGCGGATACGGTATGCCGCGGCACGTTACCATGCGCGTAAATACGCTCAAGTCGGATATCTCGCACGTTAAGCGTTGTCTTGACGCTGCCTCAATAAGTTACAGCGATGTGCCTTGGTATCGCGACGCGCTGGTTATATCAGGAGCATCGGAGGACGATATACGCGCTCTCGACATCTACACGTACGGCAAAATATATTTGCAGAATTTATCTTCCATGCTGCCGCCGTTATTGCTTGAGGCGAAGGCGGAAGATTGTATCCTCGATATGGCGGCTGCTCCGGGTGGTAAAAGCGCGCAGATTGCCGCGCTTACTGATAACCAAGCTCAACTCACCTTATGCGAGAAGGATAAGATAAGGACGGAGCGACTCAAGTTCAATATGGCAAGGCAAGGCGTACGCGCTTACGTCATGAATGCAGACGCTACCAAGCTGAGCGATATGTTTTCATTTGATAAGATTTTGCTTGACGCGCCCTGTAGCGGCAGCGGCACTATTCGCATAACCGATAAAGGTATAAGCGGAGCTTTTTCGGATAAGTTGCTTAGCAATTCCGTAAAGCTGCAAAAGGCATTGCTAACTAAGGCGCTTACGCTGCTCAAAGCGGGCGGCAGATTGGTTTACTCCACATGCTCTGTGCTTCCCGATGAAAATTGCGGCGTGCTTAGTAGCGTCCTGCCGCGCTTTAACGCAGATGTATTGCCTATATCTATGGACAGATTTGAGGGAGTGCCGTTACTGCCTTCAGAAATAGACGGTACGGTTACCGTATGCCCTAATGGGTTGTACGAGGGCTTTTTTGTCGCAGTAATAGCCAAGAGACCTTAGTTATATTAAATTGCAAGAAGTATTGAATATTGCCAAGGGAAGAGATACATATTTGCCTATCGTCTTTTGACTTTGGCAGTATGCTTTTAAGATTGCGGCGGTATTACAGCATATTTATGGGTAATTAATCGTAAGATAAATTTTTAGGTATAGAGTTTCAATTCATTTCGTCCGCAAAATAATAAACGAAAAGGCGCAGCTTAATACTACGCCTAATTTTTGCATATATTGCGTGCCTGTATATTCTCTATAGGGCCTACAGTGAAGTATGAGTTCATTATTTGTTAACTCATTCGGACTTATTTGTTATAGCCTTTATAAGAATTTTTATAAGTGTTTCCCCATTCGGCAAGCGCCGATATGACAGGACGCATTTGTTCGCCGAGGTCTGTAAGAGAGTATTCTACACGAAGCGGAACTTCGGCAAATACTTCTCGCTTAACAAGTCCGTCTTGCTCAAGCTGTTTTAAGTTTTCTGTCAAGACTTTCGGACTTATCCCTTTAATTCCGTATTGAAGATATTTATATCTTTGTGTTCCGTTTAGCAAATCACGGATAATAAGCGGCTTCCACTTATTACCTATAAGATTGACGGCCGTTGCAACGGGACAAGGCGGCAACTCTTCTTTTTTTAACATAACACCCTCATTACTTACTAAAAGATAATTAGGTTACAAAAAAGTGCATATGCACTAATTGTAAGTATATATGTTATGATAGCATCGACAAGCAAATAAGTCAAGTTTGTAAATAAAAAGTATAAAGGAGAATTTTTATGAAAAACTACAACAAAATAAGCATAGCTGATAGTGCGCGCACCGAGCTTCACGATCAATTGGAATTGACAGGCGCGGAAATAAGTATCAACACGCTTACGCCCGGCGCGAGTGTGCCGTTTGTTCATTCGCACAAGCAAAATGAAGAGATTTACGGAATTTTGGAAGGCAAAGGAAAAGTTGTAATCGATGGCGAAGAAACAGATTTGAGCGCAGGCGATTGGTTGAGAATTGCCCCGCCTGCAAAAAGACAATTTTTTGCTGACAAAACTTGTGCAATAACATATATTTGCATACAGGTTAAACAAAATTCTTTGGAAAACTATACGATGACAGACGCTATAGTTTAGATATAAAAGCAAAGATAGGTATACCTAATTGCGTAAAAAAGCCTTGACAGCCTTGAAAAAGGAGATTATAATAATCTCACGAATAGGTCGGGACCGTATAGGTCCGGTGCAGGACATGTCCGCGCAGTTAAGACTTGCAGAGAGTTTCCTCTTGGGCTGAAAGGGAGACAGTCGGATAGCGTAGGGTACCGCCTGAACTTTAGATGGCTCGCGCCCTGCGTTAAAGGGAGAAAGAGAGGCGGCGCGCTTTGTGCGTCGTAAATAAGGTGGAACCGCGGTTATAATAGCCGTCCTTATGAAAATAAGGACGGCATTTTTATTTTAATTGCGATAGTTAGATGCCCATGCGGGCATAAGATATATGGAGGTAGATATGATAATTACGTTAAAAGACGGCTCTGCGTTGGAGTGCGAGAGCGGTATTACGGTTAAAGAGGCGGCAGCGAAAATATCCGAGAGCTTGGCAAGAGTTGCGCTCGGCGGCAAAGTCGACGGCAAGGTAGTGGAACTTTGGACTGAGCTAAATAGCGATTGCTCTTTGGAGATATTGACGTTCAAGGATGTAGAAGGAGCTAAGATATACAGGCACACATGCGCGCACGTATTGGCTCAGGCACTCAAGAGCATTTTCCCTACCTGTAAACTTGCAATAGGTCCTGCGATAGATAACGGCTTTTATTATGACGTGGATTTCACTACGCCTATCAGCATGGACGAGATGCCACGCATTGAGGCTGAGATGAAGAATATCATCAAGGCCAACTATCCTATCACTCGCTTTGTACTGCCTCGCGATAAGGCTATTGAGCTTATGAAGAGCTTTGGCGAGGATTATAAGGTGCAGCTCATCCTCGACTTGCCTAAGGATGCGGAGATATCTTTCTATAGACAGGGCGATTTCGTAGATCTATGCGCAGGTCCTCATCTGCCTTCTACGGGTATGATAAAGGCATTTAAGCTGACGTCTCTCACAGGCGCGTATTGGCGCGGCAGCGAAAAGAATAAGATGTTATCGCGTATATACGGCACGTGCTTTGATAAAAAGAGCGAACTTACCGATTATCTCGCAGCCTTGGAAGAGGCAAAGAAGCGCGATCACAATAAGCTGGGCAGGGAGCTTGGGATATTCATGACCGACGACAATATCGGACAGGGATTGCCTTTGCTAATGCCTAAAGGCGCTAAGATAATGCAGATTATGACTCGCTTTGTAGAGGATGAAGAGGAGAGGCGCGGCTACGTGCTCACCAAGACGCCCTATATGGCTAAGAGCAATCTATATAAGATATCCGGACATTGGGACCATTACAGAGACGGCATGTTTGTTATAGGCGATGAGAGTAAGGACGACGAGGTCTTTGCATTGCGTCCTATGACGTGTCCCTTCCAGTATACCATTTACAATAACGGTCTCAAGAGCTATAGAGATTTACCCTTGAGATACGGCGAGACGTCTACGCTCTTCCGTAACGAGGCGAGCGGCGAGATGCACGGACTTATACGTGTAAGGCAGTTTACGCTCAGCGAGGGACATCTCATAGTTACTCCCGAGCAGCTTGAAGAGGAGTTCCGCTCTGTTGTAGACCTTGCGCGTTATATGCTTACGTGCTTCGGACTTGATAAGGACGTAACGTACCGCTTTTCGCGTTGGGATCCCAGCAATACGGAAAAGTATATCAATGAGCCCGATGTATGGGATAAGGCAGAGGATACTATGCGCCGTATGCTCGATCATCTCGGTATCGATTATGTCGAGGCGATAGGCGAGGCGGCTTTCTACGGACCCAAGCTCGATATACAGATTAAGAACGTGCACGGTAAGGAAGACACTCTCATCACCGTACAGGTGGATATGTTCCTTGCAGAGAATTTCGATATGAACTATATTGACGAAAACGGCGATAAGAGACGCCCTTATATCATACACCGCTCTTCGATAGGTTGCTACGAGCGTACTCTTGCGCTGCTTATCGAGAAGTATGCGGGAGCGTTCCCCGTGTGGCTTTCCCCCACGCAGGTTAAAGTAGCCAGCCTTACCGACCGCAACGCGCCTAAGGCAAGAGAAATCGCACAGTTGCTCGGCAGCGTAGGCGTGAGAGCGGAGGCAGATTGCCGCAACGAGACTTTGGGCTATAAGATACGCAGCTGGCAGATGGAGAAGGTGCCTTATATGCTGATTATCGGCGATAAGGAAGAGGAGGATGGCGTCGTCGCCGTCCGTCGCAGAGGAGAGGGCGATAAGGGCAAGATGAGTATAGACGAGTTCATCGCCGCCATTCGCTCAGACGTCGACAGCAAGCGTCTGGATTGACAAGTTAATCCTTAAGTAAAATCGTTATATTTTATTTCGATATCGGTTGATTAATCGGTATCGAATTTTTTTATTAATTTTTGTAAATCGCTTGACATCGCTATTAGATAGGAATAATATTATAAAAAATAAAAAATGCAAGGAGGCAAGCTATGAACAAAATACCCTACAAAATTTATGTCGAAGAAAAGGATATGCCTAAAGCATGGCTTAACCTCAAGGCATATATGAAGGAGCAGCACGATCCATTCCTCAATCCCGCAACGCTTAAGCCGTGCACGGCGGACGAACTTCGTCCCGTGTTCTGCGACGCGGTGGTAGAGCAGGAGCTCAACTGCACCGATAAGTTGATTGAGATACCCGAGGGCATACGCGAGTTTTACTTTATGTACAGACCTTCGCCGCTGTGCAGGGCGTACTTCCTCGAGAAGGCGTTGGATACCCCTGCGCACATTTATTACAAGTTCGAGGGTAATAATACGTCCGGCTCGCACAAGCTCAATTCCGCTATAGCTCAGGTGTATTACGCAAAGCAGCAAGGCATCACCTCGCTCACTACCGAGACGGGAGCGGGACAGTGGGGCACTGCGCTGTCTATGGCATGCGCTTTCTACGGAGTTGACCTCAAGGTATATATGGTCAAGGTTTCTTCTCAGCAAAAGCCTTACCGTAAAGAAGTCATGCGTACATATGGCGCGCAGGTAATTCCTTCGCCGTCCGATACTACGCAGGTAGGACGTAAGATACTCGAGGAATTCCCCGAGACAGGCGGCTCTCTCGGTTGTGCTATATCCGAAGCCGTAGAGGTTGCTGTATCTACGCCCAACTGTAGATACGTGCTCGGCAGCGTGCTCGACCATGTGCTTTTGCACCAGAGCGTAATCGGTCTGGAGAGTAAAGTCGCGCTTGATAAATACGGCGTAAAGCCCGATATCGTGATAGGATGTTGCGGAGGCGGCTCCAATTTCGGAGGACTTATCGCGCCGTTTATGGCAGAAAGGCTTGAGGGTAAGACCAATACGCGCTTTATCGGCGTTGAGCCTGCGTCATGTCCTTCGCTCACTCGCGGTAAATATGCTTACGATTTCTGCGATACTGGCAAGATGACTCCTCTTGCGCGTATGTACACTCTCGGCAGCGGATTTATGCCTTCTCCCAACCATGCAGGCGGTCTGAGATATCACGGCATGTCGCCCATTATATCCAAGCTGTACCATGACGGGTACATCGAGGCTAAGTCTGTGGAGCAGAGCAAAGTATTCGACGCGGCGACGTTGTTTGCCCGTACCGAGGGTACTTTCCCCGCGCCCGAGTCGTCGCACGCAATCCGCGCGGCTATCGACGAGGCTCTTAAGTGTAAAGAGAGCGGCGAGAGCAAGAATATATTATTCGGTTTGACAGGTACAGGCTACTTCGATATGGCGGCTTATATGGCGTATAACGACGGCAAGATGAACGATTATATCCCTACGGATGCCGACTTGGTCCCCGGATTTAATTCTTTGCCCGATATAGAACAGAACAGATAACAATTATCAATTACACATAAAGGACGCGGTCAATCCGCGTCCTTTTTTGTTATATATATCTAATGCCCATATTGAGTTATTTTGCTTTGGACTGATTAATAGCTTTTTCCTTGATTGACAGCCTAATGCAAGAAATAATGGCGGTATTATTCAATTCTTTAGTCCATTATATATTTTTTCAAGCGATGTCTGTTTGTAGATAGGCGCATTATTTATTAATTTTCTGTTTAGGATAATTTAGCTTATTAGATAGCGGCGATACTTTTAGTAGCGCATCAATAGTACGGAATTATATCAATAAGTGATATCAAGTAGTCAGTCAATGTCATAAGATAATTATTTGCTTATAAAAATAACGGCGCAACCTAAGTTGCGCCGCATATTGCTGTTATCAAGCTATCAGTTGTTGCCTTCCTCGGCAAGTTTCTTGTAGCTCTCGTATCTCTCTTTAGCCTGCTGCTCGTTAAGCTCAAAGAGCTTAGCCGCAACTTCGGGCTTAGCCTTGCTAAGCTGAGCGTATCTGTTTTCTCCCATGAGGAACTCTTGATATCCGCCCTTAGGCTCCTTGCTGTCGAGTACGAAAGGATTCTTGCCCTGCTCCTTGAGATCGGGATTGAATCTGTACAGCTGCCAATATCCTGCGTCTACCGCCTTCTTTTCTTCGGCGATGCTGCCGCTCATATTGATACCGTGGTTGATGCAAGGCGCGTATGCGATTACGAGCGAAGGTCCGTCGTAATTTTCCGCTTCCTTGATAGCCTTTACGGTCTGATTCATATTTGCGCCCATAGCTATCTGAGCAACGTATACGTAGCCGTAGCTCATAGCCATCTTGCCAAGGTCTTTCTTCTTGGTAATCTTACCGCCTGCGGCAAACTTTGCAACTGCGCCCGTAGGGGAAGACTTACTTGCCTGACCGCCTGTATTGGAGTACACTTCGGTATCAAGTACGAGTACGTTGACGTCCTCGCCCATAGCCAGAACGTGATCGAGACCGCCGTAACCGATATCGTATGCCC
>CAMWNK010000009.1 GCA_947175555.1 uncultured Clostridia bacterium | reverse complement strand
TTCAACGCTAAGCCAAAAGTGCGAAAGCATATGCACGTATTGCAAAAAGCTAAGCAAAAGCGCAAAAGCGTATACTCCTACTTGAGCTAAGCTAAGAGCGCGAAAGCGTATGCTCCAACTCGCGCTCCGCCTTACGCCTTATATCCGTAAGCTGCGCCATCTCCTTCTCGGCGTTGTCCCTCTCAATCTCTGCCATAAGACTCTCAGCTCTCTCCACCCTCGTAGAGCGCACATAGCGCAGACTCCTGCAATCGAGGGTGGGATAGGGCAGCACGCACTGCAGGGACGTATTCAGCCCCGTTACGGCGTGCACCTCGTAGCGACGCTTGATAAGGTTGTAATACAGCCTATAGCGAGCGTCTATCTCCCTTAGCCTATCGGCTATATCGAAGGTATCGGTAAGTATCGGTCTGAGCGCAGTCATATCAGCTACCCGAAGTTATGCCCGTGAGCATTACCTGTCCTGCGGGACGGTCGCATATGAGGTCGGCGTACTTGACGAGCGTGGCGGTGTATCTCGACCAACCCGCAACCTGATGCAGTACCTTGCCGCTGTCGCCCTCTATCCAACGCCAGTCGCACAGCTGATGCAGCTTGAAGTCGGCGGTGTTGAGCATGTACATCACTCCGTCTCTTACGAACTTGTCCGCGACCACGGGCACGCCGTTGTAGGACAGCGCCTTGTAACCGTTGTCGAGATTGAGGTAGTCGATATTGGTGCGGTACATGGAGCAATGGTCGATATAATGTCTGCGCACGTCGTAGGAGCATACTATCATATCCACCGCTCCGCCGCATCTCTCCTCTACGCTGTCCATAGCAGACTGCATCTTGCCTTGCGTAATCATGCCAACGTCCGAAATCACCTGAGGCTTGAGCCAGCTGTACTTGTCCTTATCCAAGCCGTAAAGAGTGCCGCTCTGAGCAAATATCGCCTTAAGTCCCGTAATCTCGTTGTTGTGGCTGGACTGCATACACACGTAGTCGCCCTCGGAGTACGTGGGGCGCATGTTCTTCTCGAAAGTAATGGTCTTATTCACCCTATCCACGTTTATGATACGGGCGTTGCCCATGCCCGAGTAGAAATTGCCCGACGACGCGTTGTATACCGAAACGCACATACCTTCCGTAAAGTCGTGCACGTCGTCGAGCGTGATAGTGTCGCCCGAATACGTACCTGCAACCACGTGAGCGAGCACGCCGCTGCCGTCGCCGTAAAGCATGCGTCCCAAGTTGTGCTTGGACGCCTTGAGCAGTCCGTCCATCTCCGCATTGAGCAGATTGACAAACGCCGCCTCGTCGTGCATGGACGCGCGGATTGCCTTGTCGGTAATCTCTATCGTGCCGTACAGATTCTTGAGGTCGAGAGTGAACTTGCCGTACTGATTACCCGCGGACTTGGGCAGAGCCGCATTCTCCGCGCCCGCGCCCACGCCGCCGTTGAGACCGTAAGGCACCATCTTGACTATCTGCGAGCCCCATACGTCCGCGGTGGTCTGCTCTATCTTAGCAAGCAGAGGGTTGACGCCCACGTTGAGCTGATTGGCTACCACTCCGAGGTAGACTGTCTTAAGCGCGTTTTCCGCTGTTTCTAAACTTACCATAATTATTTAATCCTCCTGTCTTTGAGCATACGCTCCAATAATTGTCCCGCCTCGCCGAGGCTGCCTGCCTTGACGGACGGAGCTACGGCGATAAAGCCCTTATCGCCCATTACCTTGGGCGGACGCGCCGCCCTCACCTCTTGCAGATAGGCGTCTATGATTGCCTCTCTTACCGCCTTATCGGGAAGTACGTATCTCTCCCTGAACTCGCTATCTTCCATGAGCTGAGCGGGCGTGCGGTATATCCTGCCCAGCACCCTGCCCATTGCGCACTCCAGACAATAGGGCGATGAGCACAGCGACTTATCGCGCTTGAGCTCCTTGGCTATGTCGCCTATCACCTCTACAGCCGCGGGGTATCTGTCCAAAAATTCCTCTACGGCGCGGCGCAGTATTTCCTCCGCGCTCTCGCTATCGCCTATATCGGGGACTGTGTCGCATACGGGTGCGACGTCGCTTGTTGTATTGCTATCCATTTACTCCTCCTTATCTCTATCAATATCATCTTGCGCCGCCAATGCCTGAGCCTCGAAGCCCGCCGCCGCCATAAAAGCCTTGTGCGCCCTTACGTGCTCGAGCAGCTCCGCCCTGCCCTTATCGCCGTCGCGCCGCGTGAGTATGCCCTTGGTATGCTCGGCGATGTGCAATGCGTGGTCGTCCACTTCTCCTACCTCCAGCTTGCCCTTGCCTGCAATCATGTTCTCCCTTATCGCCGAGTTTCGCTGACACTCGCTAAGGTCCGCCGCGCTCTCCCACGTGCCAAAGCCGAGTATCTCGAGCGCCTTGCTCTTGCTGCGCTCGTCAAGCCTTCCGTCCTCGCCCTGCAATACCCCCAGCTGCATGAGCTGAAGCAGCATGTTGCGCCTGCCCGATAGGGTGTCGTTGAGCTCGTTGTCCGTCTCGAATACGAGGTCGTCGCTCTGTAAGTCGCTGGCGGAAAAACAGGTGAGCTGCAACTGTCCGTCCTCTCCTGCAAGACGCTTGAGCCGCTTGCCGCCCGCAAACTGCTTGTACAGTCTGAGCATCTGCTCGCTGATAGACTTGATACACTCCCTCATGGAGTTGGACGCGACCGCAAGCCTCGAGTCGTCCTGCTCGGTAAGCAGAGCTATCGCCTTGCCCGACATGGACGCGTAGGTCTGAGAATACTTGCTAAGCTCGCTGACGCCGCTTATGGTGATGAACTCCGACAGCAGCCGCTCCTCTTCGTAGCGGAACTCGGGCGGTATATTGCCTGCGTCCATCATGCGGGGAGCCGCGCTGCCCTGCCTGTATATCAGCACCTTGCCGGGAGGCAATCCGCCGTCCTCGAGCTCCTCTGCATCTATAGAGCCGTCCTCGATAGCAAGCACGCCCGCGGCGAGCCTGTTCATGAACTCGTACTTGCGATTTTTTACCGCGTTGTAGGAGCGTTGAAGTGGTATGAGCCTCTCCACCACGCTCGCGCCGAAGAAACTGCCCACCTTGTTGAGGCATATCATGCGGGCGAATGGGAAGCCCCTCGCTCCGTCCGCGCCGTTGACGTAGGGAAGCTGTCCGTCGTACAGCAGGCTATTGCCCGCAACTATAGTCAGTCTGCCATCGGGATACTCGGCGGTAGGCAGAGTGTAACGCTCGAGCACTATGCAGCTATCGGGCATTGCCGAGGAGATAACGCCATCGCCCGCGCCGCCCCGTCCGTAGCCTACGGCAAGCGAAAAGACGCTGACGTCGTCGCCCTCTACCCTCACGCCCCAGTTATCGTAAATCTCGTCCACGTGGTAGGCTTTTGCATGAATGAGCGAGCGGCACTCGCCGAGATTGCCTGCAAGCAGATTGTCGGGGAACAGCTCAAAGGGAGGGACCACGCTGACCGATACGTCGCCCTCGCGCAGACACGTCTTGCCGTCCTTACCTATCACCGCGCCCTTATTGCAATCCCATACCGCCTTGAGAAAGCAAGTGCCCGTAACCTCGCTCCAGCCTGCCGCCGTATTGAGCAGCGAGACAAGCCCTATCTCCTCGCTAAGCGCCTTGAGCACCTGAGAGGACAGGCGCGCCGCGCCCACGTCGGACGTGTCCGAGCTGAACGGTCTGACCGCAATGCCCGTCTTGACGCGCGAGAGCTTGGACAGGCGAGTCTCTACAATGGATGCGATGTGATTGTATACCTCGCGCTGCTGCCAGTAATATTGCTTGCCGTAGTCCTCTACCTCGCCGAGCGGAGTGATTTCCGCATACTGATTGCCTGCTACAAAGTTCATATTGAGCCGCCACTGCAGCTCAAGCGGCATACGTCTGCTCCTGCGCTCCTCATAGTCGCGCCTGACGTCGGCGACAAGCTGAGCTGTCTCAGCGTCCTTGTCCGAAGTGCCTGCCTTATCCTTTACCTTATCTTTCATTGCCTTCTCCTATCGCTGTCCGTGCGCTCTTGCAAGGCAGCATCCGAATTACTTGCGACGGTGTGCGCGCAGCCTATATTGCAAGAGCAATCCTTATCCTTACCGCCGCACGCGCCGCCGCCGCATACATCGCCGCACGTATCGCATGTCTTGTCGCATGTGCCGCATGTCTTGTCGCATGTGTTGCATGTCTTGTCGCATGTGTTGCATGTCTTGCCGCGAGAGCCGCAGGCGCAAGTATCTGCGTCCCTGCACTCGCTGTCGCCTGCTATGGCATTAGCCTTGCCGCTATCGCCGCACGTCTGACCGTCAGCCCTGCCGCTGCCGCCTATGCAGTCTATTACCCCAAGCGTCTCGCCCAGTAAAAAGAACATGTCCTCGGCGCACCTTGCGCACATATTGATACGCCTGTCCTTGGTCGTTCCGTCGAACTGAGCCGCGTATACCGCCCTGCCTCGACACAGTCCGCAGTCGCAGCGGATAGGCAAATTCACCTCAACTATCTTCATTTCTATCCTCCTCATTATTGCTATCGCCCAAATCAATGCCCTTGTCCTTGACGTACTTGGCGTAGTCGTCGCCCAGCAGTTGCTTGAGATAGCGGCGCTTGGCGGCAAGCAGCTGCTCGTCCGTCATGTCGCAATACCTATCCGAGCTTAGCTGCTCTTGATACATCTTGATTGCGGAGATGTCGGGCGGAATGTGCTTATACGTTATCTTGCGCTTGACTACGTTGGAATCGGCGTCTATCTCCTCAACCGTGTCGCCTTCGACGTAGCCGATAGCCTTCTTGTACAGCGCGTCCATCAATGCCTTGTTCATGACTTTCTGTTATTGTTCCTCCTTATCAGTTTGCGCTTGAGCTTGAGCACCTCGGACAGCTCTTCTCCGCCTCTTGCGGGCACGTTAGGTCTGCTCATGATGTAATAGCGCAGGGCGTCGAGCGCGTGGTCGTCCTTCTTGATAGGGACGTCGCCCTTGCCCCACCAGTAGCTCTTGAGCTCCCTTATCAGATTGCGGCAGGTGGAAAAGATATACAGTCTGTCGCTCTTGAAATAGGATTTGACACGCGCTATGCCGCCGAATACGTCCTTATCCACGTTGGTGTCGAGCAAGATGTCCCGCTCGTAAAAGAGCTGAGTAACGCTCTTGCTGCTCGCCAGCGTGCGCTGATTGGCGGCGCTGTCCGCAACGCCTTGCAGTCTGCCCTTGCTATCGCAGTGCCAATCCAAAGCCGCCGCAAGCGACTTGATACGCTCGGCATGAAAGTCCACGTCCTTGCCTCGCTCGTACCACTCGCCCACCACGTAGACGTTGCCGTCCCAGTCCACTGCAAAAAACAGGCAGGCAAGAGGGTTGTTGAGTCCCGGATCTATCGATATCCTGTCCTGCCACTCTCTCGGCACGTCGAAGGGCTCTATCACGTGGCGGCACTGGTCAAACTCGCCGTACACTATGCCCTCCGCGCAGTTGAATCTGCCGTAGCGTCTGCTCTCGAGGCTGTCCTCGGGCATGGCGGCGGTGAGAGCTGCGACTTCGGACTCGTCAAGATAGGGATTGTCCGCCCATTCCATGGAGATGTGCCATACCTCTTCGTCCCCGCCGCTGTTGAGATATATCTTGTCGTACACCCACGTAAGACCTTTAAGCGGCGTCATCGTGCCCCATATGTCGCCCTTGCGGTCGAGCACCCTCATGCGGCACTCCTCGTATATGTCGTAGGGCGGCTCCTCGTCAAACCAGACAAAGTCGAGCGACGCGCCCTGAAACTTCTCCCTGCCCTGCTCGCAGCTCTTAAAGCACAGCTTGGACACGCCGCCGCTGACGTTGCGCACTAATATGTAGTCTATTATGCCGTGCTCCGCGCTCGACTTCTTGCCCGTCAGCATGACGACGTCCTCTATCCAATCGGGGCGAAGATAGCGCATTATCTTGGACTGCGCCACCTCTCTTTGCACCTCGTAGGACAGCGACACCGCCCAGCCGCATACGTCGCCTTTTATCCGTCTGTAGGGATGTATTCCGCGCAGCATCCATACCGCTTCCGCCGCGCCGCACTCCGTCTTGCCGCTGCGGTTGCCGCCGAATACCCAGCGGTTGCGCTTGGGACACTTGTGAAACTGCATCTGCTTAAGGTGCACTTTGTCCTTGTTATAACGCCCGAGCGCGTCGTGCTTGCGGCGGCGATTGAGCTCGTCGTCTATAGTAAGCAGCTCGCGCAGTATATCCTTTTCGCCCATATCCGCTCCTTCATAACAAAAATTTTTATTATTTACTTTATTTCTCTTTCTATAGCGTGTATAATTATATTGTTATGGCACGCACGTATTTTCGTCTATCTACAGCGTTGATTATTATTGCGGCGATTGCTGTTGCCGCAGCTTTTTGCCTGCCCTACGCCGCTGTTGCGGAGGGTGAAGAAAGCCCCTTGCCTTACGGCGACTATATGGTCAATAACAATACGCCGCTCTCCCTTTACTCCACCGACGTAACTTCGCCCAAGGAGATTATTCAGGCGCCGAGCACTTATTTTGTATCCTACTCCGCCTATGACGCAACTCTGCACAGCCTCGGCTACTTCAAAGTGAAGTACGGCGGCGACGATTACTTAGTAAAGGCAACCGACTTGCAGAGCCGTTGCACCCGCTACGACAGCGATCGCTACGGCGCGCTGAGCGATATCGAGGGGGCAAAGTCTGCTTACGCTATTACCGCAGCCGACCTCTTTACAGGCGGCAACGAGAGCAACATCACCGTGTACAGCGCAACCTATTCCGACGGCAGAGTATCGGGCATGACGCAGGAAGCGCAGAAAATCAACTTCGATAATATTAAGGGCGTGCAAGGCATATTCACGCTTAACTCCTCTACTTATTACCGCGTATCATTCACTGTGATAATATTCGGCAATCCGATAAACGGAGAGGGCTATATCGCCGCGTCCGACGTAACCAATAACTCCTACAAGGCATTGAGCATAAGTAACATCCCTGTCAATGACAAGGTGCTATCTCATATAGCCGCTAAGGACGAGGAGCTGAACAATAGTCCCATCATCACTACCCCCGACGGCAGCGGCAATGATAAAGACGGAGATCCTCAGCCCACCAGCAACAACTTAGAGCGCATTGTGCTGAGCATCATCATAGGCGTGCTGTGCGTTGCGGTAGTTATACTCATCTTCAGACCGAGTAGGAAGAAGAGAGCGTGATTTCACTGCGTGAAATAGTGATATTTGCCTAAAGGCAAGTGATATTCGCCTATCGGCGAGTGATATAACGCTTACGCGTTGTGATATTTCGCTTACGCGAAGTTAAGGATAAATTATATTATGGCAGCATTTTGCTAAAAGCAAAGTGCTGCCGTTTTTATAATAAGATAACCGCAACTCTGCGTAAGCAGAATATCACTTTTGCGACAGCAAAAATATCACGTTGCTTTAGCAACATATCACTCCGCGATAGCGGAATATCACTTGTATATACTCCGTAGGATAGCGAGCGAAAACCACGCTTTTCGTGAGCGATACCTTGAAAACGCGAATGCGTTTGTGGAGGGGTGTCAACGAGGGGAAACGCGTAGCCAGTATGCGCATGCATACGCTTTGCGTTTAAGCGGTGCCCCTCGTTATACTCCACGAAGTGAAATATCACTCGTTTACGCTTGGCGATTATCAATCACTTTAATTTCTTCTTCAAGTTCGATATTGAATTTTTCTTTAACTTCGCTCTTTGCGACATTCATAAGGCTGAGATAATCCACCGCGCTGCCGCCGCCGACATTGATAATAAAGCCTGCATGCTGAGGCGATATCTGCGCTCCGCCGCAGGTCATACCTTTAAGTCCCGCCTGCTCGATATAATATCCCGCGGATATGCCGTCTGCACGCTTAAACGTGCTGCCTAGCGACGGTCTTTTGGGTTGGTGCGCCCTTCTTGCCTTATATACCGCCATTACTTTTTTTATTTGATCGGTAGAGGAGCGCGCCAGTTTGAACATTACTCCCACTACTATGCCGCGTCCTATAAGACCGCTGTGGCGATATCCCCAATCTATTTCCGAAGAGTATAGCCGCTCGACTTTACCGTCGATTGCAATATCTACATACTCGATTATTTGCGCAATTTCATGGTTAAAGCAACCGCAGTTCATCACTGCGCCGCCGCCTGCGCTCCCGGGGATTCCGCTCAGCTCTTCCATTCCGCTCAATCCGTATTCTGCGGCTATTAAGCATACCTTGGGCAACTTTTCACCTGCGTAGACGTACAGATTGTTGCCGCAATTGAGCACGCCTTTAAGCCTCTTTGTGGAGACAATCGGCGTAGTAATCAAGCCGTCGGCTATCAGCGTATTGCTGCAGCCGCCTATCAATTCCCATCCGTTTTGCTTGAGCGCAACGCTCGCTCTTGCCGCTCCCGCTATATGCAGAGGATATATTACCGTCTCTATTACTCCGCCGCCTCTGTATGTGGACGGAGAATTAACTTGCCGCATTATGCGACAATTTTCTATACTTACCACTTCCGACATATTTACATTATATGCCGCGGCTTTTCTTAAAATGTCTTTAGCTGTCTTGACTTGTTTTCATTGTGCAAGCAATTTTCTAATTGCCTGAAAATATTAATGACGAATAAATACGCTGTCCCTATTTTAATATAGATAAGTATTTGAGATGAATTTACGAGTATGCACGGCTTTAAGATATTAGCCCTCGTATACCCGTTGGGGGAGCCATAAAGACTCCCCCTATGCTGAAAATAGTATATACTCCCATACTACTTTGTAGCCGTTAGTTATTTGTGCCTTCCATAGCAAGCGCAACCGCGCCAAGTATACCCGCATCATTGCGCAATATCGCAGGCTTGACAACAACGCTTGGATTAAACTTACTGCCGAAGTTCTCGTTATCCAATTTGCGTTGCAGGGGAGCGGTAAGATATTCGCCCTCCTTGGAGATTCCGCCGCCTATAAGGAAGGCTCTGGGACGGAATATGTTGGCAAGGCTTACCAATCCTTCTCCTACATAATCAATGTATGTATCTACGACGTCTTTAGCCGCCTTGTCGCCCTCTTTAGCCGCCTTAAAGGCGGTAATGCCGTTGACTTCTCCCATCTCTTTAGCTATGCGCGCCATTGCAGAATCGGGATGCGCCGCGATAGCAGCCTTGGTCTGTCTTATCAGCGCGCTTGCAGAAGCGTACGCTTCCCAACAGCCTCTTCTGCCGCAGTTGCAGTGCTCGCCGCCGACCATTATCACCATATGTCCCGCTTCCGCGCCTGCGCCGTCTACGCCGCGGAATATCTTGCCGTCGATAATTATTCCGCTGCCTACGCCCGTGCCGAGAGTAACGAATATGAGATTGTCATAACCTTTGCCGCTGCCGAAGCGGTATTCGCCAAGCGCCGCAACGTTGGCGTCGTTATCTATGAATACGGGCGCCTTGTGATACTTAGCCATCTCTTCGCGCACGTGCACGTTCTCCATGGGGATATTGTTCCAGTATCTGATTATTCCGCGCTCGGAGTCTATCGAGCCCGCCTGTCCTATACCGATGCCCTTAAGGTCTTTCTCGTCGATACCCGCGCCTTCAATAAGTTTTACCGTAAGTTTATGGATATCTTCGCTTATCGTATACTCCTCGGTATACGCTCCCGCGGTAACTACGGTGTCGGTATATAGCAGTTTACCGTCGCCGTCGGTAAGACCGCCCTTAATGCTCATACCGCCCACATCTATACCTATGTAATACATCTTAATCCTCCGATAAGGTAATTATATATTGCTCTCGCTCACAGCTTGCGCGCGCACTTTGCCGGTTTTTCTCTCCGTGCCTGCCCACACCGAACGGTTGAGGGTATACGACAATCCGTCCGCTTCCAGTCGCTTCTCGAATTGCTCTTCTATCTTAGCGTCGTTTATCGACTTGACCAGCGACACGTTAAGCACGTCCCACACGGAGTTGGCAACCATGCTGTAGGTAGCCGTACCGCTTGGCCATATGCTGTATTGCATGTTCCTTACGTAAGGGCGCATGCTCTCGGGCAACTTTGTGATACCCACGTTGGAGAATGTCGCCGTCTTTTTCGCCCTGCCGAAGAATATATTGCTGAACCTTATAATCGCCTTCTTTACGCACAGCGGTATAATCTTCATTATCTTGAGATTTTCCGCTCTGGATATGGTGATTATCTTCTTGTGCAGCAATTCCTTCTGCGTATCTCTTGCAAGCGAGGAGTGGATTATACTAATGCACTTATCCAGCGTAAGCTCTTCCTTTGTGCCAAAGCCCACGCGCGAAAAGAGCGAAAAATTCTTAAGCGTGCGTGAAGGAAACTGCCTGCGCAGATTGATAGGCAAGAAAAGCTGAATATCTTTAAGCTGCCTGCGCTTAAGTCCTTGCCCCTTGATATACGCGTCATATATCGCCATAGCAAATACGCCGCCGAGATACTCGGTAACGGTACAGCCTTTTGCATGACACAAGTCTATCACAGACTTGGAGTCGAGCACGTATTGCGAATAGCCCTTACCGTTGTCCTCTATAGCGTCGCCCTCTATCAGAAAAGCCTTGCGCCCCTTCATCTGAGATATGGCAAGGTCCTTAAGTTTAGTAGGCTTATAATACTTTACAAAGCCGTCCTCGTACTCCTCGGGATCGATAGGGGAGGAGGGCAGCAGCACTTTATCGCTCACGTCGCCGAGGTCTTTGCCCAGCGCGGTGATATAGGCGTAGAGCACCGTCTTGAGGAATTCCATTATTCCCGTGCCGTCTCCGAGCGCATGGAAGAAATCGGCGTATATCTTATTGCCCGACACGCTGAAGCGGAAAGGTCTCCTGTCTTTGCCGAATATGGGCAGGGGAGCTATCTGAGTATCTTCTGCGTCGGTAATCGTTACGGGGCGGTCGTTGCGTATGAAGTAATGCCATATCGCTCCGCTCACAAGCGACACATTAAACTGCGGATAACGCGCTAAGGCGGTCGATATAGCTGTGCTCAATACAGCCTTATCCACCTTCTCCTCGAGCGTGATCTGCATACGGAAGTTGTTTTGCCTCCGTTTGGTAACCATTACCGGAAATATTATGGCGGAATTATCCAGCCTTTGCCATGCTTCTTTTTTGCTCAATTTAATCCTTGACTTTACTCGCGTATCATCGCTACGCTATATGATGCGACGTACCGCTAAATTATATCGTCCTCTCGCACAAGTTTTGCCTTAACAGTTTAACTATCTATCTGCAAACTCGCGCGTGCGATAAGACGCCCTTATTTATATTATCTCTCTTTCAGCACTTCTATGAGCTCGAATATCCTCTGCAAGTCGTCCTTGGTGTAATAATCGATGAATATTCGTCCCTTATCGTTACTGCCCACTGCCTTGACCTTAGTTGCAAAGACTCTTTGCATATCATTGACCAGTCCCTTCAACTCGGCTGCAAGGGGAGTGCGCGGCGCCTTCTTTTTCTTTTCGGGATTGACGTACTTTTGGACCATGAATTCCAGCTGTCTTACGCTCAGCTGCTTATCCTTTGCCGCCATTGCGTAACTCACCTGTACGGCAGGATCCTTGATAATTACCAATGCGCGGGCATGTCCTGCGGTCAATCTGCCGCTCACCAACATCTCCTGCACTGCGGGAGCAAGGTGCAGCAGTCTGAGACTGTTGGCGACAGTAGGTCTGCCTTTACCCAGCTTAGTTGCCAGCTCTTCCTGCGTGAGGTTATACTGTCCCATAAGCGTCTTGTACGCCATAGCCTCTTCGATAGGATTGAGGTCCTCTCTTTGCAGATTCTCGATGAGGGCGATTTCCTTGCGCTCCATATCGTCATAGTCGCGCACGATAGCGGGTATCTTGGCAAGTCCCGCCTGCTGTGTAGCTCTGTATCTGCGCTCGCCGGCTATTATCTCGTATCTGCCGCCCTTGGGCGCGACGATAATCGGCTGTATAACTCCGTATAAAGATATTGATTTAGCAAGCTCTGCAAGCGCGTCTTTATCGAAATTTTTACGCGGTTGGTCGGGGTTGGTGTCTATCAACCCGATTTCTATCTCTTCAACGCCTGCGCTTAGCGCGCCGCTCTCATCGTAAGACTTGACGTCTTTAAGCTCGAACACGTCGCCTGAGTTATTAGCCATATCATATCTCCTTGACCTATAATCGATTGCTTGAATATAGGCTCTTTATTCCTTATTCGCCTTAATAAGCGCCGACGTCGGCGCATACCGCCGCGCTACGCCTTGCCCAGCTTAGCTCTGATATCCTGTATCTGTCTGTCGGTGATGGGATCGTCCTTGCGCTGCTTTTCTATCTTGTCTCTGGCGTGTATGATAGTCGTATGGTCTCTGCCGCCTATATACGTGCCTATCGTAGCAAGCGGCAACCCGAGTATATCGTATATGAGATATATCGCCATCTGCCTTGCGGTAACTATCTGCTTATTCTTCTTGGAGCCGATGATTTCCGCCCTACCTACGCCGTAATACTCGGCGCAAGCATTGAGGATATCGCTGTAATTGAGAGCCTTGACCTCGTTAATCTCGTCGTGCAGAGCCTCTCTGATTACCTCGATGCTGTCTGCCGTAACGCGCTTGAGCTCGCAGTAGAATATCACCTTATACAGCGCGCCCTCGAGTTCTCTGATATTGGAATCTATCTTTTCCGCAAGATAGTACATGCACTCGGGTGAGATATGGAACCTCTTAGAGTAAGCCTTCTTCTGCACGATTGCTATCCTTGTCTCCAGTCCGGGGGCGACGATATCCGCCGTTATTCCCGAGGCAAAGCGCGACGTCAGTCTCTCTTCGATATTATTGAGCATCGACGGGGGACGGTCGCTTGAGAATACTATCTGCTTCTCGTTTTGGATAAGGTAATTGAATGTGTGGAACAACGCTTCCTGCGTACCCGGCTTGTTGGCGATGAACTGGATATCGTCCAGCATAAGTACGTCCACGTTGCGGTAGTTGTCGCGGAACTTCCTATTAAGCTCGGAGTCCTTGTTTGTACGGATACTGTCTATATAATCGTTGGTGAACGTCTCCGCAGCGGCATACCTTACCTTGAGGTTGGGACGCTCCGCCGTTATGTAATTGCCGATTGCGTGCATGATATGCGTCTTGCCCAGTCCCACGCCGCCGTATATGAATAGGGGATTGTGTCTCTTACCGGGAGCTTCCGCCACGGCCTTAGCCGCCGCAAATACGAGCTGATTGCTATCGCCTACGACGAAGTTGTCAAAGGTAAAGCCCGCCTTAAATCTCGTGCTGTTATCTTCTGCCGATACGGTATCGATATCCGCAAGCAAGTTGCTCTTGGTCTCTTCTCCGTATTCTGCGGCGTCGTCGGGCGTGATGACTATGAAGTCATCTACAAAATCGCTGTTCTTACGAATACATTCGACTATCTTATCCCTGAATACCGTATCAAGCTGTATCTTAGTCTTGCGCAATTCTACGCTCAATACCAGCTTATTGTTGTAAATTCGCAAAGGCGTTGCCCCAGATACCCATACCTGATAGGCTATCGTAGATATCTTGGGCGCAAGGTCCGCCTTCACGGACTCCCACAGGAGATTGACGTCTCTGTTTTCCATACTCCTTAATTATAAGAGATAATCGAATAAATTTCAACCATAATTCCACCACAATCGCTGCCATTTATTTGCTATAAATTTTATCTTGCCGCTATTTAAGGATAATCTACTGCAATAGCTATACCTTAATCGGTCTGCTTTAATCCAAAGCATTGTTGACTTGCTCGCAGTAGCATTGCTGTACATCGAGCGGAGCATTGCGTGGCGTGTCCTTTGATTCTACCCATAACATGCTGCGCCGATTGATTGCTTGTAATAGTATACGACAACAAAGCTAAAGCACTTTTACTGAGCGCGCTCACGCAAACTACTCGGCGTAGCGTCAAGTCAATAATCCCATTTTATATATAAATATTATAAGTATTTATAAATTTTTAATTTTGAATAAAATTCAAAATTAATTTTCAAAATTGCTTGTATTTTAGCCCCATTTTTGCTATAATTAAATCAATGAAATTCACTAATCCGCTTTACGAATATCGCCGCGCACTCGGTTACTCTCAGCCCGACATAGTCGCGCTTGCAAATGTATCTCAAAGCGCATTGTCTAAATGGGAATCGGGACAATGCACTCCCGACGGAAACACGCTGAAAAAGATAAGCAACTTCCTCGAAGTCCCTGTATCTTATCTGTGCGGATATAACGATTATGAAGAAAGGCGCAATATCCGCCGAGCGGAAATCGACGACTTTCTCAATAATCTCGACGGTCATGACAGACGCAGGATAATAAGCATTATCAAGCATTGGGAAGAGTGCTGAGCGTTCACTCGGCAAATTGAAATCCGATTAATACGCTTAATCATAAAGTGATTTTGCTATGAGTAACCAAGCCGCCCACTTAGATTGCTTTCTCGGATAAAATCTCAATCAACATTGTGATTCCTGCCGTTTGACGCAAAAGCGGTGAGCTCGCGCTTTATCCTCATTCTCCAAGAATTTCTCACCTTAAAGCGCCTTAATCTCTTATTCAAGCAGCTTGTTTTGTTTATTCGAAAGTTAAGAAGATAAAATATATATCTTACTGCACGCCTATCCGATAAAACCAAGGAAAACGCATCACTGACTATATATTTTAGATATGACAATTACTAATACGGATTTTTACTCATTTTGAGCGATTATACATGATTTTAAGGCAAATTTTACCTGATTTTGAACTCGCTTATGCAGATTATATATTATAATTTAACTAATAATATCTTTAGTCGGTGGAACGATTATGAAAAAGAAAGGTCTGTATATTCTGGTTATTATCGCCGTCATTGCTACCATGGCTATATGCCTGTGCGCCTGCAATAAGTCTGGCGAGGACGGATTGTCCGCTTACGAGCTTGCCGTGCAAGAAGGCTTTGAGGGCACGCTTTCCGATTGGCTCGACAGTCTCAACGGCATGTCGGGCGAGGACGGACTTTCGGCATATAGGCTTGCGGTAAGTCAAGGATATGACGGCACGCTCAATGAGTGGTTGGCGTCCCTCAACGGCCGCAACGGCAGGGACGGAGCAACGCTGAGTATCGAAGAAGTCTACGATGCCGCCGTCAATAACGGATATCAAGGCGATTTCCTTACTTTTTTGAAGGAATACCTCAATACGGATATTAAAGAAGAATGCTACGGCGTCTCTAAAGGACTTGTGTCGTCTGTCAGCATTTCGGCAGAGTTTCATGTTACGACGTCGGGATATTTCGGACAACAGACCAAGGTAGCAACTTCCGGCGGCTCGGGAGTGATTTATAGAATCGACAAGGCGGCGGGCAGCGCGTATATAATCACCAATCATCACGTGATATATTATTCCGCGGCGGACGAAGTTAACGGCATCAGCACTAACATTAAAGTTTATCTTTACGGAAAGGAGTACTCGGACGATGCAATCTCCGCCACATATATCGGCAGCTCGTCGACGTACGACATTGCAGTGCTCAAGATAGATAACAGCGACGTACTGCGCGATAGCGATTGCGTGGCAGTCAGCGTGCGCGACTCCGAAGATATCGCCGTAGGCGAACGCGTCAACGCCATAGGAAACGCGGCAGGCGGAGGAATATCGGTAACAGAGGGAGTATTGTCCGTTGACAGCGAAACAATAACTATAAGCGATAGCGGCATATCGCAATCTTACCGCGTAATGCGCGTAGACGCAGCCATCAACTCGGGCAACAGCGGCGGCGGACTGTTCGATTACTCGGGCAAGCTCATAGGAATAGTCAATGCTAAATACAGCTCCGACACTATTGAAAATATCGGCTACGCTATACCCAGCAATATTGCAGTGGGCGTTGCCGACAACATCATAGACAACTGCGACGGCGAGAGCAATACTGCGCCCTCGGTGTTCCGCCTCGGCATAGGCGTTGCCATTGCCGATTCAAAGGCTGTATATGACGAGAGCTCGCTATCTGTATCGATTAAGGAAGTCGTTACGGTTAAGGAAGTTACGGCATCGAGCGCGGCAGACGGCAAACTTGCTCAAGGCGATATTCTGCTCAGCGTATCCGCTCACGGCAACGTTGTGGAAATCAACCGCACGTTCTCCCTTATCGACGCACTGCTCAACGTCAGAGCAGGCGATAAAGTTATACTAACCGTTGAGCGCGGGGGAGAGAACGTAACTGTCGATATCACAGCAGAAGCGCAATATTTTGTTCTGAAAAATTGATGCGTTGACAATAAATTTCGTTTAATATATAATAACGCTATAATCACGTGCCACCGGGTACTCGCTTGCGTCGTCAGGTCTTAGCAGACGTAAGAGCGGGTACCCCTTTTTTGTAGGAGAAATATGCGCGCTGTAAAGGACTTCTTTAAGGGATTTACCGCAGTCGAATATCTGATATTCGGCTCGTCGGTTGCGGCTATTTTGCTCTCGTTTTTCTTGTGCGGCAATACGGACTATATATCCTTAGCGGCATCTCTTATCGGCGCATGCGCGCTTATTCTCGTATCTAAGGGCAACGTAATGGGGCAGCTATTTACGATAGCTTTCGGCGCGCTCTATGCGGTCGTGTCGTACTACGCGCATTACTACGGCGAAATGATTACATACCTCGGCATGACCGCGCCTATGGCAATTATATCCGCCATAGCTTGGCTGCGCCATCCCCATAAAGGCAAGCGGCAAGAAGTAGAGATTAACAACTTGAGAGCTATCGATTACATCTTGTGTCTGCTGCTTACGGCAGG
This sequence comes from uncultured Clostridia bacterium, assembly GCA_947175555.1. Taxonomy (GTDB): domain Bacteria; phylum Bacillota; class Clostridia; order Christensenellales; family UBA3700; genus Alloclostridium. The sequence continues at coordinate 25,126 of CAMWNK010000009.1, read as the reverse complement.
CGTAACGAGTGCATTCTATTTCGTTCTGCGTGCAATGGGCACTGCGAGCCTAATATGGAGCACTGTGTCCGTCGCAACCAGTTTTGCCGCCGTCTATCTTACAATGCGGCGTTCGCCGCTTTACGCCTTAGCCTACGCGCTCAACGACATCGTGTTGCTTGTGCTGTGGTCGATACAGTCCGCAAGCGATAGCAACGCCGTGTGCATGATAGTATGCTTTGCGGCTTTTCTACTCAACGACATATACGGCTTTATCAACTGGAGACGCTTAAAAGTAAGACAGCTAAAGGAAAAGAGCGATAACTAACGTATTGCCATTACTTTTTCATCTCGCAATATGCGTCGTATTTTAATATAAGTTTTCAGCCCGCATAATTTAATTGCACACAAATTAAGATGCCGATAATCATTTTATCCGCCGCAAATAAAGTTGAAACGATATATATCAGTTGTTATATAACAGGAGTTATTAAACGTGTAAAAATCATTCGATATAATCAAGTATAAATTTTTCTTTCAAGTTGATTATGTAAAACAAATGCTGTAGACATTGCATTTATATACCATTATATTTTGCGGCGCTTTGCCGCCGATTCTACATAATTAAAACGTGCAAAACTGCCGCGCTTATTATAAAAGGGGCAAGACAACGCTCGCCCCTTGGTTTAATTATTAAGGTAATTCCTTCTTATTCTTCTTTAGCACTATCTTGGGCAGCGGGTTGCTCCTGCGCGGTTTCTCCCTCTTGCACTGTAGCATCAGCCGCTTGCTCGCCATCTTCGGGCATCTCTTCGTCCGCAGCGCGAGGTACTACCGCACAAGCTACTACCTTTGCCTGAGAGTCTTTGAGTTTCATTACTCTTACGCCCTGCGTAGCTCTGCCTATCTTGGATATTTCGTCTGCGTGCACGCGGATAATAATGCCGTTGTCGGCTATTATTATGATATCCTCGGTCTCGGGATTGATGAGCTTAAGGTTGACTATATTACCGGTCTTATCAGTGAGCGTACCTGCCTTAAGTCCCTTGCCGGCTCTGCCTTGCAAGCTGTACTCGTCGATATCCGTCCTCTTACCGTAGCCGCGCTCCGTCAGAGTGAATACTTCTTCTCCTGCGCTGACTTTAGTCATATCCACTACGCGCTCGCCCTTGTCCAGCTTAATGGACTTGACGCCCATTGATGTTCTGCCTGTAGCTCTTACCGTCGTCTCGCTGAACCTTATGCACTTGCCGCCTGTGGACGCCATCAATATCTCATCCTCGCCGCCTGTAAGCTGAACGCCTATGAGTTCGTCGCCGTCGGTTAGGGTAATGGCTATCTTACCGTTGTTCTGAATTCTTGCAAATTCTTCTACAGCGGTCTTCTTTATAAGTCCATCGCGTGTAGCCATCATCAGATAGCCGCTGCTGTCTGCGGGCATAGGTACGTATGCGTTGATCTTTTCTTCGGGCTCGAGGTTGAGCAGATTTACCATTGCGCGTCCCTTGCTGTTCTTGCCCGCCTCGGGTATCTGCCATCCCTTAATGCGGTATACTTTACCTCTATTGCTGAAGAAGAGCACAGGCACGTGCGTGTTGGTTGCAAGCACGTTTTCGACAAAGTCCTCTTCCTTGGTCTTATGCGCGGTTACACCCATGCCGCCGCGACGCTGAGCGCGATACTCGTCTACGGGCATACGCTTGATGTATCCGCCGTGCGTTACCGTAACGACGATGTCTTCCTGCTCGATGAGGTCCTCGATGTCAAGGTCGGAGTAGTCGATAGACAGCTCGCTGCGTCTCTTATCGCCGTACTTGTCTCTTATCTCGAGCATCTCCGTCTTGATGATTTCCACGACTCTCTCGGGTTTTGCGAGTATGTCCTTGAAGTCGTCTATCATCTTCTCGAGCTCGAGCAGCTCTGCCTGTAGCTTCTCCACCTCAAGGCTTGTGAGTCTTTGCAATCTCATGTCAAGGATAGCCGCCGCCTGCTTGTCGCTCAGCTCGAACCTTTCCATAAGGTTAGCCATAGCGTCGTTCCTGTCCTTGGACTTCTTGAGCGTCTCTACTACCTCGTCTATATTGGCAAGCGCCTTTACCATACCCGCTATGATATGCTCGCGCTCCTGCGCCTTATTCAAGTCGTACTGAGTGCGGCGAGTAACGACGCTCTTTTGGTGCGCGATATACGCCTCGAGCATTTCCTTGAGGTTGAGCACCTTGGGCGTGCCGTCTACCAAAGCGAGCATTATCATGGAGTGGCTTATCTGCAACTGCGTGTGCTTAAACAGAAGATTGAGCACCACTTGAGGAGCGGCGTCTTTCTTGACGTCCACAACTATCCTCATGCCTTCGCGGTCGGATTCCTCATGAATATCGGCTATGCCTTCCACTCTCTTTTGCTTGACGAGTTCGGCTATGCTTTCGATGAGCTTAGCCTTATTCACCTGATAAGGAATTTCGGAAATGATAATGCGGCTCTTTGCGCCTGCGTTCTCTTCAATCTCCGTCTTGGCGCGGATAATGCAGTTGCCTTTACCCGTCCTATACGCCTTCTTGATGCCCGAGCGTCCCATTATCAGCGCGCCCGTAGGGTAGTCGGGAGCGGGGATATATTCGATGAGTTCATCGATATCCATATCGGGATTGTCCATGAGCGCAATCGTGCCGTTAATGACCTCTACGAGGTTATGCGGGGGTATGGACGTCGCCATACCTACGGCTATACCGTCCGAGCCGTTGACGAGCAGATTGGGATATCTTGCGGGCAAGACTACCGGCTGCTCGCGCGTGTCGTCGAAGTTGGGGCAGAAGTCTACCGTCTTCTTCTCGATATCGCGCAGCATTTCGTTGGCCACCTTGCTCAGCCTTGCCTCGGTATAACGGTATGCAGCAGGCGGATCGCCGTCCACGCTACCGAAGTTACCGTGTCCGTCTACGAGCGTAAGACGTATGGAAAAGTCCTGCGCCAATCTTACGAGCGCATCGTATACGGAGCTGTCGCCGTGGGGGTGGAATTTACCGAGCACGTCTCCTACTATCAGCGCGCACTTACGATACGGCTTGTCTGCGGTAAGGGATAGCTCGTTGTACATATCGAACAGTATCCTGCGGTGCACGGGCTTAAGTCCGTCGCGGACGTCGGGGATTGCACGCGATACGTTGACCGCCATTGCGTAGGCTATAAACGATTTCTTTATCTCGCCCTCTACCTCTACGTCTACGACGTTGGTCTTGGAGAGCATCTCTTCTATATCGGCTTTATTCTTGATTTCGTCTTTCATCTCTTACCTCTTATACGTCGAGCTCAGCTACGAGATTGGCGTTCTCTTCGATAAACTGTCTGCGAGCCTCGGGCTCGTCGCCCATCAGCACCGTAAACAGTCTGTCGGACTCTTCCGCATCCTTCATTGTTACTCTGAGCAGAGTGCGCTTTTCGGGATCCATAGTCGTCTCCCACAGCTGTTCTGCGTCCATCTCGCCGAGACCTTTATATCTTTGCACCTCGCCCTTGCGCTCTATGCTCACAAGATACTCCTCAAGCGATGTGTCGTCATAGAAATATCTCTCTTCCTTAGAGCCCTTTTTGCTCACCTTGTACAAAGGCGGCTGCGCGATATATACATGCCCTTGCTCCACCACCGGCTTCATATATCTGAAGAGGAAGGTGAGCAGCAGTATTCTGATATGGCTGCCGTCTACGTCGGCATCGGTCATGCAGATAATGCGGTCGTACTTGAGCTTATTTATGTCGCAGTTCTCGTTGATACCGCAGCCGAAGGTGGTAATCATATTCTTGATTTCCTCGCTCTCCAGCACGCGGTGAATACGCGCCTTTTCTACGTTGAGTATCTTACCCCTAAGCGGCAGTATAGCTTGGAATCTCCTATCCCTTCCTTGCTTTGCCGTGCCGCCTGCCGAGTCTCCCTCGACAAGATATATCTCGCACTTGCGCGGATCTTTGTCCGTACAGTCGGCAAGTTTACCGGGGAGAGTAGTGGACTCGAGCACGCTCTTACGGCGGGTAAGCTCGCGGGCGTTACGCGCCGCGTCGCGCGCCTTCTTTGCATTGATGGACTTATTGATAAGCTCCTTTGCGTCCTTGGGATTTTCTTCAAGGAATTCGCCGAATTTCTCGGCAAAAATCTTGGATACCGCCGTACGCATAAAGCTGTTACCCAGCTTGCCCTTGGTCTGACCTTCGAACTGAGGATCTATCAGCTTGACCGACACTATCGCGACGATACCCTCGCGGCAGTCCTCGCCGCTTAGCTTTTCGTCGTTTTTGAGTATCTTCTGCGCCGTGCCGTAGTCGTTGAACAGCTTGGTAAGCGCGCTCTTAAATCCCTCGAGGTGAGTGCCGCCCTCGTGCGTATTGATGTTGTTGGCGTAAGACATCATGGTCTCGCTGTAGCCCGAGTTATACTGCATGGCCACCTCTACTTGATATTCCTCTTCCTTGTACTCGAAGTAGAACGTCTCGGGCATAACTCCCGTCCTGCCGCCCATCTTTTCGCCGATATACTCGCGTATTCCGCCCTCGTAATAGAATTCGTCTTTAGCTTCCTTAAGCGGACGGTTATCGCTGAGTATTATCTTGAGTCCCTTATTGAGATAAGCCAGCTCGCGAAGCCTGTCTCTTAATGTAACGTAGTTGAACTCGAGCGTCTCGAATATATCCGCGTCGGGATAGAAGGTTACTCTCGTGCCGCGCTTATTGGTATTGCCGACTACCGCAAGCGAACGCTGCGCCACGCCGCGGTTAAAGGACATCTTATGAATTTTACCGTTTTGATATACTTCTACTTCCAGCCACTCGGACAGCGCGTTGACGCACGATACGCCCACGCCGTGCAATCCGCCTGAGAACTTATATCCGCCGCCGCCGAATTTGCCGCCTGCGTGCAGCTTTGTCAGTACGACTTCTACCGCCGACTTGCCTTCCTTTTCTATGATACCCGTAGGTATTCCTCTGCCGTTATCCGTAACGGCTACAGAGCCGTCGGACTGTATATCCACCGTTATTGTATCGCAAAAGCCTGCCATCGCCTCGTCGATAGAGTTATCGACCACCTCGTATACCAGATGGTGCAGTCCGCGCTCGTCGGTAGAACCTATATACATACCCGGTCTTTTCCTTACCGGCTCAAGTCCCTCGAGCACCTGAATGGTACTTTGGTCGTATTCTTTTTTGGACACGTTTTACCTCCTTATTATGCCGTTATTCGCGGTATTGCGCGCGTGCACGCGCGTACGCGCAATATATAATAGATACATTATATCATATTCGAGCCGATAAATCTACCGTTTTTACCATCTTGCGCTCTTTGGAACAGGCAAGCGATAACGCTATAGCTGTGTTTGCCTTAATTTTATTTTTCTTCTTGATTTAACTTAAAGATTGTTATACTATATTAATATGAATATAAATACTTTGGCTATAGACCTCGGCGCGTCGTCGGGAAGAGCAATGCTCGGTAGCTACGACGGCAAGGCGATAACTTATAAAGAGTTACTCCGCTGGGACAATAATCCCTCCGAAATAGAGGGGGAACTGTGCTGGGATTTCGACCTTATAATGGACAACGTATACAAGGCGATATCTCTTGCCGCCCCTTATGACATAGAGAGCATAGGCATAGACAGCTGGGGCGTGGACTACGGTCTGCTGAGCAAGGGCAAGCTAATTCACCGCGTGCGGCACTACCGCGACGAAAGGGCGCAAGATATCTTCGACAGCTACAAGGACAAGTGCGCGCTATACGCCGCCACAGGAATACAGCCCATGCGTATCAATACCATGTTTTCGCTCATGGACGACAAGCGCAAGGGCTTGCTCGATAAGGCGGACAAGGTACTTTTCGTGCCCGACTTAATAGCGTATCATCTTACGGGCGAATATCATTGCGAGACATCTATAGCGTCCACCTCGGGACTGCTCGGGGACGACGGTTATGACTGGAACTTTCCGTTGATAGACAGCCTCAAACTTCCCCGCTCGATTTTTCCTAAAGTGATGAACAACTGCGGCGTATACGGCTACGTTACCGAGGACATATCTTTCCGCCTCGGCGTAGGCAATATTCCCGTATGCGCGGTGTGCTGCCACGATACGGCGTCCGCCGCTGCTTGCGTGGACGGCAAGGACGCATTCCTCAGTCTGGGCACATGGGCGCTCCTTGGGGTAAGACAGCCGCATACAGACACATCCGACAGCGATTATACCAACGAGCGCGGCTTGCTGGGCGAAGTTACTTATCTTACCAATATCACGGGCATGTGGATTACTCAACAGATACGCCGCGCGCTAAAGAGCAGAGGGGAGGAATATAGCTTTGCTCAGTTGGAAGAGGAGTGCAATTTCAACAAGCTGCCTTCTCTCATAGACGTGTCCGACTCCGCATTCGACAATCCCTTAGATATGCTTGAGGCAATAGACGGGTACTGCGAAAGCACCAATCAGCCTGTGCCCGAGAGCGCGGGAGATTATATAGCCACGGCTTACGCGTCGCTTGCGCTCAAGATAGGGCGCTACTTTAACAAGCTAAGCCGCAACCGCGACATACGCAAAATCACTATTTTAGGCGGAGGCGGGCAGTCTGCCAAACTTTGCTCGCTTATAGCCTCTGCATGCGACACGCAGATATCGATAGGACACTCCGAGTCCACCGTCTTGGGCAACATACTTATCCAGCTGTATACGCTGGGCTATCTGCCCGACATCGATACGGGACTGCACGCTCTGCCGTCATCGGGCGTTACGTATCTGCCGGACGATACAGACTTGATGGACGAGCTGTACGAGCGTTACGACAGAATACTTGCCGCAAGAGCATCGCTTAATAAATAAGACATTATAAGTAAATAACGGGTAATCCCGTATAAGAGGTATAATATGGAATACGCAATAGGCATACGTCCCGTGATAGACGGACGTCAGGGAGGCATACGAGAGGGACTGGAAGAGCAGACCATGCAGATGGCTCTCACTGCAAAAAAGCTCATTGAAGACAACGTGCGCCGCAGCGACGGCAAGCCCGTCAACGTAGTCATAGCGGACACTACGATAGGCGGAGGCAAGGAGAGCGCGATGTGCGAAGATAAGTTTTCCGCTCTCGGCGTAGTCGCCACCCTTACCGTTACGCCGTGCTGGTGCTACGGCACGGAGACTATGGACCTCAACCCTCACACGCTCAAGGCGGTGTGGGGCTTCAACGGTACGGAGCGTCCCGGCGCGGTTTATCTTGCTGCCGTCATGGCGGCATATGCGCAGAGAGGTCTGCCTGCATTCGCAATCTACGGCAGGGACGTGCAGGACATGGACGACACCACCGTGCCCGACGACGTACGCGACAAGATACTTCGCTTTGCCCGTTGCGCCGCAGCTATTGGAGAACTCAAGAACAAGAGCTATCTCAACATCGGCGGAGTAAGCATGGGTATCGCAGGCTCCAACGCAGACGCGATGATGTTGCAGCGTTATTTCGGACTACGCACCGAGTGGATAGATATGACAGAGGTACTGCGCCGCATTAAGCTGGACATCTACGATAAAGAGCAGTACGACATAGCAAGAGCATGGGTAAAGGCTAATTGCCCCATAGGTCTAGACATCAATACCGAGCCTCATAGCGCGGAGCAGTACGAGCAGGACTGGGATTTCATAGTCAAGATGACGCTTATCTGCCGCGACCTCATGCAGGGCAATCCCAAGCTACTTGAGATGGGATATAAGGAAGAGAGCAACGGTCGCAACGCCATTGCAGCAGGATTCCAAGGTCAGAGACAGTGGACGGACTGGCTGCCCAACGGCGACTTCACCGAGGCGATACTCAACTCCACGTTCGACTGGAACGGCAAGAAAGCTCCTTCCGTATTCGCTACGGAAAACGACTGTCTCAACGGCATGGCAATGCTGGTGGGCAACTTGCTTACGCACAGAGCGGTAGGCTTTGCCGACGTGCGCACATACTGGAGCCCCGAGGCGGTCAAGCGCGTTACGGGCAAGGCTCCGACAGGCAAGGCTAAGGACGGATTTATTCACCTTATCAACAGCGGCGCGGCGGCGTTGGACGCTACGGGCGCATGCAAGAACAAAGACGGCAAGGGAGAAATGAAGCAATGGTGGGATATGACCGATAAGGATATCTCCGCCTGTCTTGCGGCCACCGACTGGTGCCCCGCCAACCTCGGCTACTTCCGCGGGGGCGGCTTCTCGTCTCACTTTAAGACAGATGCGGAGATGCCCGTAACCATGATACGCATCAACATAGTCAACGGTCTCGGACCTGTCATTCAGCTTGCGGAGGGATACACCGTAACGTTGCCCGACGACATGCACCGCATACTTGACGAGCGTACCGACAGGACGTGGCCTACCACGTGGTTTGCGCCCAATGTTACGGGTAAAGGCGCGTTTAAGGACGTGTATTCCGTCATGGCTAATTGGGGCGCAAATCACGGCGCATTCGTATACGGACACATAGGCAAGGACGTGCTTACGCTCGCGTCTATGCTGCGCATACCTGTCAATATGCACAACTTACCCGATAGCGACGTGTTCCGTCCTCACTGTTGGACGGCTTTCGGCACAGACGATATCGAGGGCTCCGATTACAGAGCATGCGCCAATTACGGACCGCTGTTCAAATAATTCATAGCTAAGCGGCATAAGGCAATGCCTTTGCGCACTTAAGGCAATCTATCCTTTTAAGAAGGAGAAATACCGCAACTTGAAGGCGGGCTGTATAGTACGGCTCGCCTTGATTATTTCAAGGAGTTGTATTTCCTTTGCTACTATATTTCCTTGCTTTTTCTCCTTAAGTTTTTATCAACTGCGATACCACTCTGTTTTTCGTTAAAGCTCTTTTTCGCAGTATAAACTACATATTGACAATACTATACCGAAAAATCAAATAACCGACACGAGTTGTACCTGTCAATTCGTGTCGGTTATAAAATCGTCTCGGCATTAAATAAAGTTGCTATCGATATAAACTTTATAATAAATACGTTACTTTTATTTCTCTACTGCGGCTATCCGCAGCTGCTTAGCCGCCTTCCTTTCTGCTCGGCAATCGCTATATAGTTAATCGTTGTCAATCACTATTTGCTGCGCCTCGATTATCTCAGGCTGTATCTCGCCTGTTACGGCATTGTACAGCTCGGTGATTTGGTCGCGGTACTTTTTCCTGCGGCGATTGAATATGAGCTTGTAGATAAACGCGTTGACTGAAAGCAATATTATGCCTAACGAGCCTATTACTATGCCCAGCGGCGCGAGGTTGCCTATCACCTTCATCGACAGGCACATACCTACTCCCATCAGCAGCGTTGCCGCTACCCCTATGGTATAGGCTATCGCCTCGGCAGGACGTTTGACTTTTCTGTCCAGTCTTGCGAGTCTATCGTAGTCGCTGTCTTGCTTCTCCTCGTAGTGAGCGCGGATACGCTCCGCTTTCTTGATGTAATCCATAATCATGTATCTCCTTTAGATTTGATACTTCGATTATAGATACCGATTGTTAAGTTATTGCTCTATAAAAGTTAAAGAATTGTTAATTTTACGATTTTTAAGACTTTTTCCTGTCGGATAAAAAAATATCGGGGCTCCCCGATTGATATATCGCAATACAAGATTGTTGCCGCTTTAGGCGCGCCGCTTACGGCGCGCTCTCTATCTTTGTCGATACCGTCCTTGTCAATATCTTGGGCCTTGGCGAACTGCGCGGCAACGGCAGACGGCACACTTCTTCAAATGACGAGCGCACCATTGCGCCGCTGTCGGAAAATACCGCATGGCGACTGTCCGCGCTGCTGCATACCGTACACGAACACAGCGCAGCAAGCGATGAGCACAGTCCCACCGCAGACGCTCCCGCGCCCATACACACTATGGTAGACGGCGCGCATACCGCCATCCTTGCCCACAGCTCGGGATAGGACAAGTCGTCGCCTATCAATATACCTACTCTACCCAGCGACGTATTGTAGCACCTCAGACACTTGCCCTTATCGTACACCATTGTAGGGTTGATTTCGTCGGACACGCCCACGATGTGTCCGCAGTCTATGACGAATACGCTATTGTAGTATCCGCCCTCCACCTGTACGGCTGCGGCGGCGATAATCACAGCCTCTTTATCCCTTGCCATAACGCACAACCGCGCAAGGGTATCCGTCTCGCCCTCCATCTCACTGCTCATGTCCACGTCCGGCAACACCCCTGCCGTAAAGACTATCATATCGCCCTTGCCTATCGTAGACAAATACCCAAGTACAAATCCGTCCAATGACACTTCGTTAACAAATACTACCATATACTCTATCATATGTAGCCGCCTTAACCTCCGTTACCTCAATCGAGCGGAAATAATGCGACTTTTAATGTCATTATTCGCGCCGCTGCGGCATATAAAAGAGGGGCTCGCAAGACAAGCCTCAGCCGTCCTTCAAGCCCCAATAATATTTTTTCCAAAGCGGTTGATTAACTATTTATAATATACCCACTCTTACTATTGCGATTGAGATATAGCCGTGCGCATACGCTCGTATTCGCGTTTAATTGCGGCATACATACCGTCAATATCGTCGATGCCATGTACGGCTTTTTCCATAGGACAGATATCCGTACCTTTGCGGTTAATTATCCTATCGGTCAGCGTATCGTATGTGCACGGTATACCGTATGTATCAAGCAGCTCTTTCCCGCCGATAGATAGGACGCGCGCGTACACTTCTTTAATTCCGCACTTGATAAACAACGCCGCGGCGGCTCTGCCAACAACTTTGTCTGCCGCGCTGTACCCCGACAGATGTTTGCCTGCCTCTATCAGCTCCAGCATAGGAGCAATGCCTCTCCTATCGTCGGTGATTACGTCGCCGTCTTTACTAAGGCACAGCGTATGCCCCTTAAGCTCTGCAACGGCAGCGCGCAAATCAACGCTTGTCATCTTTAAGCAATGCCTTGCGCAGCGCAATGACTATTATCGGCACGACTACCGCCTGCACTCCCGCGCCCGCAAGTCCCGTGCGTATCTGCGACCACGCCGCAGCGACACTGAGCGGCGATATAGATGCAAATATCGCTGCCAACACAAGGAAGGTCAACCTGCCCGCAAGCAGTCCGAGTATTACCGCAGGTACAGCGACAATGCCTTTTTCGGTTATTTTATTTGCCACCGCTCCCGTTACCGCAGCCGCAGCCGCAAGTTCTGCAATCATATAGGGCAACCTTGTAAGCGCAGGCATGGGCTCGCCTATGGCAAGGGTAATAAGATAACTTATCACAGGCGCGGTTATTCCTACTGCTACGCCCCATTTGACGCCCAGAATGCAACCGCATAATAGCACGGGCAGATAAATCGGCAACCACATCGCGCCGCCTTGCTGCCCAAGCGCGGCGTGCAACATCAGCGGCAGTCCTACCGCCAGCGCAATCAATACTATGGATATAATACCCTTTACGGTAATCTTTATCGCTACGCCGCAATTTCTGTTTACTAATGCTCTTTCTATCATGTCTTACCTTATATCTTAATTCTTCGCGCTTTATATGCCGCGAATTTATTCGTATAAATATTAATAGGTTTTTATTATATGGCTGTACTATTCCAGCAAAAAGAGAGATTATATACCCTCAAACTCTTTTGCTACGTCCTTAAGCAACTGCCTTACCTGCAAGTGTTGCGGGCACGACTTTTCGCACTTGCCGCAACCGATACAGTCCGACGCCCTATTGCCCTCGGCTGAGTGTATCTTGTTGTAATAATAATCCGCATTCCAATCGTTATACAGTTTCTTGGTATTCATGCAGGCAAAGAGGTCGGGTATAGATATCTTCTTAGGACAGCCTGCCGTGCAGTATCTGCAAGCGGTGCACGGGATTAGATTCATCTGCTTGAACACGTCGCACACCTTGCCTATAGCCTTCATCTCTCTTTCATCCAGCGGCTTAAAGTCGGTCATGTATGAGATGTTGTCAAGCATCTGTTCCATATTGCTCATACCCGACAACGTCATGAATATTCCCTCGAATCCCGCGGCAAAGCGCATTGCATAACTTGCATAGCTTGCGCCGCTATCTCCTCTCACTTCGTCCAGATATTTTTTTGCCTCAGGCGGGAGATTGACCAGATTGCCGCCCTTGACGGGTTCCATTACGATAATCGGCTTATTGAATTTCCTACACACGTCATAGCACTTCTTGGACTGCACTGCGGGATCGTCAAAGTCGACGTAATTGAGCTGTATCTGCACCACTTCTATCTGCGGATACTCCGTCAATATCTCCTCGAGCACTTCCGCCCTGTCGTGGAAGGATATTCCGAAGTGCTTTATTTTGCCCTCTTTCTTAAATTCCAAGGCGTGCTCGTATGCGTGATTTTTTTTGAAATACTCATATATCGCCTTGCGCTGAGCGTGCATGAGATAGAAGTCGAAGTATTCCACCCCGCACAGCTTGAGCTGGCTCTCGAAGAAGGGGCGTATCTCCTCTTCGCAAGAAAAATAATCGTCCGTCAGCTTGTTGGTGAGTATGAACTTGTCTCTGGGATACCTGCTTGCAAGACACTGCTTTATCGCCTTTTCGCTCTTTCCGTCAAGATAGCCGTGCGCCGTGTCGAAATAATTGAAGCCCGCATCTATAAAGGTATCAATCATCTTATTGAACTCGGCAGTATCCACCTGCCCGTCCTTCATGGGCAGACGCATACATCCGAAACCGAAATTCTTTTTTACTTCCTCAAACATTTTTATCCCCCTCTTTGCGATATCGACGGCTAAGCCCTCTTATGCGCATAATTTTCTCGCTTATGGCAAGCAGCTTGTTTTGCCGCCTGAGTATTATTTTATCGCTTATTTAAGTACTATTGTAGTAACGCTCTTTGCACCGAGATTGACATAATTACGGAATTTACCGCCGTATACCGTAGACATATCGCTTGTCGCGTCTGTCGTTATCACCTGCATGTTCTTATACTCGCCCGCAACAGAGAGCGTATGCGCTTTACCCGTATTGGTGATTACTATTATCACGCTGCCGTCGTCGCGCTTATACGCGCTTGCGCTTACGTCGCGCTTGACGGAATTGACGGCGTTGCTGAGCTGCGCGCCTATGCGTACGTCGCCCGAGCGCAAAAACTTAGAGTACTGTCCCATTACGCTGTATCTTTTTATATCGGTATCCACTACGCCGTCGCGCGTGCCGTATTGCCATCCGACAAGCCCGTCGTTATAGTCATAACCGCTCGCGCCCAGCCACCATGACCACGACGTAGCGCTAAGCAAGCGCATGTCTTTATCCATCACCTGCGCAAGATAAATGCCGCTGTCCATGCTCTTATCCAGCCCCGACTCCATATGACACACCTCGGACATATCGATGCTGAATTTATCTTGCCACTTGGCGTTGAGTTTGTAAATAAAAGAGTTTCTCGCCTCGTCGGAGAGCGGCTCGCCGTAAGAGTGCACCGCAATCCTATCTATCTTGTCAAAGTAATCGTACTTAGACATCGCATACACGTACTCGAGTATCGCCGCCTGCTTATACGTATCGTAATTGCCGCTCTCGAGCACGGACATCTTGACGTCCTTTAAGTATCTTGCGTTGAAGTTGTCCAAATAGCGGTAAAACACATTATAGAAAGCCGCTAAATTTTCGGGGTGAAAATGGCAGCCCTCCTGCGAGGAGTTGCCTGCTCCGCCCCATCTGTGCTGAGGCTCGTTGACGGGACTTATCTCCGTAACGGGCAGTCTTCTCACCACGCACATCTCATATAGATACTGTATGAGATACTCGCAATACGCTTCGTAATTTTCCTCAGGCAGATTGTTTTGATACTCGTAATCGCCGTGCGTCTTGCCCGACTGAGTGAGCAGATAGTGCGGAGAATTGGCAAATAGTACAACAGACTCCACGCTCGAGTTGCTCTGATTTACGCATTGCTCCATAAACGCAATCGCATTTCTGTCCTTAGTCGAGTCGTAATTGGCGGCATTGCCGAAGTTCTCCTTCGCGCTCTTGCTCTCGTCGTAGTTGGACGATATAAAGAGGCTTTCCGTCCTGCGCTCTTTCTGGTCTTTATATATATCGCCGCTCAGTTCTGCCGAGCCGCCGCCTATATTGTAGCGGTATATGCTCAGCGCGATTCCGTCGTGAGAATACAAGGCTTTTGCAAGTTCTATCTGCGACTTAGAGTTGTCCGGCACCGTCTGCGACCACCAGCACGACGACGAGCCGAAGCCCTCTATAGTCTGATATTCGTCTGACAAGTCGACTGCAATGCAATTTTTAAGGCCGTCGGGGTTAAGCTCGCTTGTGCGAGAACAAGCGCACAGCGCGCATACTAATACGATTACTGCCGCCGCGACTGCCGCGACTATAATTCTCGGCTTATTCTTCCTCATGACCTTCTTTCCTCTTCTTTCTCTTGATTGCCAGCACCGCGCTGATTGACGCTATCGCAGCGCCCAATACGCACAGCACCACTATAAGTATTATCCTCAGCTGCGTAAGTCCCGATACGATTATATTTTCTGTCTTGACATAGCCTTTCTTATCTTTATATATTACCGCAGTCCACTCGCTGCCCTCGCTGTATCCGTCCGCAAGCATGAGCTCGGTATTATCCGACAGCTCGAATATACATTCCGCTTTTTCGTCGGGGGCGGAATACATCTTGATTTTTATTCCCGCGCGCTTTGCGTCCACCCTGCAAGACTTGTTGGTCGAGGGCGGAATATAGGACGTATACGGACACACCGCGCGACTGTCGACATATCCGCTTATCTCGCCGTCGTTAGTCTTTATCACTACGCTGTATCTGTCCCATATCGGCTTGCCGCCGTCTTCTGCCACGTTATCTTTCATGATAAGCGCGGAGTTGTAAATCTCGCTGCCGTCGGGCAGTTTGCATATGACAGCCCCGCTGCTGTCGGGACGCATATTCGCTATTATCGGCGCGCCGTCGTAAGGATAAGCATACACGGGCGTATCTATGAGCGTATGCAGAGGTTGTCCGTACTCGTAGCCCACCTCGGACTTATTAAGCACCCTTACCGCGCTCTTTTCGGCATATCCTCTTGCGCCCTTATCGTTGACGCAGTAGTAATACCCGTCTTGAGTATCTTGCAGGGCAAAGGCGTATATTACGCCCGTATCCACGACTTCGAGGTCCCGAGGCGAGCGATACAGCGTAACTCCTGCTTCGGATATCGCGGCAATTCCCGCCATCATTGTGAACTCGGTAGGGTGGGCGTACCTTTCTGTATCGTAGCTCTTGTTGTACTTGAGCTTGTAGCCGTCCTCGTCCTTAATTACCGTATATCTCTTGATAGAGCAAAGCTGCGCGTCGAATATGTATATATATCCGTCCGAGTACTCCGCCTGTCCGCCCGTAACGTAGGTATACACCTCGTCCGTTATCTTTACAAAGCTGCCGCCCTCGCTCTCGTAATATATACCGTCTTGAGTATTTACGGTCATTACGCCGTCGATTAAAAATATCTGTTTGACGTCCGTAGGGAATGGCGTGGAGTTATAGTTGACTATCTCGTTGTATGAAATATTATCCGCGCTTTTTATATATCTGCCGCTTGCAAAATGCAGCGTTTCCGAGTCCAGCGACAGTATAAAGTCGCTCGCGCCGACATACACATCGTCTTTTTTATTAAATCTTTTATAACCGTCTTGATTGACAGCTTCCGACCTTGCCAGACCGCAAAGCAAGCTATCCTTGTAATACAGCTGTTTGAGCCCTTCCTTTGTGGCGTACTCGTCGCCGCTGTTAAAAGTCTCATTCACGCCGTCGCCTATGCCGTCCGCGCTATAGGGGAATACGGTAACCTTCCTTACCCCGTCTTTTTGAGTGAGCAAGGCAATATTGTCCGCAGACATCGCTATAGACAGCACTTCGCCTACGTAAGCGTCTCTTTTTGTGATTGGGCTGTAGTTGTAACTCATATCTATTATAGAAAGGCTGCCCTCGCATGTATACGCCACGTAGTCTCCTCCTACTGCGAACTTGCTATCGGGCGCAAGTATGACGGGGTCGGTGCCTATTGCAGACAGCGGCGATACGGCGGCAAAGCAGAACACGGAGGCTAAAACCGCCGCTATTATCAATATGGATATAATAATAAATTCTTTTTCGCGCGCGCGTGTCATATATAACGATTATAGCACATATCGCTGCCGAGCGCCATAATTTGCGATAAAAGTATTGAAAAACATTGTCCGTTTCTCTCCCTTTGTGATAAAATATCGCTATGGACAGAAGATTTCACCGCCGCGGCGGAAAAAAGCGCGAGGACAACTACACGCCCGTAGGCGATGCAGCCGCGCTTGCCACGCCTGTAGAGAACATGGGCTTGAGCGAGCGTACTCTCACCGCGCTCAAGACGGGCGGAGTAAAGACTGCTGCCGACATAGCCAAAAGGCGCATGCAGGATATGTACCGCATTCAGAATATCGGCAAACGCAACTGTATAGAGATACAGCGCGCGCTTAGCTTGCTCAAGCTGTCTTTCCGTCCCGACGATACCCCTGCCGCTACTCCTGCTCCTAAAGGAGAGCGCGTAAGCAACAACAATAATAGTAACAATAATAACAATAGCAATAATAATAAAGGCTCGCGCGACAATAAGTCCCGCCCCTCAGGCGGCGCAGGCTCGGACAAGCCTAAGCGCGGCAACGATAATAAAAATCCCATCCCCTCGTCGGAGAGAAAAGGCAAGCCCGATCGCAAGGATAGGGATAGGAATAGGGACAGAGACAGAAACAACTTGGGAGGCAAAGATAATCCCAAGTCCGAGCGCGCTCTTAACGAATCCTTATCCCGCATGTACGCAGGGCTTACAATCAACGAGATTATCATGGGCGGCAAGCGCAAGCGTCCCCCTCGCGAAAATCCCTCGCCCAAGGAGCCTATTAAGGAAGGCGACCTCGTCAAGTTCTGCCGCAAAGGCAAGTGGGGCTATAAGGATTGGAAGGGAAATGTAGTCATCCAACCCGTTTACGAAGAGGCATTTTCTTTCAGCGAAGGGCTTGCGGGCATAGAGAGCAACTCTCTTATCGGTTACATCGACGCATCCGCTACCCTCGTTATACCGTGCGATTACGATTGCGGCACTTCGTTTAAGGAAGGTCTCGCCGCCGTCAGCAAGGGCGAAAAGACGGGATATATCGACAAGCAGGGCAACCTTGCTGTGGACTTTATCTATGACGTTGCCACTCCTTTTGCAGGCGGTAAGGCAATAGTGCGCTTAGACGATCGTTGGGGCGTGCTGGACAGAGAGAGCCTTAACGTATTGTGGCGCTGATTATATCGGCATATTTTGTCGCCCGCCTATAAGGCGGGCGTTTTTTTATCCGCAAGCCTATTTGAGATATCCGCCGCTTGACATTGTCGGTCCTAAGTATTAATATATCATATAATTATAAAGCCGATTGCCCGATACAGACATGAGAGACAGCTTTGCACTCGGTACGCGCGAGCGGCTTTATTCGGCGCTTAGCTGCCTTATAAAAGTACGTTTTTATAGGCATCTTGGTAGTATAATAAGGAGCAAATCATGGTTAAAGACCTCACAATCGGCAGCCCTGCCAAATCATTGATAAAGTTTAGCCTGCCCCTTATTGTCGCCACCATTTTCCAACAACTCTACAACCTTGCCGATAGCATTATCGCAGGCAATGTGCTCGGCGTGGACGCGCTGTCAGCTACATCCGTATCTTTTCCCGTAACCATGGTATACGTGGCTATTGCGCTTGGAGGCTCGGCGGGAGCGTCCGTAGTAATCGCTCGGCATATGGGCGCGAAGGAATACGGCAAGATGAAGACGGCTGTATTCACCGCCATGACTATGACGCTTGTGCTCAGCGCAGTGCTCATGCTGATGGGCGAACTGCTGTGCACGCCTATACTTAAGGCGCTCAATACCGAGGATAAGATATTCAACGACAGCGCAAGCTATCTTAGGATATACACCTTTGGCGTGGCATTCGTGCTGCTGTATAATGCAGCGACGGCGGCTTTCACCGCAATGGGAGACTCCCGCGCCCCGCTTATCCTGCTTATATGCTCGTCCGTACTCAACGTGGGGCTCGACTTAATCTTTACGGTAGACGCCGTAGGAATACGTCTCGGCGTATCGGGACTTGCGTGGGCTACTTTTATCGCTCAAGGCATCGCTTGCCTTACGTCCCTTATTTGGCTGTTTATCCGCCTGAGAAAAATCCGCATTACTGAGGGCGACGACACCCGTGTCCGCCCCTTTTCTCTGCCGATTGCTCTATCCATATGCCGCATTGCCGTACCCAGCGTAGTGCAGCAGCTGTTTATCCCAGTGGGACAGATGTTTGTACAGTCCATTATCAACGGCTTCGGCTCTGCGGTGATTGCAGGTTACAATTCTGCCGTCAAGGTCAATACCTTATGTATCGCCTGCAACAATATGATGTCCAATGCCGTCTCATCGTTCACCGCGCAAAATCTCGGCGCAGACAAGCCCGATAGAGTGCGTAAGGGACTTAAGTCGGCTGTGCTTATCGTAGCTTTAATGGATATATTCTTTATAGCGATATCGCTTTCTCTATCCCGCTACCTTATCGCGCTGTTTGCCGACAGCTCCGACGCACAGTTCGAGGCAATGGTTGCAGCAGGCAAGCAGTTCTTGGTCATCACCTCTCCTTTCTATATCGTGGTGGGCGTTAAGCTCGTGCTCGACGGTATGCTGCGCGGCTCGGGCAAGATGTTGCTGTTTATGATAGGTACTGTTACGGATTTGATTATACGCGTTATCTTTTCGTTTATCCTATCGCCGTCGCTCGGCTTCCTCGGTATATGTTGGTCCTACCCCATCGGTTGGGCGCTCGGCATATCCGCTACGATAACGTGCTTTATCATAGCCCTTAAGCAAATTAAGCGCAAAAGCTCGATTCCTACTTTAAGTCAAAATTTACCCGATAAAAGCTAACTTTTAACATTTATAATTGTCATTGGCATAGCTTAAATTTATACTTATTTTCTTGGTATTAATCTATATTTATATTGAGTATTGACAGATATATGTTTAAGCCATATACTTAAATTATAAGATAATCGTCTTTATCAATTTCTGATAATTAAAATCGTCTACAAAGCGCTATGCTCGCTTTTATAAAACGCGGGAGGTGAAATATTGCTAAAAGTCGACAACATCAGTAAGATATATCCCCGTAAGGCTGCGCTCAAGGGCGTAAGCCTTACCCTGCCCGATAGGGGTATGGTATTCATACGCGGAGTGAGCGGCAGCGGTAAGACTACTCTTATGAATATACTTACCGCTGTGGACTTCCCCGACGGCGGCTCGATTACATACAACGGCACGCCCATTACTCGCAACAACGCCGAGGAATACCGCCGTAGCTGCGTCAGTGTGGTATATCAGGACTTTATGTTGCTTGACGATATGAAGGTACGGGATAATATTGCCTTCGCAATGCAGGCTGTAGGTCAGAGCTATACCGATGACGACATTAAAGAGCTGCTCTCGCTGGTGGAGCTGTCGGATTGCATAGATACCAAGGCGGGTAAACTGTCGGGAGGTGAAAAGCAGCGCGTCGCTTTGGCGCGCTCGGTAGCCAAGCGCGGCTCTATGATATTTGCTGACGAGCCTACGGGCAATCTCGATAGCGGCAATGCTAAGCGCGTCATGGACATACTCAAGCGTCTGTCTCAAGATAGATTGGTAGCCGTAGTCAGTCACAACGATGCACAATGCGATGAGTATGCCGACTATATTATTAATATCTCAGACGGAGAGATTGCGAGCGAGCTGACTGTCAATGACGGTAATATCCGCTCCTCTTTTGATAATAACAACGGATTCACATCTATTAAGGACCGTACCGCTGCGCGCACAGTATTCAAGCTCGCAGGCTTCAATGTCGGCGCGGGAGCGGTAAAGAGTATAGTTACTACAATAGCCGCGGCTGTTATATGTATTGCTACCATTGTCCTGCTTACGCTTAGCTTTAACGATACCAACTGGGCGCATGCATGCAGTCTTAATAAGGCTGAATATAAGAACGTACATATAAATACTGATACAACTTATAACGAAGTTATCCGCATGAGAGAAAAGTCAGGCGAAGAACTTCTCTTAGCATATAATATTTTTTTACCTTATGACTTTGATGTACAACATCCGTCTCTGAGACCTTTTGCTTACATTAATTTTGAATTTGTAGAAGCTAAGAGCGGCAGTCTCGATATTAAGATATTGCACGGCTCTTATCCCTCCTCGCCGATAGAGGTATTATTGCCTTGCTCTTTTGCAAAGAGTCTTGCTATGTTGGAAGGCAAAGGTGATATGTCT
Organism: uncultured Clostridia bacterium; assembly: GCA_947175555.1. Lineage (GTDB taxonomy): Bacteria > Bacillota > Clostridia > Christensenellales > UBA3700 > Alloclostridium. The sequence continues at coordinate 4,790 of CAMWNK010000009.1, read as the reverse complement.
GAATTAGTAGGAGACTGTCTTAACGTTGATTATAACAGCTACTCTGATTTACACCCTGCTTTTAGAGTTATCATTAGCGGTATCTTCGACGACGGTTACCGCCCTTATGACGAAATGCTCTCTTATCAATTTATTGAAGAGATGCCCGAAGATATAAAAGAGGACTTTTATTGTCTAACTTCTAATTTTATGCTCAACATGATAGTGTGCGGCGACGGATTTTCGGATATAGTAAGAGACAATCTATATGCCTTTTATAATACTTCTTATACCAGCGGCAATATAGTTAATAAATTTACAGATAAGATTGCGGGATATAATAGCAGTATGCACTATGCTTCTTATCTCGGCGAGCCGTCTCACAGCGAGGCTTATATATCAAGGTCTTATGCCGATGCCCATAATATATCTGTAGGCGACAGCCTTAAGTGGAGCGCATACAGCGAAGGTGAATTTACCGTCAAGGATATATTCGATTATGACGGATTGACAGGCGCGGACGTTATCTTGAACAACGAGCTGTACCGTACATGTACTCTTAGGATTATGAACTCTTATAACAAATCTTCTCTAAGTATATATCATTTAATAATCAACGCTAAGGGACGGGACGCCTATGTATTATTAAATAAGTTAACTAAGTTAAACGGTATAAACAGCTCTAACATAAAGCTTGTTAACTCATTTTATACAGTATCTTTTGCAAGTGATATTGATAATTTCTTACCTTTTATTATAGCTCTGGCTGTAGTAGTATCTGTAGGTCTTGCTCTGCTATCATGCGCGTCGGTCAACTATCAGATATCTTCCAAGCAACGGCACTTCAACGTGCTGCGCGCAATAGGCTTTGGAAAAAAGAGCATTTCTCTTGTCATGATGTTACAGGCTTTAATAACATCTATGATACAGTTTATAGTAGGTATATCGCTCGGCGCAGTATTCTGCCATCTGATTTCTCGCTCTACTACTGCTCATATCGCTACGGAGATAACTATGCCGCTTGGCTGGCACGCCGCGCTGATTACATTTATCATATCGGTAGGCATAGCTATTCTCACCGCAGTAGTAAAGTGTGTAGGACTGTTCCGCAAGTCTGTTGCCGAAAACAGTAAGCTATAATTACATCAATCGGTGATTAATTATTAAGAATAAACGCATCTTTTATATAGATGCGTTTATTTTTTCACTTTAATAATAGATATTGCTTATAACTAATATTGCTATACTTTTATTGCTATTTAATATGATATCCTATATTAATACTTATTCATTATCTCATTTACTTAGTAATAGTGTTATCCTTATCTATATATATATCAAAAGTTATCGACAGCGTCCCTAATAGTAATATTATACTTATTTTAGAAATAAATTTACTTTATATCATACCCAACACAGAGCACACGTTTAGGCTGATGCAAGTGATGAACGCCATAATCATAAGTATACCCTGCAAGCGTCCTGCCTTCTTGGTAAATAGCGAAGGCACTACAAGCAATGCCGTTATTCCCAGCATAAACCACAGCACATAATTCCTTGTAAATGCGTCTATATTCAGACCTCTTCCGGTAACTACGGATACAAGTCCGAGCAAAAGCGTGGCATTGATAATGTTAGCTCCTACCACATTGCCTATACCTATATCCTCATTGCCCTTCCTTAGAGAGGTAATAGACGTTACCAGCTCAGGAAGCGACGTACCTATCGCCACTACGGTAACTGCTATTATCTGCTCGGGTATTCCAAAGGATATGCACAGATCCTGTACGCCGTTCACCATAAATATTGCGCCGCCTGCGATACAGCCCGCGCCTATCAAGAACATGACGACAGTCTTTATCTTTTCCTTTTTGTCAAGTTTTACTGCCGAGCTATCGCTACTACTGTCTTCATACATTACGTCTTTAGACGTATCTTTTCTGCTCTTTATCTTACCGCTCTTCTTGAGTGCTTCGTATACGTTAGCACCCATAAAGGCTATAAACAGCACCAGTAATATTATACCTTCCCACAGTACCAGCGCGCCGCCCGTGATAGAAAATAGCACTACTAAGGCGGATACCGACAGTAAAAACAGTCCTTTAGATATAAATGACGCGCCTTCTGCTTTCTGCGGCTTGATAATCATTACCAAGGCAAGTATAAGACCTATATTACACATCATAGAGCCTACGGCATTGCCTATAGCTATATCTGTAAATGCCTGCATCTGCTGCTCGTTGCCTGCTATCATGCCCTTAATTACAGACGTAAGGGACGTAAGCAACTCAGGCAGCGTAGTACCTATACTCACTACAGTCGCGCCTATTACCAGTTCGGGAATTTTGAGAGCTTTAGCTATCTTTACGGACGCGTCTACAAACCAATCTCCGCCTTTGAGTATCAGTATCAGTCCCGCAAGTAGCATCAATACGTTAAGCGTCGTTGTCATACATAATATTATATACTTATATACGTGTCTTTTCCTACCGTTTTTAAGTCTATTTTGTATCTATATATAATTATTTATAATAAAGCCTACTCTATAGACAATCGCAATAGTATAAGTCGTATATTTGTCAATTATTAATAAGTATACTTATATTACGTTTACGGCTCTATGTATCAAGCTCCTTTCTTGGACAATTTATCTATACACTTATTGTACTGCTCCGCAAGACACAGTATATATCTCTGCCTGTCCGTCTCCGACAACGTCTCATATACGCTGCTATCTGTCAATCTTCCTATAGGATTGGTTATTATCTCCTCGGAGCATATCATATCTTTTACCGCGTCTATGATTATTGCATTGTCTTCGCTTTTCTTCTTTCCCTCGTCGCATCCTTTCAATCTGCGTTTAGCCTGTCTTGCCAAGTCATGTAAGCTGTCCATATCAATAATACTCTCCTTTATTTTTTTATATCATAATCCATATGCGTCTCATTCGGAACATAAATGTCAAAATCCGACAAAATATTTTATAATACTTTCTTACTATATGTATACTATATGCACTTACAGTATTTTATCAGGCGTCTATATAATATATAAAAATATTTGATTTAACTCAATGATTTTTAACAATAATATATACTATTTATGTTTTTAAGATAATAATTAGCTTAATTTATGTATTTTATATGCACTTTTATATATTTTTTTAACTTAATTTATTTGTTTATATAAATAGAGACGCCTATTACAGCGTCTCTTAGATAAATTTCACTTTTTATTGATTAGAGTGGGAGATTGAAGTAGTCTTCTATCTTTTTTATCTCTTTATCTTCTATATTAAGAGCTTTACCTATGCTTTTGGTTATATAATACGCTTTTGCAGTAGCTTCGCATACTTCCAATCTATCAAACGCCTTATTTATCGTCTTTCCGCCGCATACTACGCAAGAGTTATCTATTATAGCCACAGGATTGACTTCTGTTATATTTTTTGCAATCTTCTCTTTATTTTCTATATCGCTCAGCGCAGGATACCTAAGTACCTGTCTCATCATGATATAGCTCTCAGGCAGAGTTCTACTGTCTATATCGCTTCTTGCAGCTATATATGCGCCTATATATTTAGGCAGAGCAGTGAATATTGAGTTCATATCGCTGTTTTTATATATCTCAAGATGCAACTTCCAGCTCATATCGGGATATTCGCCGTATATTTTGTTATCTTTTATGAACGTAACTCCGCTATATTTTCCACTATTTGTTATATCGCGTCTGTCGCAGTCTCTTGATGTAATCAGCATTCCTCCGCTTACTTTTACGGATATTACGCCCATACATGATAAGAAATATTCGTGATTATAGCATCTGTTGGCATATTGCTTCAGCTCCGATACGGCTTTTTCTATATCTTCATCTACTATTTCATTTATATCTGAGATACTGTAGTTTTCTTCTTTATCTTGATAGCTTTTTAATTGCTCTAATGTAAGAGTCTTTACTCCGCCCAAAGATTGAGCCAATACGTTGATGGACGCGCAATGCTCAAGTGATTCCATCTTGCGATAGGTATCGGGCATATTCTTGCCTATTACCACTGCGCCGTGATTCCTCATCATTACGCTGTCGTATCCTTCTTCTATTTTTTTACATATCTTATCGCCCAATTCTATAGAGCCGGGTATATCGTAACCCGCCTTAGCAATGCTATTATTGCTTTTATAGTGGAAGTAACTTATCTTAGTCTCGGGCGCACCGTCTATAAGAGAGTACGCCGTAAGATAAGGGGAGTGGGTATGAACTACCGCCGCTACATCCTTTCTTATCCTATAAATTTTACTGTGGAAAGGAAGTTCCATAGACGGCTTATATTTACTTAGATTGTTGCCGTTGCTATCTACTATACATATCAGATCTTCTCTTAAAGCTCCCTTATCAAGCCCCGACGGAGATATAAAGATATTGCCGTCTTTATCTATAAGCGATATGTTGCCGCCTGACGAAGTAGTAAGAGAATTGGAATATATGTCGTTCATTGTGTCGACTATCATTTTTTTGTAATTCATATGACACCTCTTATGCTAAATTATAATATAAAGGATATAATATTTCCAACTTATTTCACTCATTTGATTGAACTAATCGCCTTAATATACTTTTTTATTTTTTAAGTGGATAATAAGGGACCTAATAATGTCTGTGGATATGTGTATATCCCTGAAAATTGTCGCAAATATGTCTGTTATATAATTTTTTTAAGGTTAATAATTTGTGGATAAAACTTAACAGTATCAACAAAATAATTAAGTTTTTAACATCAGATATATTTTAGGCTTTTGTAAATGATATTTGATAGG
>CAMWNK010000008.1 GCA_947175555.1 uncultured Clostridia bacterium | reverse complement strand
ATATTCACTATGCCTTGACTTTGGGCGTTAAAATCAAAGGCGACGAAAGAAAGGCGGTAAGAGCGAGTAAAAATCCTCATGTGGAGATATGTAACGCTCCGCTTGGCGGCATCAAGGAGTATCTTTCGTCCGTAGGACTGTGCGGTAAGAGCGGCTCGACCGTCATAGTCGGCAGCGGTCCTGCCGGATTGATGTGTGCGCTCACTCTTGCCAAGGCAGGCGTAAAGCCTACCGTAATCGAGCGTGGCGGAGAAGTAAGAGAAAGGGTTAAGAAGGTAAGCGACTTTTTTGCAGGCGCGGATTTAGACGCGGAATGTAACGTGCAGTTCGGCGAGGGCGGCGCGGGTACGTTTTCCGACGGTAAATTGAACAGCGGCGTAGGCGGCGTTGTCGCGCCGCTTGTCTTGAGAGAATTTGCTGCTCACGGCGGCGGGGAAGAATTGATATATCAAGGCAAGCCGCATATAGGCACGGATATCTTGCCTCAAGTGGTATCGGGTATCAGAGATGAGATTATATCGCTGGGCGGCACGTTTATTTATAATACTAAGGTTGTCGGTATACGCGCAATCGGCGGCAGGCTGAAATCTGTCATACTCGAGGGAGAGAGACAGGGGATACTCGATTGCGATACGGCTGTATTTGCCATAGGACACAGTGCGCGCGACACTTACGAGATGCTGTTGTCAAATTCTGTCGTTATGAGTCCAAAGCCCTTTGCGATAGGGCTGAGGATAGAGCACAGGCAGCAAGATATAAATATAGCTCAGTACGGCAGCGCAAGAAGTGATTTACCTGCCGCGGATTATAAACTTACGGCGGATATAGACGGCAGAGGCTGTTATACGTTTTGCATGTGCCCGGGCGGAGAGGTAGTTGCAGCCGCAAGCGAGTACGGCGGATGCGTAGTCAACGGTATGAGCAACAGCAAAAGAGACGCCGTCAACGCCAACAGCGCAGTGCTCGCGTCCGTTACTCCGCAAGACTTCGGAGATAAGGTAATGGACGGCGTGGAGTTTCAGCGCAGGTACGAAAGAGCAGCGTTCAAGCTGTCCGGCGGATATGCTCCCGTCGTGCAAAGGCTTGAGGACTTTAGGGCAAAAAGAGTGGGCGGTATAGGAGACGTCCTGCCTTCTTGCCGCAGAGGATACGTGTTGTCGGATATCAACGAGTGTCTGCCCGAGTATGCGGCGCGCTCTATTGATAAAGCTATCGACGTATTCGCAAGGAAGATACCTATATTCAATCATGCAGACAGTATGCTCAGCGGAGTGGAGACGCGTACGAGCGCGCCGCTTAGAATATTGCGCGGCGACGACGGACACAGCAGTATAAGAGGGTTGTTGCCGTGCGGCGAGGGCGCGGGATACGCAGGCGGCATAACGTCGGCTGCCGTCGACGGCATTAGGACGGCAATCAAGATACTTGAGAGCATATAGAGCATATCCGCGTTATCAGTTGAAATAATGCGATTAGTATGCTATACTGATTTAAGCTAATAATAAAATTATAGCTATAATTATATTTGATAAGCGAGTACAGAATATGGCAGAGCATAACAGTGAAACCACAGTGAATACGCCTTCCAACCGTAATAACAAGAAGATTACGTTGATAGTGTTGGTATCGGTATTGGTTGTAGCGATTGTCGCTACGGCTATCGCGCTTATTGTCAAAGCGGACTTTTCGCCTTCGATTAAGCAGGTAGGCGCATACACCTTATCGATATCTAAAGGCAAAGCTACGATAACCAAGTATTCGGGCACGGACAAGGAGCTGGAGATAGCCGATAAGATAGACGGCAAGAAGGTTGTCGGCATAGGCGCGGGCGCGTTCAAGGATAATAAGACCTTAAATACCGTCATCATTAGGAGCACCGCCGATAATTTTACTATAGATTCGGAAGCGTTCTATAATGTGTCCAATCTCAACGAGATTACGTTGCCCGACGGAGTAAAGGCTATACCCGATCACGCATTCAGCGGCTGCGCGGCGCTCACTACGGTAACAATGGGCAACAACGTAAAGAGCATAGGCGCATATGCCTTTTCCGAGTGCACGAGACTTCAGAAGCTGTATATCTCGGAAAGCTCTGGCGGAAACGGCAGGCAGAGCGGCGTATACGATATCACGTTGCCCTTATCGCTTGAGAGCATAGACAGCTACGCCTTCTACAAGGCTATTACTACGGTATCGTCTACCGTGCAGTGCTCGGGCAATCTCAAGAGTATCGGCAACAACGCTTTTGACGGCGCGTCATGGCTGACCAACTTTGATTTTACGGGCAATGCTTGCGCGCTTGAAAGCATAGGCGACAGCGCATTCTACGGTTGCAGCAGGATGAGGTTTACCACCCGTTCCGTCCCGTCCAATCCCGTAGTTACTCTCGGCGCGGCGTACAACGTACTGTTGCGCGCTTTGGACCAAGAGACGTTGACGTCGATAGGCTCTCGCGCTTTCCAAGACTGCAATTATTCTTCCTCCAAGGTTACTTTGCAGATTAAGGAGTCGCTTGAGAGCATCGGAGACTACGCTTTCCAAAATTGCATTTCCGTACAGAACATAGAGTTCCTTGCAAGCAACCCTACCTTGGGTACAGGCGCTTTTTATAACTGTTCTTCGCTCAAGAAGGTGAGTTATAAGTCATCCACCTCTTCCGATACCGAGCAATTCGAGACCAGTAAGGAGACGTCGTTGCATCCCGACGTTACGTCTATCCCTTCGTTGCTCTTCTACGGCTGCGACGAGCTGGACGGCTTCATAATAGGCAGTCAGATTAAGACTATAGGCAACGGAGCTTTTGCAGGCTGCAAGAATAGCGGCGCGGTTACGATATACGGCGCAGAGGAAGATAGCAGCGGCAATATGATAGGCGAGAATTTTGCGTTGTACAACCTCGGCAAATACTATAAATTGTCGAGCACGACATACGCCGAGTACAGCCATTATTTCCTGACCAATACTGATATGGACAACCTTACTATATACGCCTATATCGGAGACTTTGACAACGAGAGTTATACTATCCGCGGAGACAGGTCCACTCTTGGCAAGTTCTCTTACGTAGACGGAAGAGTTAAGACTATCGCCGATTATGCTTTCGGCAATGCCGAGTATAATTCCATAATAATAAAAGAGAGCGTAACCACGCTCGGCGCGAGTGTATTTAACGGTTGTAAAGTAAACGACTTTATAGTGTACTTTATGAGTAGCAATAGCGATTATTATCGCACAATGACGGCAGGCAATATGAGCGCGCAATTCTTGAGCGGTATAGAGGACGACGTAGAGCTTTGCATAATGCTGCCGCAGGGCATATCAATGGAAATATTGGAATCGGTTGACGAATATCTCGGCAATAGGGCAGAAATAACGTATTGGTGGAGTACGCCTTATTAATTCGATGATTTAGCTTAATATGATAAATCCGAGCCGTAATCGACTCGGATTTTTAATTGTCTGATTGCAAGATATTTCTACAATTTACACCGTATCGCCGCACACAAAAGCGTTAGCTTGCGCTATCCAATATTTGCGGCATAGCTACCGATAGAGGTTGCTATAGCCCAACGTCCGCCTTTATAGTCGGCAACTTGCAAATTCTTATTTCTTACCGATATTGCCTATTATTTTGCACAGTCCCTTAAACTTGTGTCCGTTCATCATCATGAGCAGCCCTTGAGCCATCTTCTCGTTGAGCATGCCTTGAGAGGAGTATGACAGCGCGCGTATGGGAGAAGTCTTCATTACCTCGTATATCATAAGATAGTTGGGATCGTCTTTTTCCGCGTGCATACCCAGACGTATGAATCGCTTAGCCATCTTCAATACAAAGCGGGCAAGCCTGCAAGTTTCTGCCATATCGCCTATAGAGTCGTCGGCAGTAAAGTTGCCCTTGGTAGGTATGCTCGGCTCTTCGGTTATGGGACGGGAGAGCAACTTGGTGAAGTCTTCGTCGCTTATCGCGTCGGAATTGGGGGCTTTGTACCAGTCGCCGCACTCGGGCAGAGGGTATTCCTTAGCCTGCATCTCGACTTCGGCAGATAAGGGCAGACTATTGCTGCCGCCGCCTACGCGTATCACAAATTTCCCGCTATGCGTGCGCCATGCGTTGTCAACCGTGTTGTAGTATTCAAAGGATTTCGCGGGCAACTTGATTGTTACTATAGCGCTTTCACCCGCTTTTATCGCCGTCTTGGCAAATCCTTTTAGTTCAATGTAGGGGCGGTATACGGGGCTGCCGTCTGCGGATATATATACCTGAGATATCTCTTCGCCGTCTCTGTCGCCGACATTGCTAACCTTAAAGCTGACTTCTATATCTTCGCCTTCTTTAATGCTTGATTTATCTATTTTTATATCGGAATACTCGTAGCGGGTATAGGATAATCCGTGTCCGAAGGGGAAGAGCACGGGAGTGGACGAAGTGGAGAAGTATCTGTATCCCACGTATAAGCCTTCGCGGTATTCTACGGTATAGCGTTTACCGGGGAAGTATTTTGCCGAAGGTATGTCATCGTAAGATATGGGATATGTCTCGGCGGTTTTGCCGCAAGGATTGCACATGCCGTACATCAGTCTCATACATGCCCTGCCCGATGCCTGACCGCTAAGTCCCATATTCAGTACTGCGGCGACGCTGTCAATCCAAGGCATTGCCACCACGCTTCCCGCGCTGAGCACTACCGCCGTATTGTGATTGATTTCGCTCACGCGCTTTATTAGCTCGTCTTGCTCGGGCGGCAGGTTGATAGAGGAGCGGTCGAATCCCTCCGCTTCGTACTTGGGAGTCAAGCCTGCCATTATGACCACTTTATCGTATTTTGCCGCAAGTTCGCACGCCTCGTTGATCAGCTTTTCCGAGTTGGCTTTACCTCTAATGTCGTAGCCGGACTCATAAGCATAGCGGATGCCCTCTTCTTGCAGCGCGTCAATAAGCGAAGTTACTTTATGAGCATTGATAAAGGACGAGCCTGCGCCTTGATATCTGGGTTTTACGGCAAGTTGACCTATTATCAATACCTTCTCGTCCTTACTAAAGGGTAGGAGAGAGTCGTTTTTGAGGAGTACGGCGCATTTTTCCGCTATGCGCGCAGATATCGCGTCATGCTCGGCGATGTCGTAGCCGTCTTTGGCAGGGACTTGCGATAAGGCAAGGTCTATAACTCTGTCTGCGGCTACGTCCAATACCTTTTCGTCCAATCTGCCTTCCTTGACGGCTTTGACCAGCTTTCGGTTATTCATGCCGCCGCTTGAGGGCATCTCTACGTCAAGTCCCGCGGCTACGCCCATTACTCTGTCGTTGACTGCGCCCCAGTCGGACATCACTAAGCCGTCAAAGCCCCATTCGTCGCGCAATATTTTATTGAGCAATCTATCGTCTTCGGATGCGTACACGCCGTTTATTTTGTTATACGAGCACATTACGGTGGCGGGCTTAGATTCCTTGATAGCTATCTCAAACGCTCTGAGATATATCTCTCTGAGCGTACGTTCGTCTACCTCGCTGCTTATGCTCATACGGTTGTATTCTTGATTATTTGCGGCAAAGTGCTTTATACATGCTTTTGCACCCGTAGACTGTATGCCGTTGATGAGCCCCGCCGCCATTTTACCGGCGAGCAGAGGGTCTTCGGAAAAGTATTCGAAATTCCTTCCGCATAAAGGATTGCGCTTGATGTTGACGCCGGGACCGAGCACCACGTCTACGCTTTCCGCCACAGCCTCTTCGCCAAGCGTGCGCCCCAGTTCTTCTACGAGTTCGACGTCCCACGACGATGCAGTAGACGTTGCTAAAGGGAAGCAAGTAGCGTCTACTGACTGGGATACGGTCATATTTTTCTTGGTTTGCTTTCTCAGCCCGTGAGGTCCGTCGGATACTGTTACGGCAGGTACGCCGAGACGCTCAATACCCTTGAAGTGCCACATGTCGGTGCCTGAGCAAAGCGCAGCTTTTTCTTCAAGAGTCAGCTGAGAGACTATTTCCGGATGTTTCATAATTTTCCTCTCTTATAAAAGTTATTTATATTGTATCATTATAATTAAGGCGCGTCAATATCATTACTTTTGCATTGCTCGAAAAAGAAGCAATACGCGCATTAATTTATCTGCTTGGAAGGATTAAGTCAGAAGACGAATAATAGCGACGCATACGGACGATATCGCCCCAAAAGCGATATATTAACGTAAGTTTCGACATGTATAAGCGATATATTTCATATTACGCGTTCTATACGGGTGTAGAATGATATCGGCAGCTATTAGGAGGAGAGTATGAGACGTATCGGGAATAGCAGAGGAGATATCGGCGCTGCGTCGGCTAAAGCAGAAATGTGCGCTGGCGATAAAATATTTTTCGATAGCGTTGTAAGACGCGCTAAGTTGGTCATGCAGGACATGTTTATACTGTCCGATAGATATAGCGACCTGATACCTTCGGATACTTTGGGCGGAATTTATTCGCTAACTGTATTGCTCGAAGATATCAGAGATTCCTTGTTGCTAAGGGATGCGTGCAAGGAAAGGACAGTCGATAGCGTAGGATAAATAAAAAAACGGGGAGCATAGGCTCCCCGAATCGATTACTTAAAGCGCGTAGGCGATGCTTAGATAATCTTTTTATATCCAAGCAATTCGTCTGTGGTGATATCGAATATGTCGGCAAGTTTGCACAAGGTCTGCAAAGAGGGCTCCGACGTGCCGTTTTCGTAATGAGATACTGTCCTTTGGGATACTCCCAAGCTGTCGGCAAGCATCATTTGCGATATTTTTTTCTGTTTTCTGAACATTCTCAGATTTTTGGCAAAATTCATAAATATACTTCTCCCTATCGGTTATTATAGCATAACGCAAGTTAAAATTCAATATCTTTTTCTATCGATTTATTGCCGAAGCGGATTGATAATATACCTGCGATTGTTATTTGAGGAGCATATCGGTCATTTTGCGGCGGTATATAAAACTATCTTCAATGACGTTGCGCTATAATACGTATGAGACTTGCAGACGGTCGGGATAGAGAGCTCGCATACTTATATATAAAAGATAAATAATATAGACGGCAAAGTAGTTGAAAAGGTCGCTCTTTTCCGTTATAATATATATGTATACTTAACGGATACAATTCGCCATCGGGTGGAAATATATGAATAAAAAGAAAGTTACAGCGATTATATTGATAATATGCGCGGTGTTGACGATTGTCGCCGCTGTTGCCGCGTGCAATGACGGCAATCAGCTTGACGAGCCTAAAGGCTTTACTTTGGACAGAGACAACGATATGCTCGTATGGGATGCGGTAGACAACGCATATAGCTATGCCGTGTACTACACGAAGGGGCGCGACGGCGAGCGCAGAGGCAATCAGATAGTAAGAGAGCCCAAAGTTTCTTTATCCGGTATAACCGAGCAGGGCGAATATATTATATATGTTCAGGCATTGGCGGAGAACGACGATTATAAGGACAGTAAGATATCGGAATATGTCTATAATAGGGGGAACAACATTGCTACTCCTACAGGCGGAAGAGTAGAGGTCAAGCAGAGCGAGGGCAGCAAGTATCTGTACCTTACTTGGAATGCGGTAACCAATGCTGCCTCTTATACCGTTACCGTGCGTTCTAAGACCAACGATAAAGAGATTGCAACTGTCAAGACCGAGAGCGCGTCTTGCGATTTGATTGAATTCGAAGATACCGATTCTTCCAATAATACCGTAATAAGGAAGTATGCCGAGACGCCCGATTTGTACTATATAAGCGTGCGCGCCGATTCTGCGTCTGATGATTACGTCAATTCCGCGCGCTATACGTTTGAGTACGTAGTCAAGGGCAGCCTTACTACCCCTTATATTACTAAACTGGAAATTTCGGGAGAAAACTCCAAGAGAATAAGATGGGACGGCAACACCAACTCTCAAGGTATTATTATCGAGGCTTGGCTCATAGCTGACGGTCAGACTAAAGAGAGCGTGCTCGAGCAAGTGCAGAATAATACCTATGATAAGGAGGCGGGCGGCTATTATTCCTATACGCCTTCGTCCAAGACGGCTACTACCTGTCAGATATCTTCGCTCAATATCGATAAGCACGGCGAATACGTGATTACCGTTACCGCAAAGGGCGACGAGGACGGAATTTACGATACCGTAGGTCCTGTTTCCGGCGACGCAGGCGATATATATACCGTAAGAAGACTTGCGGACGTAATTCAGACCAATGCGGCTGTTAGCCCTCAGGGCAGCAACGTATATGCGCATCTCGATTATGAGGGCGGTGCGAATAAACTGTACGACGCGGTAAAGATATACGTGAGCAAGAGTTATCTCGAGATAGCAGACACTTTCAAGATAGTGCTCTCGTCTTATAACGTATCCTCGTCCAACTCTCTTAACGATATCAGCGTCAATGTCAACGTAGCTTATGACGAGGATGAGAGCAAGTATACCGTATCGGATACTTACAGCGGCTCTAAAATAGCAGAGGATACGGATTATGTCGTAATAACGTACGATATAAATAAGATATTCCATAAGGAAGAGGACGGAGAGATAGTCCACAATCAATCCATGGACGGCACTAAGTCCGCATACGGCAGATATTTCAACGTATCGGTGCAGGCGAGCAACGGCAAGACCGACTCGGGACAAAAGACCGCTTATATAGCAGGAGGCTCCAAGACGCTTGACGATTACTATCTGTCTTATTGCGAGCCCGAAACAGATGACGGCGGCAGATATGTAATCGACACCACATACGCTAAGGACAGCGAGGGTATCGACACCGCTCAGATTAGGACCTTTGCTTTTGCAAAGCTGATGTATATCCAAGCTCTTATGCTCAAGGGCGATAATTGCAATGGCAAGACTTTCGTAATAGCGGAGAATATCGACGCAGGCGGCAACGCATGGCTGTCGCTTGAGAATTTTGCAGGCTCTATAATTAGCGGCACTGCAAAGTATACCGCTCCCGACAATCAAGTCAGCGAGACTGAGGGCAATTACTTTATAAGCAATCTTGTAGTTAAGAATAAGGGCGCAATCGAATATTCCAAGAAGGCAGAGGATGCTCGGACAATCAATTCCTTCTGCAATGAATACGGATTATTCGCTTCTATAAACGAGTCGGGCTCTATCGTAGGTGTCAACTTCATTAACTTGACGCTTACCGATACAGATTACAGCTTCACTTATAAAGTAACCGAGAACGACGAAGAAGTAGAGAAGACCGATAACTTATACGTAGATTACACAGGCGCATTGGCAGGCACCAACAATGGCAAGATAGAGGACGTCTACGTGAGCGGCGAGATTAAGTCTTACAACAACGTAGGCGGCGCGGTAGGTCATAACGTCAACAATGCGACAATGAATGCGGTAGAGTGTTCTATTAAGATTACCGCAGAGCAGAAGTCGGACAACGATATCGCAGTAGGCGGTCTTGTCGCCGACAATGAGGGTAAGATAACGGCGTCGTCTGCAATCGGCGAGATTTCCGTAGAGTCGTCTTTTGACGGCAGCGGCAGTAACTATCTTGCCGTAGGCGGATTGCTCGGAAGCAATTCCGCTCAAGGAGTTGTGAGCGGCAGTTATGCAGAGTGCGACGTAAAGAGCGTATCTGCAAGGGTGAATTATACGGGCGGATTCGTAGGCTTTAATAACGGCGGTGCTATTAATTCCTGCTATGCAGGCGCAAAGTATTCGGGCAATGCTGCTGCAAGCGGCAATGCGGTAAGAGGATTTGCCGCAGGCGGATTTGTCGGTAGGAACGGCGGTACAATCACGACCGCTTACTCGATAGCGAGAGTTTCCGGCGACATGACCAACGGAACGGGTAGCTTTGCAGGTATCAACGAGGGTACAATCAATTACGCTTATTCCGCAGGAAGAACGCTCAGAGGCGGCGTGGAACTCAACGGAGATAGGAGCGCATTCGCAGGCAACGCCGATACGGGACTTACAGACTGCTATGTGCAGAGATATATATCCGACTTGAGCGCAGTCAACAACGCCGCGCTTAAGGCTCACGGACTGTCGCAGGCTACAGGCTACAGCACCTATGTTATAGACGGCGTGCTTTATCCCAATATGAGAGAAGCTAAGGTGAATAGGAACGGTATTTGCGATGCTAACGCAATTATCGCTTTATCGGATAGCGTTACTACCGCGCTGTATACCGCTTCTGCAGATTTCAACCTTGACGGTTATACTCTTGATATCAAGGTGAGCGGCGGCATGTCGAGCTTCAGTATGTCGGGTATCGTATTGCTTAAGTATCAGGTAGTCAAGGACGGAGAGATTGCCTCGTCCTCTACTGTAGTAATTACCGTAAGCTAAACGAATAATCGTTAATAGTCAAGGCGCGGTCAGTCCGCGCCTTATTTTATATAATCAGTATATATGTAAATTCAATTCTTAGATACACTTTATGTAGTCTGCCTTCGCCTATGGCTTTGTTAAATTCGCTTGCGTATTAGGTAATACAATCGGGGTTGTTCGTTTGCCTTGATAAAGATATGCGTCAATATGTTTAAGGCACGCGTTATGATGGAAAAATCGTGAGGATAGACGGATAGGGCGATACACAGGCACACTCTTGCGCGTCAACCCATGGACTGAGTAGTATATTAAGACGTCTCAATATATTTATACAGGCATTGATTGGCTCGCATATGCGTAAATCAGCAGAGTAGCTTTATAACTAATAATAACACTTACAATATAGTATAGTAGCTTAATTAATAATATTTAGGACAGAAATTTTCTGTTTTTGCGGCGATAACGCGCAATATTTCTTATATTAAGAATTAATGTAAAAATATGTATCTAAATGCTTGACAGCAGATAACGCTGATAATATAATTTGTTTACTATTACTAAACTGACTGTTTATTATAATCAAACTAATATCAGTCGGGATTAGTATAGGTAAACAAGAGGTCAAGTATGGATATAGGCGAGAAAATAAAGTTGTTGCGATACAGATGCGGTCTCACGCAAGAGGAGCTCGCGGACAGGTGCGAGCTTACAAAAGGTTATATTTCGCAACTTGAAAACGATGTTACGTCTCCGTCGATTGCGTCGCTTACGGATATTCTGGCGGCGCTTGGGAGCGACCTTCAGCAGTTTTTCAGCGAAGAGGTCGAAGAGCAGGTTGTCTTCTCCTCAGGGGATTATTTCGTCAAGAAAAATTCGGGGCAGACTATAGTGTGGCTTGTACCCAATTCGCAAAAGAATGAGATGGAGCCTATACTTACCGAGTTGAAGCCGGGGGTTGCTACTATGCAGGATATGCCACACGAAGGCGAGGAATTCGGATACGTATTAGCGGGCGAGGTAAGGCTGCATTTGGGTAAAAAGATATATGACGTAAGCAAGGGCAGCAGCTTTTACTTTACCGCATCCAAGATACATTATCTGACCAACGAGGGCAAGACCACGGCTAAAGTGCTGTGGGTATCTGCGCCTCCCACATTCTAATATCGGAGAGCAAAATGAATTCAATTATAGAGCTTAAGAATCTTACTAAAAAGTTTGGCGATAAGGTTGTCGTCGACAAAATCAATTTAGCTATCAAAAAGGGCGATTTCGTTACTTTGCTCGGACCGAGCGGTTGCGGCAAGACGACTACTTTGCGCATGATTGCGGGATTGGATTATCCTTCCGAAGGCGAGGTATTATTCAACGGCAGCGATATGGCGGGACTTCCTCCGCACAAAAGAGCCGTCAATACCGTATTCCAGAAGTACGCGCTTTTCCCTCATCTCAACGTATTTGAAAATATCGCATTCGGACTGAGGCTTAAGACTGTAGAGGTAGAGGCCGTAGATAGAAAGGGCGTAGCTTATCTTAAGAAAATCAAGCTCAGCGATATGCTTGTCGAGCAAGCCTATACCGATAGGAAGGGCAATGAAAAAGTCAAGACGGTTAAGTTCAAAAATCAATATAAGATTGAAGAATACGTCGATAAAAAGGGACGCAGCAAGAAGCGCAAGGTATGGCTGTATGATAAGTATATTACCGACAAGGTAAAGCGCGCGCTTAAGATAGTCGGTCTTACCGATTACGAGAACAGAGACGTCAATTCGCTCTCGGGCGGTCAGCAGCAGCGCGTAGCTATCGCAAGAGCAATAGTCAACGAGCCGCAGGTATTGTTGCTTGACGAGCCGCTTGGCGCGCTTGACCTTAAGATGAGGCAGGAGATGCAGCTTGAGCTTAAAGAGATGCATCGCAATCTCGGCATAACTTTTATATACGTTACTCACGATCAGGAGGAGGCTCTCACGATGAGCGATTCCGTAGTGGTCATGCGCGACGGCAAGATATTGCAGGTAGGCAGCCCTATCGATATATACAACGAGCCGATCAATTCATACGTCGCCGACTTTATCGGAGAATCCAACATACTCAACGGCGTCATGCTCGAGGATTACAGCGTCAGCTTTATCTCCCATACCTTCGAGTGTGTGGACAAGGGCTTTGCCCCCAATCAAAACGTAGACGTTGTCATACGTCCCGAGGACTGGCTCGTCTCTTCCGACGCGGAGGGCGCGCAAATCACGGGCGTGATAACATCCAGTCTGTTCAGGGGCGTGCATTACGAAATGGAGTGCCTCAGCAACGGTTATACCCTTATTATCCACAACGTGGACGAGTATCCGATCGGCAGCACAGTAGGCTTAAGCGTCGCCCCTGACGATATACATATCATGAGAAAAGAGAAGGAGTTCAACTCCTTTAAGGCGGTATTTGCATCCAACAATACTATACAGATATGCGGGGCTGACTTCGAGTGCAATCCGTCGTCGTTGATAGAGGGACTTAGCTACGACACGGACAGCGAGGAGGCGACGTTGGACGGCGAAGTCATAAGTCTCAAGGGCAGAGAAATCGACGTGAGAGTAGACTTCGACAAGATAGAGATAGAGGACGACGAGAACAATGCTCCTCTTGCGGGCAATATAGAATCAATGATTTACAACGGCAAGAGCTACGTGGTATCCATTATGACCGACGTGGGAGACGTAATACTTGCGGATACGGAATATCTGTGGGATAAAGGAGACAGGATAGGCGTGAAGATTGCCCCTAAGGACTTTATAGCGCAAAGGAGCGAGAATGAAGAAGTTTAAGACGTTTACGCGCAAATATCTGTGTCTGCCTTACGGCATATTCATGTTTGTGTTTATAGTCATGCCGCTCATTATACTGCTGATGTATGCTTTTTCGGTCAAGGACGGCACGGGCGGACTGTCGTTTGAGTTCACCTTCTCCAACTTCGCTTCCGTATTCAAAAGCGATAATCTTGCCATGCTCGGTCGCTCGCTGCTCATAGGACTTATCACTACGCTTATATGTCTTGTCATCGGCTATCCCGTGGCGTATCTGCTCGCGGATAAAAAGTTGAGATTCGGTCCTACTATAGTGATGCTGTTCATGATACCTATGTGGGTAAACTTTTTATTGCGTACGCTTGCGACCAAGGCTATGTTTGAGTTCATCGGCATAGAGATGGGCATGGGTACGGTAATATTCGGCATGGTCTACAACTATCTTCCGTTTATGATAATGCCTATATACACTACGATTAGCAAGATAGATTACTCGCTTGTGGAAGGGGCAGCCGACCTCGGCGCCAACGCATTGGTTACGTTTAGGAAGGTAATCTTTCCTCTATCCGTGCCGGGAGTATTGAGCGGTATTACGATGGTGTTTACGCCTACGATAACTACCTTTGCTATCTCCAAGCTGCTCAGCGGCAGCAAGATATCACTTATAGGCGACTATATCGACCTTCAAGTAGAGTACATGAATTATAACGTGGCTGCGGCGATATCGCTGGTGATAGTATTGATAGTGGGCATATCTATGCTTATTGTCAATAAGTACGATAAGGACAGCTCCACAATGGGAGGCGGATTATGGTAAAGTATAATAAAAAGAAAATTATTGCGTCCGTATTTCTCGGACTGGTGATTGCGATACTGTATCTGCCCATAATATGGCTTATCGTATTCTCATTTACCAATACGACGTCTATATCCAACTGGAGCGGCTTTTCGCTGGATGCGTATAAGGAGCTGTTTGCGGGCGCGTCGAGCGGAGAAATCTTTTCTGCCTTGTGCAATACGTTGTTTATAGCGTTGATTGCGTCGGCTATTTCTACCATATTGGGCACGCTTGCAGCTATAGGCATCAACAGTCTGCGCAATAAGAGAGTCAAGGCGGCATATTCCGCAGTCAATCAGATACCTATGGTCAACTCCGAGATTGTCAGCGCAATCGGATTGATGCTTTTATTCGGACTGTTCAAGACGCTTATACCTATGCAGGGCAACGTGGAGATGGTCGCGGTGATATTTGCCCACGTTGCGTTCTGTACGCCTTACGTGGTGCTCAACGTCTTGCCCCGTATCAGGCAGACCGATAATAAGATTTACGAGGCTGCGCTCGATTTGGGCTGCACGCCGTGGCAGGCACTGCGTAAAGTCGTAATACCCGATATTATGCCGGGTATTGTGATGGGCTTTATGATGAGCGTAACGCTATCGGTGGACGATTTCGTCATTACCAATTTCACAATAGACGGCTTCTATACCTTGTCCACGTTGATATATTCCAAGGCAAGCGGAAAGAAGCCCCTGCCTATAGAGATGAGAGCATTGTCGGCTATCATATTTATAGTCATTCTGCTCATTATGCTCGGCATTACTAAAGCCAATCAGAAGAGCAAAGATACGAGTAAGGCGGTGAATAAATGAAAGCAGTTAAGATAAAGAAAATCATTGCCGCAATTATCACTATCGCATTGTGCGTGCTCATTATTTTGCCGATAGCTTTAGCATATTCGCCGCGAGATAAAGTGCTCAAGATTTATAACGTAGACGAGTATATCGATCCAGAGCTCTTGAGCGACTTCGAGCAGTATTATAAGGCGGTTACCGGCGAGAGCATAAAGGTTGAGTATATGACTTTCCCTACCAATGAGAGTATGCTCAACAAGATAGCGGGCAAGAAGTCCGATTACGATATCGTCGTGCCTTCCGACTATATGGTCGAGAAGATGATAAGGCTGGATTTATTGCAGCCGCTATACACGACGGAGCAGCTTACTTCGCTGATAAAAGACAGCGACGTGTATTCGGAGTGGATAGAGGGCTATTACGAAGAGTGGCGCGAGAGAATGGGATACGAAATCTACTTTGACGACGAAACAGAGTTTGCCGACTACCGCAAGTCGGTATCTCAAGGCGGCTGCGTTGCGGATATGTTCAAGGACAGTAGCGACGATGCTTTCTTTACGTTTGACAAGGATGGCGTATATTCCGCGCCCTATATGTGGGGCACGCTCGGCATAGTGTACAATTTTACTACTCTTAAGTCAAGAGGCTATACTGGCGATAATCTCGAGCAGCTACTCGACGCGGGTTGGAGCGTACTGTGGGATAACGCCTTTAGAGGCAGAATAGACATGAAGGACAGCATAAGGGATACCTATGCCGCAGGCGCGCTGTATACCTATAATAATAACGTCGATAAGTACGGTATACTCGGCGTATCCGATATACTCAACAACGGCGATAAGGATTTTGTTGCCGATGTGGGCAGTATGCTTAAAAGGCAAAAGGATATTTTGCACGAATACGAGACCGATACGGGCAAGCAGAGCATCATAGACGGCAGGACGGACTTCCTCTTGCAATGGTCGGGAGACGCGATGTACTCCATTGCCTTAGCGCAGGAATCGGGCGTCGAGCTGGGATACAATCTTCCTGCAGAAGGCTCCAACTTATGGCTTGATTGCATGTGTATTCCCAAGTATGCCAAGAATGTCGACGCCGCCAATCTGTTTATCAATTTCATGTGCATGTCGTCAAGCAGCATTTCCAACATGGAATATATCGGCTATACCTCGGTCAATGCTACTCCTCACATTATCGACTACTGGAGTGAGTACGGCATGATTGCCTCGGAGGACGACGCCGAGGATTACGAGGTGGTGGATTTGTCCTATTTCTTCGGCGATATCGGGCAGGAATTGTTGGTGTATACCGATGATTACACCGCCTTTTTGAGCGAATACGAGGAAGACGAGGACGGCAATATTGTCTACTCGGACGATACAGCCGTATATTATAATCCCAAGACAGATATCGGTGGGTATAGCGTCGCCGACTTATTCAAGACGCAATATCCTTCTATAGAGCAGCTTGAGAGGTGCGCCGTAATGAGGGATTACGACGATGAGACGTATGAGCTCCTTATCGCAATGTGGACGTCGATAAAGGGCGCGTGGTAGTAAATAACCAATCAGCGATATAGTCAAGATACAATAAGCGGCGCGATAGTTATCGCGCCGCTTATATTATTAATAAGGTATAATTAATATTGCAGATTGTCTTGCAGATAATTTACAAGCGAGTCAATCGGTATTCTCACCTGAGCCATGCTGTCGCGTTCTCTTACGGTTACGGTATCGGTGTCAAGAGTATCGAAGTCTACCGTTACGCAGTACGGCGTGCCGATTTCGTCTTGCCTACGGTATCTCTTACCAATAGACGCGCTTTCGTCATAGGTGGTAGAGAAGTGCTTGCTCAGCATGCGGTATATCTCGTCCGCCTTTTCTCCGAGAGCTTTTTTCTGCAAGGGGAGTACGGCTACTTTATAAGGAGCAAGCGCATGGTGCAGCTTGAGTACGACGCGTGTATCGCCGTCGATTTCTTCCTCTTCGTAAGCGTTGCATAAGAAGGCAAGTACAACGCGGTCTGCGCCGAGAGAGGGCTCTATAACGTAAGGTACGTACTTTTCTCCTGTTACGGGATCCGTATAGTCAAGCGACTTGCCGCTTGCCTTGATATGTGCGTTTAGGTCGTAGTCGGTCCTGTCCGCTACGCCCCACAGCTCGCCCCAACCGAAGGGGAAGAGGAACTCAAAGTCTGTCGTAGCTCTTGAGTAGAATGCAAGCTCCTCGGGATCGTGGTCGCGCAGTTTCAATCTTTCTTGCTTTATTCCCAGTCCGAGCAGCCAATCTCTGCAATAATTCTTCCAGTACTCAAACCACTCGAGGTCGGTCCCGGGTTTGCAGAAGAACTCAAGCTCCATCTGCTCGAACTCTCTTGTTCTGAATGTGAAGTTGCCGGGGGTAATTTCGTTACGGAAGGATTTACCTATCTGAGCTATTCCGAAGGGTACCTTCATGCGCGTGCTTCTTGCAACGTTGTTGAAATTGACGAATATTCCTTGAGCCGTCTCGGGACGCAGATATACGGTGCTTGCACTGTCCTCGGTAATGCCTTGGAAAGTCTTGAACATCAAATTGAACTGCCTCACTCCCGTAAACTCGCTCTTGCCGCATACGGGGCAGGGTATCTTGTGGGAGATAACGTAATCTTCCATTTTTTTATTATCCCAGCCCGAGATATTCTCCTCGCAGCTATGCTTTTTCATATAGTCTTCGATAAGGTTATCGGCGCGGTGTCTTGCCTTGCATGCCTTGCAATCCATAAGAGGATCGCTGAAGCCGCCTACGTGTCCGCTGGCAACCCACACTTGGGGATTCATCAATATAGCGCAATCGACTCCCGTATTATAAGGATTTTCCTGCACGAACTTCTTCCACCAAGCCTTTTTGACATTATTCTTCAATTCTACGCCCAGAGGACCGTAATCCCAAGTATTGGCGAGACCGCCGTATATTTCGCTGCCCGAAAAGATAAAGCCTCTGCCTTTGCATAGAGCGACGAGCTTATCCATAGTTAAATCAGCCATAATTTACTCCATAATATTTATTTCAGTTAATTATATTATGTTTATTCCGATTATGTCAAATGTCGGTAACACTTTTACGTCATTTTGCGTATTGTGAAGTAAGAACGGACTCGTGCCGTTAATCTAAACGGAGGAATTGATATGAATAATTTTGATTTCGGCGGCGGTTGCGACTGCCTGTGGATCATCCTTTTACTTATGTGCTGCTGCGGTTGCGGTAATAATAGCTGCGGTAACACCGGCAACAGCTGCTGCGGCTGTAACATAATCCCCGTCCTTGTAGCTTTGAGCTGCTGCGGATGTGGCTGCGGCAACGGCTGCAACTAATCGGTAAGTGATTGTTAGGGCGTGCCCCGATGAAGTAATTGCCGATTAATGAGCCGCCACGAAGCGGCGTTCGTGCAATCCCGATCAATTCGGGATTGCTATTTTTTTACGTCAAATGCTTATAAAATATACGTCTTTGTTGATTTTACGGCGGTTGTGGGTTATAATGTAGATATGCAAGCGTATAACGTATTTACATGGCTTATCGATTTTCCCGCTAAGCCGATTATATACAAGTTTTGGATATATCTCAGCGCGCCTATTATATTCATTATGTGGCTGTGCGTTCAGTTTGTATTCAAGGATTTGCTTACGGATTGGCTTGCGTGCGTCTTTATCCCGATAGTATGTATCGATATAGTTTGGGATTGCGTCAATTATATACGTTTTGTCATGTGTTCGCGTACGCCCAAGCGTTTTAGACAGAGCAGTTGATTTATTGATTTAATACGGATTTTTCGTCATTACCGCTTTAAGACAAGCATATTGTATTATATGTCCATCAAGTGGGTTAAGTATATGTGGGCGCTTGCGTTTGCTATGGCGATAGCGCTTGCGTGCGGCGCAATTTGCTCATTTATCAATATCAAAACCGACGTATTTTCTTCGGTTAAGTTGCCATACGGAATATCCGGCGTGATTGTTTCTGCAGGTTGCGCTTTCGCTTACGTATTACTGATTGCGGTAATGTCGAGATTGATAGTAGGGGGAGCGGGCAGATATGCGGCAGCAGTTGCCGCAATATGTCTATTTTACATTATTTGGACCGTAGTATTTATGGGCGCGTCGTCGCTGGTCGGAGGATTGAGCGTAGCATTGATTATTGCCGTATACTCCGTTGGGCTCGGCGTAATTTTACTCATGAAAGATTGGATATGCGGCTTGATATTTGCTCCTATTACGCTATGGCATATATATTTGGCAATCATGTCGCTGCTTACTTTGCGCGTTAATATATAGCGTTTCTCTTGATATATTTCTATCCATTTGTTATAATATTACGAAAGGTATAGACGGCAGCGATACGTCAATCGGTCGTATGCCAATATCGATTATCTTTTAATTTACTTGTGATGGGTATCGTCAGAGCCCAATCGGAGAGTGTATAATGAGCAATAAGTCCTCGCGTAAGTCGGCAGGTAAAGTCGCCGTGCTCGCAATGTTGCTTGCGCTTGTAATTATTTTTATTTGCGTCCCCGTATCCATATCGGGTATAAGCCTTGCGATGTGTCTGGTGCCTATATTGATATCCGCGCTCGTGCAGAGCTTCGGTATTACGGCAATATTGACTTTGATTATGGCGATAGGGTTATGGGCGTCGGCGTTCGTGTCGGCAAGTCCCGTCGCCGCGATATTCCGCAATCCCTTAGTCGGTATAGTGCCTCGGCTTGCGGTAGGCTTGGTGGCATACGGATTATATCACGGATTGCTGAGGCTCGCGTCATCTTATCTTAATGGATACGACGCCGTAAAGCCCGGCGATGCGGAATATAAGCAGGCAAAGAGCAAGGCATACGCCATGCGCGCAGGCTTTGCGATAGCGGCGTGTCTGCTCGGGACGCTCAGCAATACGTTGCTCGTGTCTTTGAATATTTGGCTGTGCTATATAGTAGGCAATATGCCGATAGACAGCAATTTGCCTATGGCGTTTTTTGAAGGCGCGGTGGTAATCAACGCAGTGATAGAGGCAGTCGCCTTTACAGTCTTGGTTCCGCCTATAGCTGCAGCTATCGACAAGGCGGGGTACGGCATCAAGAGCAAGAGGAAACTAAAGCGCGCGCCCGTTGACAAGGAGCTCGGCGATATCGATAATTGTCGCAATGAAGATACGCCTTGCTTGGAAGATCGGGCAGTAAACGAAATAGAAGGCAATAATAACCGATAATATGATAATAGCGATAGATATAGGCAATACCAATATCAAGATAGGCGTGTTCAACGGCAACGAGCTTATCAATGCGTTCAGATTCTCTGTCCGCACCTCTCATACGGCGGACGAGTTCGGCGTCAATTTACGCATGGTGATGTCGGACAGTATGTTGACTACTTCCGATATCGAGGGCGTGATTATTTCCTCTGTTCAGCCGGAATTGAATTATACCGTAGAGCACGCTTGCAGATATTATCTCGGTCGCAGCCCTATGGTTGTCGGCGTGGGAATCAAGACGGGGCTTAATATCAAGTATACCAATCCCCAAGAGCTCGGCGCAGACAGGATTGTCAATTCCGTTGCCGCATACAGGCTGTACGGCGCGCCTTGCATAGTGGTGGACTTCGGCACGGCTACGGTGTTCAATTACGTTGCAGAGGGCGGCGAGTATATGGGAGGTTGCATAGCCCCAGGGATAAAGACAAGTTTGGACAGTCTTGTGGAAAAGACTGCTAAGCTCCCCAGCATAGAGCTCATCAAGCCCGATCGCGTCATCAACCGTACTACGGGCACGAATATGCAGGCGGGATTGATATACGGCTTTGCGGGGCTGGTCAAGTACATCATAGAGCAGATGAAGAGCGAATGCGGCCGCGAGGACGTAAAGGTCGTAGCCACGGGCGGACTCAGCGAAGTGGTTAAATCTGTCCTGCAAGATAAGATTATTGACATAACAGACAGGTCTCTTACTCTCAAGGGACTGAAAATAATATATGATGCTAACATCGGTAAAGGAGAATGACAATGAAGAAAGTAGGAGTTGCAATACTCGGAATGGGCGTCGTCGGAGGCGGAACTTATAAGATTTTACGCGACAGAAAGCAGGCGATTGCAGAAGAGTACGGCGTAGACGCCGAAGTCGTAGCCATGCTTGATAAAGTGCCCGAGAGGTTGGACGCGGTAGGAGCGGACAGGTCTTTGCTCGCTGCATCCATCGACGATATCGCAGCCAATAAGGACGTAGATATAGTAGTGGAGTGCATGGGCGGTCTCGAGCCTGCCAAGACGTTCTTGCTCAAGTGCCTTGAGGCGGGCAAGAGTATCGTAACTTCCAATAAGGAGATGTTCTCCAAGAGCTGGACAGAGCTTGAGGCTGTTGCCGCGAGGAGCGGAGCAGGTCTTTATTACGAGGCTACCACAGGCGGCGGTATGCCCATAATAAGGGTTATGACTGCTGCAATGCAGGCCAATAAGATACTTGAGATTAAGACCATAATCAACGGTACTACCAATTATATTCTTACGAGAATGGCTAAGGAAGGAGCCGACTATAAGGACGTGCTTAAAGACGCTCAGGCTCTCGGTTATGCCGAGGCTAATCCCGAGGCGGACGTGGAAGGCTTCGATTCAAGCTATAAGCTGAGCATCCTTGCAAGTCTTGCGTTCAATAAGCGCGTACCTGCGGACATGATTTACAGAGAGGGTATTACTCATATCACGGCAGAGGATATGCGCATCGCGGACGAGCTGGGCTACGTCATCAAGTTGCTTGCCATAGCCAAGAACAGGTCGGGCGGAAAAATCGAGGCGAGAGTACATCCCGTATTCCTGCCCAAGTCTCACCCTCTTGCCAACGTCAACGATTCATTCAACGGAGTGTTCGTAGTGGGCGACGCGGTGGGCGACGTTATGCTCTACGGACGCGGAGCGGGCGAGCTGCCTACAGGTAGCGCAATAGTATCAGACGTCATTTATTGCGCAAGAAATTCCGAGCATGCCCGTTACTCCGAGATGAACGATATAGTCAAAAAGACGGATATAGTCGCAGACTTCGAGAGCGAATACTATCTGCGCATGACGGTGCATGACGTATCGGGCGTTCTTGCAGACGTTGCCAACGTATTTAAGAAGCATAAGGTATCTATCGCAAGAATGCGTCAGGACGAGGGTAACGACGTCATCACCGTTATATTTATCACTCACATGACGCACGAGGCGGCTATGAAAGCGTCCGTCGAGGAGATATCGAGACTGGACAACGTCATCAGCGTGGAAAACGTTATCAGAGTAGAGAAGTAAGTAATGAATCAAGCAGGCAGAGATTTACTCATCAATCTCGATAAGTCTTTGACAGGCTTTAATTATGCCGTGCTCGACTTGTCGGATATAACTCAAGGACTTGACTTATCCGACGTGGGCGAAGCCATAGATATGCTTACGAGCGGCGGATTTATTATCGTTAAGTACAGGGATGAGGATCAGATATGTCTGTGTATTACTCGCGCCGGAAGGACGCTTGCCGCAAGGCTTAAGGCGGACGTAGACAGCGGCATCGACAGAGGCGATACGGATAGCGGAGAGCAGCAGATTGCCGCTCTTCCCGCTTCGCGAGAGAAGAAAGGCTGGGATAAGATTAAGAACGTTGTGATATCCGCAGTCGTCGGGCTTTTCGGCGGCGTAATAGGCGGAGCGATAATATATCTTATAATGGGAGCTGTCGCTTGATATGATAAATAGAGTGCAGAAGGCGGTTATGACCGCAGTTTACAATCAGGCAGCGGATAAGAACGGTACGTGTCTTATCCGTCCTATAGATTTGCTCAAGAGTATTCCCTACGGCGTAAAGTTCGATAGAGACGACTTGCCCGCATATCTGCGCTCGCTTGAGATAGACGATTATTTTGAAGTTATAGAGACAGATAAGAAGGGCGATAAATATTATTGCTTTACTCTGCATCAGAACGGCTACGCCTTTATCCGTCAAGTCAAGAGCGAGAAGAGGGCGGTCGTGTTTAAGATTGTGCTCACGGTTGCGGGAGCGTGCCTGAGCTTTGCTATCGGCGCGATATTGAAGCATATATTCTCCTAATCGCTTGCGCATTGTGAACATATGTGCTAAAATACATACGATATGTTCGAGTTGCATTCCAAGTTTTCTCCCTGCGGAGATCAGCCGCAGGCAATAGATAAACTCGTAGAGGGCGTAAGAGACGGTCTCCGTACTCAGGTATTGCTCGGCGTTACGGGCAGCGGTAAGACCTTCACTATGGCCAATGTCATCAAGCAACTCGACAGGCCCGCGCTGGTTATTGCTCACAATAAGACGCTTGCAGCGCAGCTGTGCAACGAGTTTAGAGAGTTTTTTCCTAACAACAGAGTAGAATATTTCGTAAGTTACTACGACTATTATCAGCCGGAGGCTTATATTCCGCGCAGCGATACTTATATCGAGAAGGACATGTCTATCAACGACGAGATTGACAGGCTGCGCAATTCCGCTACCAGCGCGCTGTGCGAGCGCAGGGACGTAATAGTCGTCGCGTCGGTATCTTGTATATACGGCTTGGGCGCGCCTATGGAATATTTCAGCATGGCGATATCCGTAAGAGAGGGCGCTACGCTCGACAGGGACGAGCTTATCGACAGGTTGATAGAGATACAGTATAAGAGGTCGGACGTGGATTTTTCGCGCGCTACTTTCAGGGTGCGCGGCGACGTGCTCGAACTTATTCCCGTAGAAAACGATAAGATTGCAATAAGGATAGAGTTTTTCGGCGACGAGGTGGATAAGATAGTCCAGTTTGATCCGCTCACATCACAAGTCATGTGCACGCTCAAGCACGTCAATATTTTCCCCGCTACTCAGTACGTCGTAGCTAAAGACAAGCGAGACGCGGCATTGAGGCAGATAGGGCTTGACATGAACGAGCGCGTAGCTCACTTCCAATCGCAAGGGAAACTTATCGAGGCTCAGCGCATAGGCGAGAGAGTGAGTTACGATATGGAGATGATCAAGGAGATGGGCTATTGCAGCGGGATTGAGAATTATTCTCGCTATTTCGACGGCAGGTCGGAGGGCGAGCCGCCTTATACGCTGCTTGACTTTTTCCCTAAGGATTTTATCTTGTTTGTAGACGAGAGCCACATGACGCTGCCCCAGTTGCGCGCGATGTACAACGGCGATTTATCCCGCAAGAAGAATCTTGTGGATTTCGGTTTCAGACTGCCGGCGGCTTACGATAACAGACCTCTTAAGTTTGACGAGTTTGACGAGCGTATAGGTCAGATGATATGCGTATCGGCCACTCCCGCGCCGTACGAGCTTGAGCAGGCAGGGCAAGTCGTGGAGCAGCTTATCAGACCTACCGGATTACTCGATCCCAAAGTGCAGGTGCGTCCCGTAGAGGGGCAGATAGACGACTTGATATGTTCTGTCAACGATGTGATAGAGGACGGCGGCAGAGTTTTAGTAACTACGCTCACAAAGAAGATGGCGGAGGACTTAACGTCATTTTTGAAAGAGCATCATATCAAGGTGCGCTATATGCACTCCGACGTAGATACTTTGGAGAGGATATCCATTATTACGGATTTGCGCAAGGGGGAGTTTGACGTGCTTGTCGGCATCAATCTGTTGAGAGAGGGATTGGATATACCCGAGGTCAAGCTCGTAGCCATTCTCGATGCCGATAAGGAGGGCTTTTTGCGCAGCGAAACCTCGCTTATTCAGACGATAGGCAGAGCGGCGCGTAATGCCGAGGCTCAGGTAATAATGTATGCCGATACTGTTACGGGCAGCATGCGCAGGGCAATAGACGAGACCGAGCGCCGCCGCGGCGTACAGCAGGCATATAACGAGGCTCACGGCATCGTGCCCAAGACGATTGTCAAAGATATCAACAATACCATAGAGATAAGCAAGAAGGTGGACGAGCCCGTCGCTCAAACAGTGGATAAAGCAGACCTCATCAAGCAGATAGACAGGCTCACTTCGTCCATGAAACTTGCGGCGTCTAGTCAGGACTTTGAGTTGGCTATTAAATACAGAGAGCAAATAGCCTTGCTCAAGAGGATGCTTGACGAAGGCGGTTATAACGGAAAAAGGAAGAAGTAAGGCAGGTGGCAGATATGCAGGATTATATTAAGATAAGAGGCGCAAGAGTTCACAATCTCAAGAATATCGATATCGATATTCCGCGCAATAAGTTGGTCGTGCTTACGGGACTGAGCGGCTCGGGTAAGTCGTCGCTCGCGTTCGATACGATATTTGCAGAGGGACAGCGCAGATACGTAGAGTCTCTTTCCTCTTACGCAAGGCAATTTTTGGGACAGATGGACAAGCCCGACGTCGATTTGATAGAGGGACTGTCTCCCGCTATATCGATTGACCAAAAGACCACTTCGCACAATCCTCGCTCCACGGTGGGCACGGTAACGGAAATATACGACTATATGCGACTGCTTTTTGCAAGGATAGGCATACCTCATTGTCCTAAGTGCGGCAAGGAGATTGTAAAGCAGAGCGTAGATCAGATAGCCGATAAGATAATGGCATATCCTGCGGGCAGTAAAGTAAAGATAATCGCGCCCGTTGTCAGAGGTAGGAAGGGCGAGTATACCAAGCAGCTCGAGAGTATGCGACGCAGCGGTTATATGCGCATGGTTATCGACGGCATTGAGTATGACGACGGCGGCGCGGAAGCGACGTTGGATAAGAATATCAAGCATACCATATCCGTTGTCGTTGACAGACTGGTTATTAAAGAGGGTATAGGGCGCAGACTTACGGATAGCTTGGAGGCGGCTCTCAAGCTGGGCGCAGGGCTTGTCGAGAGCGAGTGCGACGGCGAGACGTCGCTGTATTCTACCAAGTACGCCTGTCCCGATTGCGATATCAGCATGGAAGAGTTGACGCCGAGATTTTTCTCCTTCAATTCTCCGTTCGGGGCGTGTCCGCACTGCTTGGGACTTGGTTTCAGACAGGTACCCGACCTCAATAAATTCGTCAAGTGGGACAAGTCGCTTGCAGATGGCGCCGTCGATATCAAGGGCTGGAGCTTTGATACTTGCAAGGTCAATGCCGCTATGACAAAGGCGCTTGCGGCTAAGTATAATTTTTCTCTCACTACGCCGTTTAAGGATTTGCCAAAGAAGATTCAAGATATCGTACTGTACGGCGACAATAAGCCTCTGGACGCCGACATGAGGGGCGTATTCAACAACGGATTCTTTAGCAAGCAATATGAGGGAGTATACAATATTATTCTGCGCAGATATACAGAGACTACTTCCGAGCTTACTAAGATGGAGCTGGAGCGTTTCATGTCGCCCGAGCCCTGCAACGTGTGCCACGGCAAGAGACTTAAGAAAGAGGCGTTGGGCGTAACCGTCGGCGGACGCAATATAGCCGAGCTCAGCGATATGCCGATAGGTACGTTACCCGACTTTTTCGATTCTATGCAGCTTAGCGAGACGCAGACAATCATTGCCGCGCAAATTATCAAGGAGATTAAGGCAAGACTCAACTTCCTTATCAACGTAGGACTGGATTATCTTACGCTTTCCCGTTCCTCGGCAACTCTGTCGGGAGGAGAGAGCCAGCGTATAAGACTTGCCACACAGATAGGAAGCGGACTTACGGGCGTGTTATATATATTGGACGAGCCGAGCATAGGCTTGCATCAGAGAGACAACGGCAAGTTGCTGGAGACGCTCACTCGCCTTCGCGACTTGGGCAATACGCTCATCGTCGTAGAGCATGACGAGGAGACTATGAGTAAGGCGGACTATATTGTCGATATCGGTCCCGACGCGGGTGTGCACGGCGGAGAAGTCGTAGTTGCGGGTACACCGACTGAGGTTGCCGCATGTACTCATTCTATCACAGGCGATTATCTCAGCGGCAGGAAGAGTATTCCCGTGCCGGAAAAGCGAAGGGAAGGCAACGGCAAGTTCGTAACAGTCAAAGGCGCGAGGAAGAATAATCTGCGCGGTATAGACGTGAGCATACCGCTTGGCAAGCTGGTGGTAGTAACAGGCGTGTCGGGCAGCGGCAAGAGCTCTTTAGTGGGTGAGATAATCAGACCTGCGTTAGCTGCCGCGCTTAACGGTGCCAAGACGCTCAATCTCGAGTGCGACGGCATAGAGGGTATAGAGCATCTCGATAAGGTAATCTCGATTGATCAAAGTCCCATAGGCAGGACGCCTCGATCCAACCCCGCAACTTATACGGGAGTATTTACTCCTATACGCGAGCTGTTTGCAAAGCTCCCAGAGGCGCAGGCAAGAGGATACGGCGCGGGTAGATTTTCCTTCAACGTATCGGGCGGCAGATGCGAGAACTGCAGCGGAGACGGTATTATTAAGATAGAGATGCACTTCCTTGCCGACGTTTACGTTCCTTGCGAGGTGTGCGGCGGCAGACGATACAATCGCGAGACGTTGCAAGTTATGTATAAGGGCAAGAGCATATACGATGTGCTTGAGATGACTGTAGACGAAGCATGCGAGTTTTTCCGCAATATTCCGCAGATTTACAATAAGATACGCACTCTTAAGGATGTGGGACTGGGATACGTCAAACTGGGACAACCCGCTACTACGCTATCGGGCGGAGAAGCGCAAAGAGTTAAGCTCGCTACCGAGCTATCTAAGCGCAGCACAGGCAAGACGGTATATATCCTCGACGAGCCTACTACAGGACTGCATAGCGACGACGTACGCAGGCTCATCGATATACTCCATAAGTTTGCAGATAATGGGAATACGGTTATCGTAATCGAGCACAATCTTGACGTAATCAAGGTTGCCGATCATATTATAGACCTTGGACCCGAGGGCGGCAGCAGAGGCGGTAAAATTATTGCGCAAGGCACGCCCGAAGAAGTTGCTAAGGTTAAATGCAGTTATACTGGTCAGTATCTTAAGGACAAACTCGAGGGCAAGAGTTATATGAATTAACTCGTAGTAATATCCAATCAATGTTGATTGAACTGCAACTAAGAGAATATTTGCAAGGCTGTAAAGGATAACGTGAGCGACATAATTAAGTTTTGTAATAGGCAAGAGTTCAGGGATTGGCTGATAGAGCATTGCACTATAGAAGAAGGTGTATGGCTGTTATTTGGCAAGGATACGCTTAAGGCGCAAGATGCGCTTGAAGAGGCGTTGTGCTTCGGATGGATTGACGGGCAGATGCAAAGTCTTGAGGATAAAACATATAAGAAATATTTTTCATTGCGCAGGAAAAACAGCAAGTGGTCCGAGAAAAATAAAGGATTGGTAAAAAGCCTCGAAGAGCGTGGACTTATGACCGATTACGGCAGGAGAAAAATCGATGAGGCAAAGCGAAACGGGCAGTGGGATGCCCCTAAGCCTGCGGCGATAACCGAAGAAGATATTGCCGTCTTATCTAAGGTATTGCAAGAGTTCGAGCCTGCATACACTAATTTTTCCGCGATGTCCCTGTCGGTTAAAAAGACTTATACGCGCGCATATCTCGACGCCAAGACTGATATAGGACGGGAGAAGAGAATTGCGTGGATGGTGGATAGACTTAACAAAAATCTTAAACCTATGTAATGACAATTACTTTATAGGTTACATATTTGTAGGCGAGTTTGAGGTTGCGCTTTTTATATATAGCCTTTCGTGCAGGCAAGCGCGTTCGCGTAGTCTAATACATATTCTTGCAGTCTTTTTCCTTAAACACACTTTCGCGCCTTATGCGACTGCTCAAGAAGTATCTAAAGAGATTGATTGCCTTTAGCAAAGTATAAGCGTTCGTATTTCAACACTAAAGCCCGCCTAAAAAGGCGGGCTTTGCAGTGGCTTGTGTCAAGACGATTTATAATACGTTTTTCCACTTGAAGGTAAGCAGGTTTTTACTGTTTTCGATAGTGTAGGTCAGAAGCACAGCTTTTTGCAGACTGTCCTCCCACATCTCGGCATCCAAAGCGCCCTTAAGGTCTCCTATTGCGACCATAACCACCTTTATATCGTTGTTAGGACATACGAATTCGAGAACGTCGCGCTTTTTCGACCACCAATCAGACATCTCTTGCGTCAGTTCTGCTGCGGACACATAGTCCTCCGCCTCTATGGCTTGAGTGATTTTTTTGCTTTGATTAAGCGCGTTATCGAATGTCTTGCTCACGCATACCTGTTCGGTAATGCCCAATCCGACTATTATTGCTAATATTACAAGTACGAGAATGATTTTTTTCATGCGTTCACCTCGCTGAGTTTGCCTGTCTTGTATGTGCCGTGCATAGGTTGCAGATAATAGTCGTCTCCGCCTGTTACGGTCATTAGCAGCACTTCTTTCAGCTTTAGATTGTTATTGCTCAGTACGCTATCTATCTTGCCCTCGTCTATATTGCCCTTATTGATGTTGTCGCCCATTTTCCTGCCTTCGCACACCACCGTGTAAGGAAGTTGCGGAGCAGGCAGCTCTACGTTCATTATGCTTGCCGTTACAGGCGTATTGGCGGCTTTAGGGACTATACTTACCTCGCCGTTGGTCTCGAATATGGCATATTCTATCTCTTCGGGGCTGAGATAATTCTTACAACGTATAGCTTCGAGTAAGTCATTGACGGTAAGGTCAAGCATATTAATTGCCTCATAGTCTATACCGTTGGGATTAATTACTATTACGGGCTTGCCGTTAATCAATCTTCGTGCCTTGACAGAGTGCTTAATTATCTTAGTTAGCAAGAACTGTACTACAAAGAGGGTAAATATTGGTATTAGCCCATACACTACGGGCACGGTAGTGTCCGACATAGGTATGCAGGCAAGCTCTGCCATTATAAGAGATATGGCAAACTCAAAGGGCTGGAGCTCTCCCAGCTGCTTTTTACCCATAAGTCGCATTGCGACCAAAAGGAATAGATAAATTACTATCGCTCTTACAAATACTATCAGCATATCGATAGTATTTATCTCGGAGCGTTTAATATTCTTATTTTCTCAACATTTTCAATGCGGCTTTAGGAGTGGGCGCCATCTTGAGTAAGGCGAGTGCTATATACAATATTATCGCGCCGCAAATCATCGAGATTGCGCAGGCAGCTATTTCTCCGATAGGCATAATAGCCTTGGACATTATGCGTACGCCTATTGCGATTATCAATGACAGTCCCACGGGCATCAGACACTTGAGCGACGAGCGAGCGGTAAGAGGTACGCGCTTGCCTAAGAATGCGAGGTTGGCTATCATTGTTATGGTGTGGAATATGAATATTGATATAAAGTATCCGTATATTCCCGTATATCTGGGCAATATCAGTATAGCCGCTACGAGGAATACATAGCCTATCACATGACTTATAAAGGTCTGATTTTCTTTTCCGAATGAGTTGAGCATCGATACCACTATTCCGTTAATCGATATGGGGAACACTATCGCAGAAGCCGCTGCAAGATATGAGCCTACTGCCGTATCGTCGTACAGCAGGGTTCCGATAGTTTCGCCGCAGCCGGCAAAGACGATAAAGGCAGCCGATGCGACTATGCAAGTGAAGTTGAGCGCTTTAGTAAGCGTACGGTTGATAGACGTGTCGGATGACGCGTTACGCGCCGCTATTTCCGGTATGATTACTACCGACAGCGAGCCGATGACGGACGAAGGCGCAAGTATCAAAGGCATGACCATGCCGGTCGCTCTGCCAAATTCCGCCGTTGCCTGCGCGCTTGTCAGGTTGCATGATGCAATCAATATGCTCGGCAGTACAAGCGATATGAATGTCGACATGACAGAACCGCACATGCGCGTTACCGTGAGCGGCGTCGCGCTCTTGATTATGGGCTTGCTCAGTGTGGGAGAGGCGAGCCTGCCACCCTTAACGAAGAAGAGCACCGCAAGCGTAACGGCAATTACTACGTCGCTGATAAGCATGGCATAAGCGAGGCTGTACTCCAGCGCGATAACTCCTCCGAGACAGCTTATTAATATGCCGCACATTATTATTTTTATCAGCTCATCTGCAGCTTCCGTTACCGAGAATATGAAGAAGTCCTTTTTACCCCAAAACCAGCCGCGCGAGATGGTGTATACGCTCGTAGTAATCATCGTGGGCAATAGTATTATGAAGAGGTCTGCGCACCTTTTATCGGTGAAGATGTAATTTAGTAGCGAAGGAAAGCAGTAAAATACTGTACATACGGTAATTGAAATCATCAGGCTGAGCAGCAGGGCTGTAGAGACGGACGCTCTTTGTCTGCGGATATTGCCCGTAGCTTGTGTCTCCGCAGTAAAGCGTGAGAGCGTAACGGGCAGACCGCTTGCCGCCAGCGATACGAACAGCATGAATACGGATAGGCATATCTGATATACACCCATGATTTCCGCTCCCAATTTCCGCGATATGTATATCTTAAATATAAACGAAATAAACCTTGTTGCTACCGAAATCGCCGTTACGGTGAAGAAGGCTTTGAATATCTTTTTCATAATAATAGGATATTATAGCCTGTCCTCAAATATAATTAATCGGAGGTAAAAAATGGCTACAGTAGTATATAAAGTTAATCGCGGAGAAAGGATAGAAGATATTTCGGCTAAGTTCGGCGTGAGCGCGTCGGCTATTCTTCATGACAATAATTGCACTTCGGAGCAGATTGACGAGGGCGTGCGAATCGTAATATCCAAGCCCGACGGGCGAGAATATATCGTCAAGCCTTTCGATACAATCGCGTCTATTGCGATATCATGCGGCGTGCGAGAGCAGTTTATAAGAGACAATAACAATCTCACGGGAGAAGTATTTATAGGGCAGAAGATATATATCTGATAAGACGAGTAGGGATAATAATTTATCATAGTTGCACGACATCTCGCTTGTGCAGCGGGCTGATTGCTGATTATTAATTGCAATTTAATAATTGCTTGTATATTTTACAATAATAAATAAGGACGCCGATTATCGGCGTCCTATGCGTTTTACGTAACTATTGGTTACTTATTTACCCGAGAACTTATTTCTTCCCGAGCCTGCGGTATTGCTGCGGTCATAACTCGACTTCTTGTTCACCTGCTTGGTGCGCTTGCGCTTAGTCATAACCTTTTTAATCAAGAATACTGCAACAACCAGCACTATCAATCCGCCGATTATACCCGTAGTGATATATACCCACAGATACTGATTATTGTTGCCGGAAGTCTCATCCTCATTGGTAGGATCTTCTGCCTTTTCTGCGTCGGCCTGAGTATAGCGAATGACGTAGTTATTGCTGAGCGAAGCAACGGGGGCGTCATCGATATATCCGTTTTTATCGGAGAAGATATCGTTGTCGTTATCATCCTTCGCTGTAGGAGTGAAGCCGAGCTTGCTTGCGATTACGTCTATCTCGCTACTGCCTTCGGGCGCGTTGACTTTAACGCAAGAGAAGTTGTCGAAGAAAGCGTATCCGCTTACCCATTCGTCCTCGTCTCCGAGCTGCAAGGTAAGAGAAGCGGTAACCGTCTCGGTTACTTCTTCCTCTACGTAGACGTAGAAGGATATCTCGCGCCATTTGCCTACAGTCTCGGTGCCGTCGTCCGCATATGAAGAGGTGTTAATCTTTCTTGCGGTTTCAAGCGCGGTAGGATTTTCCGCCGACTGACCGAAGGTATAAGAGTTGTTGCCTAT
Organism: uncultured Clostridia bacterium; assembly: GCA_947175555.1. Classification (GTDB taxonomy): domain Bacteria; phylum Bacillota; class Clostridia; order Christensenellales; family UBA3700; genus Alloclostridium. Next base: position 11,330 of record CAMWNK010000008.1, on the reverse strand, counting down.
CTTAAGGCTTATGATTAAGGAATTGTCCTTACCTATCTTGTACGTCAACGCCCATATCGTAATCTTGTAGTAAGAACCCTTAGCTAAAGTTACGGAGTTGGACGTGAATTTATAGGCGCCGCCGCTGAGCTTGCCGTCGTCGTCAAGCACGTCTGCATGGTTGTATATTGCAAGCACTTTGTTACCGATAGCGGTTGCCATGTTGTTATTGATGTTCTTGTCGCTTATCGACTCGTCGAACACGGCGCTAAGCAATGCGCTGTCCGCGCCGTCTACGTCAAGGTCGAACAGAGTATCCCAAGAATGGGTATTTCTGTCGAATACGCCTACGGTTACGTCGTCGGAGCTTGCCTCGTCGTCAATCAATGCGCCACTCCAACCGGAATGGGTAGAGAGGTTATCGGTAGACTCGGCGGAGTTATCCATTGTGTCTACAAGCCAAGATACAGCCGTGGAGCTGTTATCCAAGGCGGATACAAAGCTGTCGTAATCGTCTTCGCCGCTGAGCTTGGTATATACCGCGCCGGTAAAGAGAGCGGCGTTGCTGTTATTGGATATCTCCTCGTTTGCCTCGATACTGCCCACAGAGAGGGTAAGCGTCGCGCTTATGGAAGATACGCCCGTCTCGATATAGATATCGTAAGGCTGCCAACCGCTTGATTGGTTGGATACGTCGATAAATCCGTAAGGAGTGTTGTCGGAGCCCGTAGACAGACTTACGCTGATACGCGTATTAGTGTCTGCAAATACCCATACTCTTACTCTGTAGTAGGAATTAGCGTCAAGCGTAACGGACGATGACGAGAATCCGAATTTATTCAATTCCTTACCGTAGGCAGCAAGGACGGAGGGGTGCTTATCTATAGACAGTCCGCAATACTTGTCTTTAGCTACCGCGCTATCGTATATCGATGCGTACGAGCTGTCGGACAGAGCAGAAGCGATGAACGAAGATACAGAGCTTATCTCGTCGCTAAACCACTTGCGATGGTCGGCGTTCTCGAGGTTGAGCAGACCGCCGTAAGCATAGGAGTTGTTTCCCTTCAGCTTGTCGGTCATTCTGATTGTATTGGTCGCGCTCCAGCCTTTAGCCAAAGGCAGCAGCATCCAAGTATTGTCGTCGGTATAATCGAATTCACCGAGGTTGTTGTCTTTAACCGTGTCTTTATACAGATTATTGGTCGCGGTAATATCGGGCGTCTCAAAGTAACCGTTGGATGCAAAACCTGTAGAGGACGCATTTTTAAGGTTGGAAGACGTTGTGTTGGACGCGCTCGACGTGGACGAGTAGTCAGCCGCGCCAATCTCTTCTATCATGAGGTTGGTGATTAAGGCATGACCTTTCACATAGGAAGAGCTGTCGGAATTGGTGCCGCTGCCCAAATTGAATTCAATACCTACGTAGGCTGACTTATAGGCAGGACCTTCTATTGCAAAAGATATCATTACATATCCGTTATGCGCATCGTTTGCATAGCTTTCGAGCGACTCGGATGTCAAAGGAGAGAGCGTACCCTTAGACGTCTTATAATCGGAAAGGTTGCCCTTGTTGTCCTGAGTGAGCTTACCTGCGGTTATCGCCTTATCCATCTCCTCGATATCATACTCATACAACGTCGCGGTAAGTCCGCCCGACGCTATATCGGACGTCTTTATCCAAGCGGAGAGGATGATATAAGAGTTGCTTTCTACTTTAATAAGGTTAGAGGTGTCTGCAGTAGCGTTGATAGCGATGTCGGGCATGATAGCCGTACGCGAAGGAGTCTTGTTGTCCAATGCCCATACCGCGCTTGCATTGCTTTCTTCGAGAGCAACGTCTACGATTTCGCCCTTAAAGCTGTCGCCTTTCTTCAATAGCTTAGCATATGAGGAGTCGCGAGTGGACTTATCGTCTACGGTATAGTTAATATTGCCTGCAGTATCGCCCATCTCCTTGTATACGATATTGCCTTCAGTAGAGAAGGCGCCTTTATTTTCTGCAACGTCGTATGCAGTCGCGTCGCTGCTCTCGTAAGAAAGCGCGTCGAACATGGCAATACCGGTGCAGCCGTCGCTGTTATTGTTGCCCAACCACAGCTCTACGTTTACGGTCTTATCGCGGAAGGTATCTCCCTTGATATACATCTCGATAACTCGCCACTCGCCGTCCGTGTTGATGTTGTCAACGCTTACGAGCGTGGAGGAGTCGGTGTCGGAGCCGTATGTGAGCTTTACGCTTGCGGCGGCATTAGCCCCGTAAGTCTTTACGTAAACGCTCATCTTATAGTAAGACGCGGCTTTTACGGTCAGAGAACTGCCTGACTTATAATAGTAGACGTTGTCTCTGCGGTTGTTAATCATCAAGATATTAGCGGTGCTCCTGCTGTAACTGCCGTTGTAATTATAGGTTACTCTCGCATCGCTTGCGTTGGGCGTATCGAGTACGAGGGTAGGATAAGACGCGCTGTCGTTGATGACGTCCTTATTCATATAGGCGGTGTCCAGTATGCCCCTTTGCACGTAGGTGGAAGAAGTGTTGTGGGTAGAGCCGTCGGGCTTGTTGCCTGCCTTACCCGACCACTTTGAGGTGGTATAAGGCGTAGAGGTCGACGTCTCGTAATCGAACTGGGTGTTGCCGAGCGCGGATTCATACTTGGCGGTGTGAACCTTGTGAGCGGAAGATTGCTCCGCGCCGTCTATTATCTTTGACTCGGAAGTGCCTTGGGTTGCGTTAGCATACTCGGCATACGCCTTATTCAAAGCGTCGTCTTTGCTGAGATTGGCGTCGCCCTTGACGTACGTATTGTCGGCATCGCGGTAAGCATCGTTGAGCTTGAGCAGGGTAATATCGTCGAAGTAAGCGTAACCTGCGGTCATATGTCCCGTCTCCCAGTTGCCGTCTCCGAGGCCGAGCGAGAGGGTGATTGTTCCCGTTGCGGCGTCTTTGGTATTGATATATAATACGAATTCCTGCCATTCGCCTGCCGTATCCACGCCTTGGAAAGCTGCATATGCGGCGGTACCGGTTACGTAGATATACGCGCCCGTGAACTCTTTACTCACGCTGACGTTGCTGCTGCTGTTTTTCCAAGTATTGTAAGCAGAGTGGGACTCGGGATACAACTCCGTCTTGCACCATACGCTCAGCCTGTATACGCTGTCGGGCTCGACGGATATGGATGCCGAAGTATATTTGTAAGCCGTAGCGGTCTTATTATAAATCGTCAAGATATTATTGTCTTTGCCTACCTTGCCCGGTTGGACAGAGCCTATCTGTTTACGGTAATTGCGCTCTTTGGTTATGTCGATTACTCCGTAAGCGAGATCGTCGGAACTGTTGGGCGTCTTTAACGTAGCGGATGTGCTGGTAGAGCCGGGAGCTCCTGTCCAGTCCGAAGGCTGGAGAGGATAGTCCTCTCCGCTTACGTTGTCGAAGTTACCGTTGGTAAACAGAGTATCGGAGTAATTGGTATTCTCGTCGCCGTTGTCGTCGTTGTCGTCGCATGCGACGATAAGCGTTAGCATAGAGATTATCAAGATTACAACGATTGTTATAATAAGATACTTTTTGTTTCTCATTTAACCACCTACTTTTATTTGCCGATATATATCGGTAATGTAAATCTTATTTATTATATATAATTATATAAGTGTCGGTCAATTAATTTTGCCCGAGCAGATGTCAAAAATACATAAAATATAATTTTTTCACATAATAGCTGTATGAAAGCCGACGCTTTAAGCAAGAAAAAGAAACTCACCGCGCTTTGTACTATAGCGGCATCCGTTGCGGCAGGCTGTGTCAACGGACTATTCGGCGGCGGCGGAGGCATGCTGGTCGTGCCGATATTCACCGTATTGCTTTCGCTTGAGGTGAAGAAGGCTCACGCTACGGCGGTGGCGGCTATATTGCCGATGTCGGTGGTGAGCGCGATAATATATATCGTGAAAGGCTGCGTCGAGTGGAATATAACCTACAGTGTCGGCGGCGGAGTTATAGCGGGCGGCGTTATCGGCGCGCTTTTGCTTAAAAAGGTCAATAATTTCCTTCTTTCGATGGTTTTTTACTTAATAATGATTGCCGCGGGGGTAAAAATGCTAATTGGCTGAGTTGTATCGCATATTGGCAGGGCTTGCCGGAGGTATAATCGCAGGTATGGGAATGGGCGGCGGTACGCTCACTATACCCATACTTACCTTGGCGCTCGGTATCGGGCAGAAGGCGGCTCAAGCAGTCAATTTGATTTCTTTTGTGCCAATGGCTGTGGTTACCGTTGCCATTCATTGTAAAAACAGACTGATTGACATTGGCGCGATGATTAAGGTAGTAATACCCGCGCTTGCCGCGTGCGTTGTCGGTGCGCTTATTGCTCCTGCCTTATCGTCGAGAGCTCTGTCAATAGGCTTTGGCATATTTTTGATTATATTGGGCGCGGCGCAATCTATTGTCGCTATCAAAAACAAGTTGAAAAAGAGTAAGCCCGAAAGAATATGCAAGTGCGGCGGCTCGTATAATTGCTTTGTATTGGATTATTGCGACAAAGAATATTTTAACTGAAATTTCAGGTGCGCTCCCGATAGCGGTTGCCCATATGCTCATATATGCCGATAATCATACGTATTTATTTTATTGTTTGCGAATATGAACATATGAGATTGCTTGCAGCTATCTCGCATGGTTGTTGCGGCATAATATTTATCGACATATTTCTACTGTATCGTAAATTTTGTCATTATCCTTCTTTTAACCGAATAATTATATGTTGACTAACTAATCAGAGGTTGCTCATGGATAAGACAGGTATCAACGAGAGGGTTTTGCTTTCGGCGCGCTACATAATCGAGAATAATGCTACCGTAAGACAGACGGCGGAAGCGGTGGGCATAAGCAAGAGCACCGTTCACAGCGACGTGTGCGATAAGCTGAGACGTATAGATTCATCGTTATACGAACAGGTAAGAGAGATTTTGGAGTACAATCTCTCCGTAAGACACATTCGTGGCGGAATATCCACTAAGCACAGGTACGAGTTGCTCAAGAATAAAGACGATAACTGATATCATTGATGTCCGAGGCAATCATACAGGCTGTTAAAGAAGCTGTAGACAGTCCGCTTCTTGCCGTATTCATACTCTCCGCGCTGCCGCTTATAGAGCTCAGAGGGGCGATTCCTGCCGCGTTGCTACTCGGCGTAGAGCCATGGCAGGCAATGCTTGTAGCTTGGGCAGGCTCGGGACTTGCGGTGCCGCTTATCATTGCGGTATTGAGACCTGCGCTCGATGCGATGAAGCACAGCAAGTTGTTCGGTAAGATATCGCGCTATGTAGAGAGCAACTTCAGCGAGCGTGCGGATAAGACGTGCGGAGGCAGTATGAGCGAGGGCAAGAAGCTGCTTGCCGTATATTGCTTCGTTGCGCTGCCGCTACCGATGACAGGCGTGTGGTCGGGGAGCGCGATAGCGGCATTTTCGGGGGTTAATTTCTATAAATCTGTGATAGCCGTACTGCTTGGCAATTTGACTGCGGCGTCTTTATTGAGCTTGATATGTACGTTCTGTGCCTCGTATGTGGACGTGATTCTTAATATATTCGTAATAGTAACCTTTGCGCTTTTGATTGCTTATGTAGTGAAATTCACCGTAAAAACTATGTTGAAAAAGCGCAAATCCGACAACTAGTGCACATAATATACATTATTTAGCGCATATTCGACATTGTCTATAATACTGCAAGTGCGTAGAGTATACATAGTAAAGGCGTCGCGTAGCCTTAGGTAAAATATATCTTTACAATCGCGCAAAATTATATTATAATAATTTTAAGGCAATCGGATTAAAGGGCGACGCAGTCGATACGTGAAGTTTCCAAAGTGCGTGCGCTTAAGCAATATATAGTTGATTATTATATTAAGATTCATGGCGGCATCCAAGTGTAGTCGATGTCTGTGGTTTTTTAGTTCGGCGGTCAGATAAGAGGTGTTATTATGAGAAAAAGAAGCGTGCTTATCGTTGTGCTATTGCTTGTTGTTGCAATCACGGCGGTATTATGTCTCGGCGCTTGCGAAAGCGTCAACCCCGAATACGGTCAAACCGATCCGTTTCAAGAGTTGGGCGCGCCCAACGCTAACCCTGCCATGAGGCTTAATTATACTTCATCTATGACAGCGGCGGATTTGCTCGAAATCGGCTTTTATAACTATTATAAAGCTGATTACGTCGTATCGGTCAATTACGGATATAACGCTACCGTAGGCGGCGGAATGGACATGAACGGTCAGTATATAGACGGCTATAAGATTAGAAAAGGCGTATATGACGATACGCAGCCTTTATCTGCCGATTGCTATCATCTGTCGCGTTCGGGCGGACTTGCGCAAAAGACTTGGGAAGAGGGCTTGATTACGGGCGGCACCATAAAGCACCGTATCACCGACTCGTCCAACATATCTTTCAGTAACGAGAGTCAGATGATTCGTATCGAGAATACGAGTAACTTCAGAAATACTGATTACGGCACCAATCTGTACGACTACAACGATACGGTATGTAACGATCCCACCAAGATATTGATGTATGATATCTTTGATACCTCTAAGATGGAGCTTATCAGAAATAGCATCAAGCAAGAGGGAGAGGTAGCACACGATGCGCAAAAGGGCGTATATTCTTTCAAGGTGGAGTTCGATCCCAAGGAGTCTACGATAGATTACATCCGCGTTATCGAGGCCAATCTCAAGAAGACGTCCAACGGCGCAAGGATAAACGAGTTTACTAAGCTCAGCCTCGACGTCGAGATGTGGGAGAGCGGTCTGATAAAGAAGATATCTATCAGCGAGCAGTATAAATTCGTAATGATGCTCTCGCTCACCAACGATTATTGGGCTAACGTATACTTCGGATGGGACGAGGACAGGACGGGATACGTCATGAGCGACTATACCGACGCATTTACCTCTAATGTTGCGATAGAGCGCAATAACGCCGCATACGATGAGGCAGGCGGCAGGAAGAGCATCAGCTTAGTAGGTAAGATAGTGGCGATAGTTGTACCTATCCTCGTGGTAGTAATCGCCGCCATAGTCGTAGGCGTTTACTTCGGCGTCAAGAGGAAGAAGAGCAAGGCTACCGCGGGCGAGAGCTCATCCGTAGCCGAGGGTATATCGGATACTGCGCAGCCTACAGGCGAAGATATGTCGGGCGATGACAAGGCATCGGATAGTATTAGCGACGTATCGAGCGATAATGAGACTTCCGACTTAGAGCAATCCGACATATCAGATAGTGAAGAAAAATAAAATAATACGGTGAATATGTAATGCAGGATACCGCCATTAACAGGAGGAAATTGTATATAATTTTCAATCTCGTCGCATTTGCGTGCTTTGCGGCGTTGATGGCGGTCGCTGCATTTTATGACCTTGCGCTAAGCAAGGCGATAGGCGATAGGAGCAATTTATTCGGTATATTTTTCGAGGTAGTGGGCGAGAGCCCGAGTTATCTCGTCTTACCCGTCGTATCTCCGATAATCTTTTATAACGCGCGCAATTTCGACAATAAAAATATTCGCATAACACTGCGCGTAATCGGCGCATTGCTTGGGTGGATTGGATACTTCGTATGGATGTTTTCCGGCTCTAAACCGGGGAAAATCGATATCCCCGGCAATACGGTATTTGCAGTATTCGTGGGTTTTGTCGGCGGAGCATTCGGTCTATGGGTTGGCTCGATGATTGATAAGAAGATAATGGACAGATTGCTTAAGTGGGCTTTCTTTGCCATTGCAGTCATGCTTGCATCGCTCATTGTCATTCAGGCAATGAAGTGGATATGGGGCAGGATGCGCTATCGCGATATGCAAGCGGCGGGCAACTATGACGGCTTCACGCCTTGGTATAAGGTGAATATAGGCAACGGCAAGGAGACGTACAAGTCTTTTCCGTCGGGACATACGTCGTCGGCAGCCAATATTTTTATCATAGTTGTGCTGTGCGATATCTTTCCTAAATGGAATAAACTTAAAGTTAGGGCGCTTGTCAATGCTCTGTGTACGCTTTTTGTATGCGTAGTAGCAATTTCCCGCGTAGTTAATTGCGCTCACTTTTTATCCGATACGCTTGTAGGCGGATACGTAACGTATCTGATATTCGTTATTATGAGATACGCATTTTTCTCTAAAGGTAAATATATTTACGAAATCAAGGAGTTGTCAGGTGAAGAGCAGAGTTCTTAAGTTTTCTGTTGTCTATGCGGCGGCAATGGCAATAGCTCTGATATTGTTTTGTATAGGTTCTGTTAAGGACGAGGCTATTGCAGGTATGCTCATGAAGGGCGGTAATTTCCTTTCTACCGCGTGCGAGGCCGTAGGCAAATTCCCGCTGTATATAGCGGTTGCTTTCGGTTGCAGCATTCTGCATTATCATGCGGAAGGTAAGTCTGCAGTGTGGCATAGACGCTTGCTCAAATTGATTTATATAGCGGGCGGCGTGCTGTCGTTCACATTGATGATGACCGATATATTCGATATGTTGCTGTCTCACAAGTTATTGAGCTATGCCGCATCTTTCTTTACGGGGATAGGACTTTATACGCTTCTTTGCTTTTATACAGAGAGATTGGATAAGGATAGGCTGCTTAGATACAAGAAGTGGGCTATAGCCGTGATAGCGGCAGGCGCGGCAATCGTGCTTATCACTGCCATATGCAAGTTGGCATGGGGCAGACCTCGCCCTTACGAGGTGGCAAGCGGGGCTTATATGATAGATAGCGCCGCCGTATATTCGCCTTGGTATAAGATAAGCAGGCAGGGCGGCAGCTCATTCTTCTCGGGACATTCTGCTTGCGTAATGGGTATGTTCGCTTTTACTCCGTTGCTTATAGCGGACGGCAGGAAGAGACTTACCGTAATTATATACGCCGCAATCTCCGCGGTTATCGCGCTGATAGTGATATTAAGCAGACTTTTAGCGGGCGCGCATTACCTCTCGGACGTATCGGTCGGAGTAATGGTATCCGCTACTGCAATGTACGTATCGTCCGTTGCATTTTTCGGTCCTAAAGGACTAGACATAGACGCAGACGGTAAGTTAAACAGGTATTTATAAGGAGTATGTATGAATAACGGATTGTCTCTTATATTCGATGTAGGTACGCAGGCTACTCGCGCGCTCGTAATAGATACGGCGGGTAACGTCCTTATCAACATTAAGAAGAAGGGCGAGTTGTACATATCCGACTCCAATCAATACGCCGAGAAGAGTTGCGAGTCTTTTTGGAGCGAGATATGTCATGTTTCGCTTCAGGCAAAGGAAGAGCTCGGCGACAGATGGGACGACATATCCGCGGTATCGGTTACTTCGATACGCAATTCTCAAGTATTTCTCGATAAGGACTGCAATCCTACACGCAACGCCATTCTTTGGCTGGACAAGCGCGAGGTTGACTGCAAGGACAAGCTCCCTCTTCTCAATAGGATATTGTTTAAGATAGCAGGCATGAGCGAGGTTGCAAGCGTAGCACGGCGCACGTGCTATATCAACTGGGTGCGCGTCAATCAGCCGTACGTATGGGAGCACACCGCCAAAATAGTAATGCCTTCTGCATACTTCAATTATAAGCTCACGGGAAAGCTCATTGACAGCAAGGCCTCGCAGGCGGCAAAATTCCCGTATAATTATCGCAAGAGGACTTGGATGACTAAGCATACGCTCAATTATCCCGTATTCGGCTGTCCACTTGATAAGATGTGCGAGCTGGTAGAGCCTTGCAGCAAGCTCGGATATATTACGGCGCAGGCGGCTAAAGAGTGCGGTATACGCGAGGGCACTCCCGTGATTGCCTCGGGCGCGGATAAGGCGTGCGAGACCTTCGGCGTAGGGGCAATCGACTCCAACGTGGCGTCCGTATCGTTCGGCACGGCGGCGTCAATACAGATGACTGTCGATAAGTATGTCGAGCCTACTTTTGCCATGCCCGCATACACGGCGGTTGCGCCCAATAAGTTTAATCCCGAGATACAGATTTTCCGCGGTTATTGGATGGTATCTTGGTTTAAGGAGCAGTTCGCGCTCAATGAGAAGAAAGAGGCAGAGGAGCGCAACGTCATGCCCGAGCAGGTGTTGGACGAGAAGATAAAGGACATTCCGCCTGCAAGCAACGGTCTGATAATTCAACCCTACTGGGGACCCGGGCTCACCACGCCCGAGGCGCGCGGTCTTATGATGGGATTTACCGATATGCACACCCGCTTCCATATGTACAGAGCTATTATAGAGGGTATAGACTTTGCCTTGCTCGAAGGTCTTGAGAATATGGAAAAGCGCACGCATAAGAAGGTGAAGCGCATTGCTTTGTCGGGTGGCGGAAGCGCGAGCAACGTCGTCTGTCAGATAGCTGCGGATATCTTCGGCAGAGAAGTATATCGCGTGCAGACGTACGAGACGAGCGGACTGGGCGCGGCAATGGCGTGCTTTATAGGGCTGGGCGTATTTACCGACAGAGATTCCGCCGCTAAGGCAATGGTGCACGAGCGCGATCGCTTTACCCCCGATGCAAAGCGGCACGAAATCTATCGCAGAGTATACGATAAGGCATATCGCAAGATTTATCCGAGTGTGAGACATATCTACAATGACATGTACTATATGTTTAAGCGCGGAGAGCTTTAAGGAAATCAATTAGGCAATTTGATTATAAGTAAATAATAGAGCTTTAACTTTTTATATCCATAGCTGCATATAATGTGATTATGGATATGTTGGTCAGTTATAAAAGTATTCACTTTATAGGTATAGGCGGCGTGAGCATGAAGGCTCTTGCCAAGTATTGCATGTTGCAAGGTATACGCGTATCGGGCAGCGATATCAATCAATCTTCTGCTATTGACAGACTTAGCAGAGACGGCATTGACATTGTGCCGTGCGATGATGTGGAGAGCATTAGCGGCTGCGACCTTATCGTGTATACGGCAGCTATTGCGTGCGATAATCCTCAGCTTGTTGCCGCCAAGAGCTTGCGTATACCTGTAATGGAAAGAAAAGCATTCTTAGGGCTTGTCTCAAGAGGGTTCAATAAGGTTATATCCGTTGCGGGCACGCACGGCAAGACGACGTGTACGGCTATGATTTCGTGCGTTTTCGATAGGGCGGATATGTCTTATACGGGGCATATCGGAGGCGACCTTCAGGGCAAGGAATATAATCTTATATATCGCGGCAACGATTGCTTTGTTACCGAAGCATGCGAGTACAATAGGAGCTTTTTGACGCTGTGCAGCGATATCGCAATCGTTCTCAATGTCGGCTTTGACCATCCCGACTGTTATAGAGATATGGACGATATGGTTAAGGCATATAA
>CAMWNK010000007.1 GCA_947175555.1 uncultured Clostridia bacterium | reverse complement strand
CGCGGCGACAGCCTTATTATATTAGCATATGTCTTTACGACTGTCAACGATTTTTGAAAAGTTTTTCAATTTTTCGGCAATATCCACGACTGAAAATCTTACAATTACTTGCATAGTGCGTCTTATGACAGATTAAAAACACCGATTTTTTATTTTATCCTAAAAATATTAACTATTGCGGCAATCAGTCGTAAGCCCTTTCTATCACTCCGCCCCCGAGGCATATATCCCCAAGGTATAAGACAGCGTACTGACCTATAGCAGGCGCGCGCTGAGGAGTGTCGAAGGCTATCTCCACGCTATTGCCCGTTACGTACGCCTTGGCGCGTTGCAGCTTCTGCCTATGTCTTATCCTTACCTCGCAATCTATGACGGGGCCGTCGGGACGCATGGATATAAAGTTGAAGTTAGGGCAAGACACTTTGCCCTTATACAGCATACTCTCATCGCCCTGCGATACGTACAGCACGTTGCTCTTCACGTCCTTATCTACGACAAACCACTTTCCTTCGCCCGCGCCGTCTATGCCGCCTATGCCCAGTCCACGCCGCTGCCCTGCGGTGTAATAAAATACTCCGTTATGCCTGCCCACTACCCTGCCGCATAAATCCTTGATAACCCCTTCCTTCATAGGTATATACTGCGAGAGGAAGTTGCGGAAGTTGCGCTCGCCTATAAAGCAAATGCCCGTGCTGTCCTTCTTGTCCGCGACGCTTATCCCGTACTTTGCCGCATACGCCCTCACAGCGGGCTTATCCAAGTTGCACAGCGGGAAAATTACGTTGTCGAGCTGCTCGCTCTTGAGCTGATTGAGGAAGTACGTCTGGTCCTTATTGTCGTCCTTAGCCCTTATAAGCAGATTGCCGCAATCGGCTTTGCGCACGCCCGCATAGTGCCCCGTAGCAATATAGTCCGCGCCCAAAGACTTAGCATGAGATGCAAAGGAGGAGAACTTTATCTCCCGATTGCACAGCACGTCGGGATTGGGCGTGCGTCCCTTTGCGTACTCGTCCACAAAGTGCGTGAATACTCTGTCATAATATTCTTTAGAAAAGTCAACACTGTAATAAGGTATGCCGATGCGGTTGCATACGCCTCGCACGTCATAATAATCTTCGTCCGCGGTGCAATTATCCGAGCCGTCCTTTTCGTGCCAATTACGCATGAAAAGCCCTACGACCTCATACCCTTGCTCCTTGAGCATACATGCGGCGACTGCGCTGTCCACGCCTCCGCTCATACCTACTACGACTCTTTTACTCATCTTTCGTATTATATCATACGATAATTGTCTTGTACATACTTTGCCGCAAGTTGACATATATAAATTTATAAATTATAATATTAGTTATGAAAAAGTTGGGAGCAGCGATAACAGCGATAATAGTGCTTATAGTGGTATGTCTATGCAGTTGTGTCAGACACAACGAGGACATACTTGCCGATAAGTACGAGAATATCGCCGCAAGCGCGGGATACGTAGATACCGACGGTCATGCAATCAAGCAATCGGCTGCAATGTCGGGCGATGACGGAGACGCCATCATCCTCGACTTGGGTACTGCGCGCACCTTCAACTCCTTGGTACTGATACAGCGCACGGAGACTATAACTCACATTGCGGTAGAGACTGTCAAAGACGGCGTAACCACCGTAATATACGACAAGGACAAGAGCGGCTCCATGATTTTCTGCGACTTCGACAGCAACGTGTGGGCAGAGAGCGTACGTATCACTGTAAGCGGCGACAAGTGGGCGCTGTCTCAGCTCTCCTTATACGACCTGCCCCCTCAGGCGTGTTACGACACTGTGCTTGTAAGCGCGGACGACATCATCGCAGGCAAATGCGACGATATGTCCCTTGCCTTGGCAGACAGCATAATCGTGCTCTCCGACTTGGGCTATAATTCTTACGGCAATATATACTCCAAAGAGCGCGCTACCGAGCAGTTCATCTCCGCGGTAGATATACTCAAGGCGCAACTGGAGGTATTGGATAACTCTGACGCCGATATTATCGCCGCGCTCAATCCCGTATACGATCCCGAGATTGATACCACCGACGACCTCAAGTATCTCAGATACAAGGCGATGGCTAAGTTCCCCTACGCGCTCATCAACGGCATGATGTCTTTAGCGCGCGAGCACGGACTTGCGGGTGTGTCGTTCGACTTGACCGACGGTCTGGACGAGGCAAGCTCTCAGCTGTATATATCCACATTCTTCAGCTACGTCAAGATGGAGAATCCCAAATTCAAGATATTCATTACCGCCGACTACACGAGAGGATTGCAGGGCGCAATCAAATTGGGCACTGCGGCGTCGCAGATATTCAGACAGGGATACAGCGTACCCGAGTGTGCAGACAGAATACTGTTCAAGAGTTTTTCTCAAGAGTTTTACGTCGATATCGGCAAGATAGCTCAAGTATGCAAGGAAGAATACCGCAATAAGATAAGCATCATCTCCGACTCTTTCGAGGGAGAAGCGGAGATACGCGAGAGACGCTCTTACCTCAAAGCCTGCGGTTTGGGCTCGGCGGCAGATACTACAATCGCGCCTATCGAGGAGATTACGGGCAGTCAATCCAAATAGATAGCTTTATATAAGATTAATTATCTTTTTAGTAAAAATCAATCGGCGCCTTAGCATTAAGACGCCGATTATACTTATGCGGCGGTTATTAATGTTCCGCTCGCTGTCTACTTATAACTAATCCTATATATATTTAACGCAATGCAAAATGCCGATAATGACGCTACCTATTGCGCCGCAGATATCGGCGCGCTCTTTAAGCGGACGCGAGCTTTGCAAGCAGCGTTGCGGGCATAAACTTGGCTATCAGTCTGTACAGCTTGTACAGCACGGTAGGGGTATATACAGCCTTATCTTTTTTCAGCGCATCGAGACTGCCCTCCGCTACCTTTACCACGCTGCACCGCGGCATCTGCATGAGCTTGTCCGTCTCCTCTCTCTTGATTCCCGCCGCATCGAAAAAGCCCGTTGACATAGGCGGAGGACATACGGCAAGACATCTTATCCCCCTGTCCTTCAGCTCTTCGCGCAGCGCTCTGCTCAGCTGCAATATATAGCTCTTGCTTGCCCCGTACGCGCTCATTTTTACCGTAGGAGCAAATGCGGATATAGACGATATATTTATTATTCCGCTGCCCTCTTCCATATACTTGAGGCACACAGTCGTCATTGCCGTTACCGCCCTACAGTTGGTATCGCACAGCGCAATCTGCGACTCGAGCGTCATATTCTCGAGATATCCGTAAGTGCCTATCCCCGCGTCGTTGACCAGCAGACCTACCTTATTGCCGTCGAGGGCGAGCATCTCATCAATCACGGTAAAGTTATCCGCATCCGTCAAGTCAAGCTGTACGCTCCTGCACCGCTCCTGACCTATCGCCTCGGCAGTAACGGACAGCCCCTCGAGCGAGCGTCCTATCAGCCACAGCTGCATATCATCATACCTTCTGGCAATCGCCTTGGCTATCTCCGCGCCCAGTCCCGAGGACGCGCCGGTAATAATCGCAATCTGCATATCGACATACTCCTTACAGGCAATCCGCTCAAGCAAACCGCCCTAACGCAACCGATCAACTCCGACCGATTGCCCGTAAGACATTATATCCATACGCCGCAATACTAAACGTATCGCCAAGGCGCGCTACATCTAATTATTATATATTGCTTGCCTTGCGGCATAATATCATAAGGAAGATGAAGAGAATTTGCTCAATAGCCATGCTCGGCTTATTTACCGTAATATGCGCATTTACCTTTATAGGTTGCGAGATGTCGTCCACTCCCGACGCGATAGCGGATAATTATCCCGACCTTGCCCGCGGCTATGACTTAGACGCAAAGGGCGGAAACAGCGGCGACAGCATTACACTGACCTTAGACGGCGTAAAGACGTTCAACTGCCTTGTCCTCAAAGAGCGCGGCGACGCAATACGCCGATACGAGCTTAGCGCGCACGGCAACGTCTTCTATAGCGGCGAGGCGATAGGCAGATATAAGTACTGCTCTTTCCCCGACGTTACCACCGACTCCGTCGTCATAACAGTCAACGACAGCAGCGGCGGCTGGAAGATAAAAGACATTGAGGCATATCACATATGCGACAGCTATACGCCGTCCTTTAGGGTAACGTCTTACATCATGACGGACAGAGCGTATAAGCTCACATTGGAAGATAGCGACATGCTGTCTGTAAGCACGCATTTCAACCTCTTCGGCGGAGTTTACTTTGACTCGGACGGGATATTGCACTTGCAAGATTATCTCATAGGCGGAGACAGCGTAAAGGGCGAGACTGCGCTCAAGGTTGCGATAAGCAATATCCGTAAGTACAATATCGACGCAAGCATAGTGTGCACACTGCTCGGCAATAAGGATATTACGCGCGATAATCTCGACATGCAGGCGCGGCACTCGGCGGCAATGGACGCTCATGGAGACACTTTAATTGCTCAGTGCCTCGAGCTTATCGATAAATACGGACTGGACGGAATATCATTTGATTACGAATATCCGCGCAATAGGGAGGAAAACGCAATATACGCCGCTTTCCTCACTCGTCTCAGGCAGGCTCTGCCTCAAGATAAAGAGCTGAGCGCGGCATTCAGTCTATGGAATATAGGCGGTGCGGACGGCTTCGAGATATCCGTGCTCAACACGCTCAGCCGCGTGGAGCTGATGACTTACGACGGCTTTGACAGCCGCGGCAATCACTCGGCATTTTACGCAATGTGCGCCAAGGCGTTGCATGACTTGGACAAAAATGGGCTGGATATATCCATAGCCGACTTAGGCATACCCTTCTACTGCCGCGCGGTAGATAAGTCGGCATACGCAGGCGATTACGCAAGCGCAGCGCAAAGGCTGGGAGAGTGGGGCGACTCGCTGTACAATCGCATAACTTCCGGCGGCAACACCTATGACGCGCTATGCTACTACAACGGCAGACAGACCGTATACGACAAGACGTGCTATGCCCTCGATGTCGGCGCGGGCGGAGTAATGGCATGGCACTTCTCTTGCGACACCTCCGATAGCGCGCTGTCTCTGTACGCCGCTATCGGTAGAGCCGTAAGCTCCAGACAAAGCAGTAAATCTATCTGACTATAATTGTTAATATCTCGCTACAAAATATCCGATGATTTCATCGGCTATCTTAATCTTGACAAGCGATTATGACTTATTTTTGATAGAATGATATATCCGTTATCTTTAATTTCGACAATCAATCTTGAGTTGCTTGTTATAGGAAAATATATACGTCTTTAATAAGCGAGCTTATATTGAGCTATCGCCGCAGCGCATTTTGCCAACTTGCAAAATAAATGCCTTATTAAAACGCCCATGCAAGCGCCTTAATATGCTTTTTACGATTAAGCGTATAACATACCTTGCCAAGAAAAAAGCCGACGTCCTTTACGCCGACCTTCTCTCCTCTTTTTCCGCCGTGGATTGAGCGTTCTCAATATCTCGCTCTGATGTATCGGAAATGCCTTCGCTCTGACATGCTATAGCGGCAGCGTCGCGGCTCAAAGTCTCGTTATGCTTATCAAACTTTTTCTTAAGCCTATTGATAATGATATAGTACGTCGCAAGCAAGAACACGTCCGCGCCCACCCAAGCCGCGGGATTGGACAGACATATGCCCAAATATCCGAAGCTCGACACCAATACTACCGACGCGATTATCCTCATCACCAGCTCCGTTACTCCCGCAAATACAACCAGCGTGCTCCTGCCTATACCCTGCAAGGCGTTACGGTAGACAAATATCGCCGCCAGCGCGACGTAAAATGCGCCTTGATATAGCAAAAACTGCTTGGAAAGAGAAAGCAACTCGTCCGTGATGTCCGATATGAATAGCTTGGTAAGCGGCGTTGACGGCAGTGTAACAAAGGCAAGCCCGATAAGCGAACACACCACTCCTGCAAGCATACTCACCCTTACGCCGCTGCGTATGCGGTCTATCCTGCCCGCGCCGTAATTCTGTCCGCAATAGGTAGCCACCGCGCTGCCGAGCGCGTACAGGCTCTGCGCCGCGAGGTTATCAATCTTAGATGCCGCCGTATATGCGGTAACCGCGCTCTTGCCCAGTCCGTTGAGCGCAGTCTGCTGCACCATTACGCCCACCGCGGTAATGGAGTATTGCAACGCCATGGGCAGACCGATAGCAAGGTGCTTCCAGTAGAACTTAACGGGATTTTTGAAGTGAGCCGCCTTAATGCGACACTTCTTGAACCTTACAAAGAGATATATAAAGCAACCGATTGCCGAAATAGCCTGCGACAGCGTAGTCGCCCAACCAGCGCCCGCAACGCCCATCTTGAATGCCACTATAAACAAGAAGTCGAATCCCACATTGAGCACCGCCGCCGCAATGAGGAAGATAAGCGGAGTACGGCTGTCTCCGATAGCGCGCATGACGGACGACGCCATATTGTAGAACACCGTAGCCGTAAGTCCCCAATACACGGTAACGATATAGTCATAGGAGTACCCGATAATATCGGCGTGAGTATTCATTATCTTGAGCAGCGGCATTGTAGTGAGCACCGCCACGGTAGTAAGGACCACCGACAGGACGGCGCACAGCAATAGCGACGATGCGATACTGCGCCTTACGCCCTCCTCGTCTTTTGCTCCGAATAGCTGACTGGTCTTGACCGCAAAGCCCGCCGTAAGCCCTTGCACGAACCCTATCACAAGGAAGGATATCGCGCCCGTCGCGCCCACGCCCGCAAGCGCGTCGTTGGATATGGTATGACCGACGATGATTGCGTCAATCATGCTGTAGAGTTGCTGAAATACGTTGCCGATAAATATCGGTAGAGTAAATAACACTATAGTTTTCAACGGTTTACCGACCGTCAAGTCTCTCGTCATAACACGCGCTCTTAAAGTGTATTTCTCATAATTTTCAATATCGTATTATATTACAACGCAAGCAAAAGCGTATTAAAATAACGCCATCTTGACTGTAAAATTTATGTAAATCTTATCGTATAACTCAACTTAAACCACTCTGCTAAGTAATCCGACTAAATTCAGTCGATATCTATTTTTATATGATACGCGGCGGGCAATGCCCGCCGCGATTATTTAACGTAATGTCGTATTGCTATATCGCTATGACGCGATATACTGCTGCCGCAGCGGCTACTCAGTACACTAAGTCTATCAGACCGTATCCGCCGTCCTCTCTGCGATATACCACGTTGACCATGCCGTTCTCCTCGCTCAAGAAGATAAAGAAAGTATGGTCCACCAGCTCCATCTGCGCGATTGCGTCCTCTACGCTGCACTTTTGCAGACTGATAGTCTTTTTCCTCGCAGGAGATGCGCTCTCCGCCGCCTTGACTTCCTCGCCCTCGAGCGCGATCTGCTTGATACGCTTGCCCAGCTTGGTGCGATACTTGCGTATCTGTCCCTCTATCTTAGGCAAAGCGATATCTATATTGTTGTACATGTTGTCGGAAACGACCTCGCTGCGCACGATATTGTTGCCTGCGAAAAAGACCGTTACTTCCATGCCGTATTTGTCTTTACCAATCTGCTTAAGCGCTATCTTTATTACAGCGTCGTCCTCAAAATAGCGCGAGAACTTATCGACTTTCTTCTCGATAATTTCCTTGAGATGATCCGATACCTTATAGTTTCTCGAAATAATCTCCAACCTCATAAGCAATCCTCCTTATCGTAGCGACTTGTACAGCCGTGCTACATTTTCTTATCGTCTTAATTATACCATATGCAAAAAGGTTATTAAAGAGGGTATCCGATAATTTTACAAAAAAATCTACCGAAGCGTCCCTTGCTCGCACTTGAGCGATTGCAAAAAAAAATGCGGCGTGTATCCCTATAGGAATATCGCGCCGCACTGCCCTGCAATTATATTTATTTCTTTGTAAAAGTCAGTAACTCTCCGTCCGAAGATACCAATATGCTGTCGCCTTCTTTAATCTGCGCTGTCAGTATCTTTTCGGATAAGATATCCTCGACGTATTTCTGTACCGCCCTTCTCAGCGGTCTTGCGCCGTACTCGCTGTCGTAGCCCTTAGAGATGACGTAATCGCCCGCCGCCGTATCAAACTCCACGTCGATATTCTGCTCTGCAAGCCTGCTCTTAAGCCTTGCGAGCATATTGGCGGCAATCTCCGTCATATCCTCCTTTTCCAGACGTCTGAATATGATGATATCGTCTATACGGTTGATGAACTCGGGCTTCATGGTGCGCTTGAGCGCCTCCATCTGTCTATCCCTCATATCGTCGTAATCTCTTTCGCTGGAGCCGAAGCCGAGACGGGGAGCATTCTTAATCTCGCCCGCGCCGATATTCGACGTCATGATGACAACGGTATTTTTGAACGATACTGTCCTGCCGTGAGAGTCGGTAAGTCTGCCGTCCTCGAGTATCTGCAAGAGTATGTTGAATACGTCGGGATGAGCCTTCTCTATCTCGTCGAACAGCACCACCGAATAAGGCTTGCGCCTTACCTTTTCTGTCAGCTGACCGCCCTCGTCGAAGCCCACGTACCCGGGCGCCGAGCCTATGAGCTTGGATACGTTAAACTTCTCCATATACTCGGACATATCCACGCGTATCATAAGATTTTCATCACCGAACATCGCCTCGGCAAGAGCCTTTGTAAGTTCCGTCTTACCCACGCCCGTAGGTCCGAGGAATATAAACGAGCCTATCGGTCTATTGGGATCTTTGATGCCCGCCCTCGCGCGCCTTACCGCCTTGCTCACCGCTATGACCGCCTCGTCCTGACCGACGACGCGCTTTTTCAGCTCTTGCTCGAGGTGCATGAGCCTATCCGCCTCGCTCTCGGTAAGTTTTGCTACGGGTATCGAAGTGGACTGCGATATTACCTGCGCTATCTCCTGCTCGCCTATAGACATATCGGTATCTTTCTTAGTAGTAGCCCACTTTGTCCGCTCCTCGAGCATCTGCGCTTCCACATCCTTGAGCTCGTCTTGCAGGCTGGCGCATACGCCGTACTCCTCTCTCTTGGAGTGAGCGGCTATATCCATCTTGAGCTTGACGGCTCGCTCTTCGAGCGCCTTGATTTCCGGCGGCAGGACGAAGTTAGATATACGCTTCTTAGACGCTGCCTCGTCTATGAGGTCTATCGCCTTATCGGGCAAAAATCTGTCCGATATATATCTGTCCGACATCACCGCGGCGGCGGTAATTGCCTCGTCGGTGATAGTTACCTGATGGTGCTTTTCGTACTTATCGCGCAGTCCTTTGAGTATAGTGATCGTCTCCTCTACCGAAGGCGGCTCTACGATTATAGGCTGGAATCTGCGCTCGAGCGCGGCGTCCTTTTCAATATACTTGCGGTACTCCTCAATAGTGGTTGCGCCTATGGTCTGCATTTCTCCTCTTGCAAGCAGCGGCTTTAAGATATTTGCGGCGTCCATCGCGTTCTCGTTGGAGCTGCCCGTACCCACGATAGTGTGTATCTCGTCTATGAATAGGATAATATTGCCGCTGTCCTTGATTACCTTAAGAGCGTTTTGCAATTTCTCCTCAAACTCGCCCCTATATTTCGAGCCTGCGACCACGCTTGCCATATCCATGGAAAAGATTTTTTTATCCTTGAGCATCTCGGGGACTTCGCCTTTTACGATAGCCTGCGCTAAGCCCTCTACTATTGCGCTCTTGCCCACCCCGGGCTCGCCTATGAGCACGGGATTATTCTTAGTCCTGCGCGAGAGTATCTGTATAATGCGGTCTATCTCGTTGCTTCTTCCTATCACGGGATCGAGCTTGCCCTCTCTTGCCTTTTTCGTGAGGTCTACGCCCAGCTTATCCAACGCCTCCAACGACTTATCGCTCTTACCGCCGTAGCTTTGCGACGCGCCGAATTTGCCCTGGTAGCCGCTATCCGACTCTTCCGAGCCTTTTGCCTTATAAGCCTTATATTCTTCGGCGAACGTCTTCTTGAGGGCGTCCAGCATTGCCTCGACGTCGCAGCCCAGCTCATTGAGTTTACCCACGGCATAGCTGTCGCTCATGGTGAGTATCGCGTACAGCATCTTATCCGACGTTACCGCAGGCGCGCCCATCTGCATACACATCTTGATAGCCGTATGCAATACCCTGCGCGTGCGCTCGGTCATCTCCACGTCCGTACCCGAGCTATCGGATACATTGATGATATCGGACACGTTGCTCTCGTCAAGTCCGAAAGTAGCAAGGAACTTACCCGCATTGCTATCGGGCTTACCGAGCATTGCCGCAAGCAGATATTCTGTGCCTATTACTCTGTCGGGACTGCCGGCAGCGTACTTGGTGGCAAGGTTCATGACTTCTTCGCATTCTTTGCTCAATCTGTATAACATCTTATTTATCCTCCTACTTAGTCAGCTGACTTCTCACAAGTTTTGCGCGAGCGATGTCGCGCTCCTGCGCGCTGAGTTTCTTGCCCTCGCGCTTGCACAGCATCGCAGGCTGCGATATGGTAATCAGCTTTTCGATATCTTCGAGTTTAATATCTATATAGTCGAGTATGACTCCCAGCTTTACGTAGCCGAGCAGCTCCATAAACTCCTGCGACGACAGCTTCATAGCATGGCGCAGTATGCCGTAGGAGCGCATTATCTTATCCTGCAAGTCTACGCCCGCCGCCTTGACGAGGTTGCCTCTTGCGATACGCTCGTTGCGTATTACCTTGTCTGCGATAATCTTCATGCGGGAGAGTATCTCTTCCTCGCTCGCCCCTATCATCGCCTGATTGGACAACTGATACATAAATCCCTGCGCGCCGCTCCCCTCTCCGTACACTCCGCGAGCCGTTACGCCCAGCTGTTGCAGCGCGCTGAGCACGGAATTGATAGAATCGGTAAGCACGAGCGCAGGCAAAAACGCCATAAATGACGCCCTCATCCCCGCGCCCATATTTGTGGGACAGGCGGTCAGATAGCCGTACTTTGTATCGAAGGCGTAGTCAAGGCGTTTTGCCATGGCTTTATCTGCCGCAACTATCTTTTCGTAAGCGGTATCGAGGTCGAGCGCGGGCATTATACATTGCGCCCTGATATGGTCCTCTTCGTTAATCATCACGGATATATCGCCCTTTTTAGCGATATCCACCGCGGCGTAAGGTCTGCCGAGCAGGTCCTTGCTGATAAGGTGGCTTTCGACCAACGACTGCGCATACAGAGGATTGATTTCGTGCATCTTATAGAAGTCGCATGGCGTAATCTCCGACATCGCCTGCTCCACGCCGAGCATGAGCACGGAGTATATTTCCTCTTCGCCCGACAGCTTATCGGGGAATGGCAATCCGTTGATATTCCTTGCCAGCCTTACTCTGCTGGATACCACTACGTCGCTGCTTGAACTGCCGTAATCCATATGCGCCTCCTATATATTTCCCGTCAGCTTTTTCAGCTGCTCTTGCAAGCGCGCCGCTTCCGCATAATTTTGAGCCGCGGCGGCTTCCGATATCCTGCTTTTAAGCGCGGTTACCTCGTCTACGGGCTTTATCTTGGGCTTAGGCGCTTCCGTCTTGACGGGCTCGGACTGCGCTACGCTCACGTCGCGCGGCGTCCTGCCCTTATACGGTCTGCCGCCCATCTGCTCAAAAGCGGCGTCTATTATATCCTTAAAAGCGTCGTAGCACGCGCTGCACCCGAGGCGGAAATTCTTACGCACCTCTCTTTCCGTAGTGCCGCACTTGGGACATACTCGCGGAGTGCTGCGATAGGGAGTCGCGCTGCCGTTGAACAGCGCGGACATAATATTGGCGCCGTTCAACAGATCGCTTATCAACTTGCCTTCGTTTAGCTTGCCCGCGCAGTTTTTACACAGGTGCTTTTCCGTAACTACTCCGTTGACGTTGGTCTTTACGCTGATGGTTGCGCGTTGCTGTCCGCACACCTGACATACTTCGATTTCGTTGCCGTTGATATCCTTCACCGTTTACCTCCTCATTAACTCCGTAAGAATTTCACCATATATATTACGGCGCAACTGAGCCGAATTATCACTTGCGCTAAGCGCCTTATCGCTCACGGCAGCCTTGATTATGCTGCACTCGCGCTGAGTAAGAGCATTGTCTCTCAGCAGCCTGTCGGCGATATCGCACGCCCTGTTATAACTCAGCCCCTTACTTCCGTCTAAATCGCGCAATATGGACGGTATCAGCTCGTCGTCGACGGCTATGCGCACTATGCTTATGTTGCCGCCTCCGCCGCGCTTGGAGCCTGTAATATATCCCCTGCACACGTTAAAGCGCGTACGAAGCACATAGTTAATCTGACTGGGCGCAACGCTGAAGTAATCGGCAAGCTGAGAGCGAGACAGCGTTACCTCGTCGCTATCTCCGAGCACCGAGAGTATGAACTGCTCTATCTCTTCGGATATATTAGCCATTATTACCTCCTTTCTTAAATCCGCGCCTTAAGCTGCGATATCACATAGTCTATAGTCATTATATTCGGTCTTCAATAAGTTTGACCTTCTTTGACCTTTGACCTTAATGTTATTATATCACTATTTTTGACATTGTCAATACAAATAATAAGCCTTTATCTATATTTTACATTTCACTTTTAAGAACGAGGGGAACCAATTAAACGCTGGCATATGCGCGTAGGCAAGCCTTTGCGCATATTTGCTACATGGTTCCCCTCGTTAGCTCCCCTCCCGTAAAACGCTTTCGCGTTTTCAAGGTGTCGCTCACGAAAAGCGTGGTTTTCGCTCGCTATCCTACGGAGTATTATGTGAAGTGATATTCGCCATACATCGAGCGTGATTACACTTTTTGTAATAGTTATATTTGCCTAAAGGCAAGTGATATTCGCCATACGGCGAGTGATATAACGCTTACGCGTTGTGATATTTCGCTTACGCGAAGTTAAGGAAGCAATATTTTGCAAGCGCAAACTATCGCTTAAATATAAATAGGTATCCGCAACTCTGCGCTAGCAGAATATCACTTTTGCGACAGCAAAAATATCACGTTGCTTTAGCAACATATCACTTCACATAGTGAAATATCACTCATTACGCTCCGCAGGAACAGCGAGCGAAAACGACGCTTTTCGTGCGCTGTACCTTGAAAAATACGAGCGGTGCGAGCGAAGTATTTTTATATCGGAAGGGGTGAATTTTTACGCGCTACTCCTTGCCCTATGCTATAACCTACATTGCGCGTAAAAAGAGGGGAAACCGTCCTTATAATGGATGGTGTCCCCTCCCAGTAACCGCCAATACGCGGCAGTTGAATAATTTACTATAATTATAGTGATTTGCCTGCCAAGTATTGCGCTTGGCGGTTATCTTTAAGCGCGCAAAAACCACGCTTTTTGCAAGCGATACCTTGAAAACGCGAAAGCGTTTGCGGAGGGGAGCTAACGAGGGGAAACACGTAGCAAAAAAGCACGGAATATCCGTGCTTTTGTCTGCGTTTAAGTGGTGCCCCTCGTTATAATCTTATTCCCACTCTATCGTCCCCGTAGGCTTAGGCGTGAGGTCGTAGCACACCCTGTTGACGCCCTTAACCTCTTTTATGATACGGGAAGTAATCTTATCCAGCAGCGCCCAATCGATATGCTCGATAGTAGCCGTCATAGCGTCCACGGTATTTACGGCGCGGATAATGACAGGCCACTCGAACGAACGCGCGTTATCTTTTACGCCCACCGACTTGACTTCGGGGATAAGCGTAAAATACTGCCATACCTTACCTTGCAATCCAGCGCGGGCAAATTCTTCTCTCAATATAGCATCGGACTCGCGCACAGCCTCGAGTCTGTCGCGCGTAATTGCACCCAAGCATCTTACGCCCAAACCGGGACCGGGGAACGGCTGACGGTATACCATATCGTCGGGCAAGCCCAAAGCCTTACCGCAAGCGCGTACTTCGTCCTTGAACAGATATTTAAGAGGCTCTACAAGCTCAAACTTAAGGTCATCGGGCAAGCCGCCTACATTGTGGTGAGACTTGACAATCTTATTGGTCTTAGTGCCGCTCTCCACGATATCGGGATAAATTGTGCCCTGTGCCAAGAAGTCGATACCGTCGAGCTTACGCGCCTCTTCCTCGAATACTCTTATAAACTCCGCGCCGATAATCTTACGCTTCTTCTCGGGATCTGCAACTCCTGCGAGCTTGTCCAAAAATCTGTCTACGCTGTCGGAATAGATGAGCGTAGCGCCCAGCTCTTCTCTGAATACCTTGACCACCTGCTCGGGCTCGCCTTTACGCAACAGACCGTGATTGACGTGCACGCACACAAGCTGCTTGCCGATAGCGCGTATGAGCAATGCCGCAACAACGGAGCTGTCTACGCCGCCGGAGAGAGCAAGCAACACCTTCTTATCGCCAATCTGCTTACGAAGCAACTCTACCTGATCGTCGATAAAGTTGTTCATATTCCAATTAGCTTCGCATTTGCATGTATCGAAAATGAAAGACTTAAGCGTATCATGCGCGCTGCCGTCCTTAATTGTAGTGGTGGGTATTCCGCATGACAGCACGCTATCGCTCACGCTTATTTCCTTGCCGTCTACGATGTTATTGGGGCCGCAGTTGAGCACTATGCCCTTGACGTTAGGCATATCGGCAAGGCTCTTTGCAGTGATATCGTGAGGATATATCTCGCTGTAAACGCCCATTGCTCTTATTTCTCTTGCCACGGCAGAATTCTCTTCGCTACCGAGGTCTATGATAACAATCATGTCTTGCTTCATACCCTAAAAACTCCTTACTTCAAGTATGAATTAATAATATAATATGGGGAGAAAAATGTCAAATAATAATAACCGCCAAACGCAACACTTGACTAACAAATATTGTTTATAACCTAAATTAAGAGTTCGTCAAGTGTTGGCGGTTACTTTAAGAGACAACCGCACATTATAAGTGCGGTTTTCTCTCTTTTATGCGCTTAACTAACATTTAGTCATAATTAATTATTGCGCATAAAATTCACACTTTCAGGTCGGTCGGCGCATCCTGATACTGCGCGAAGATATCTAAAGCGATATCTTCTAAAGGCAGCCTTACGGACGCCCTCCCTCCCAGTATACGACCAGTCGCGATACAAAAGCGACGATAAAATGTATCGTCTTACTTTCGTATCGGTCGTACTCTCATAGGATTATTAATTATAATATTTTTTCGCTCGCACCGCTCGTATTTTTCAAGGTACAGCTTGCAAAAAGCGTGGTTTTTGCGCGCTGCTCCTGCGGAGCATTGTAAGTGATATTCGCCTCACGGCGAGTGATATGTTGCTAAAGCAACGTGATATTTTTGCTATCGCAAAAGTGATATTCTGCTATTGCAGAGTTGCGGATACCTATTTATATTTAAGCGTTATTTTGCAAACGCAAAATATTGCTTCCTTAACTTCGCATAAACGAAATATCACTATTACACGCAGTGTAACCACGCTTACCTTTAACTCTGCGCTATAAGATATTCGTATTATAGTCAGACACAATTATCTGCCGCATTTATAGAAACAATAGAAACACTTGAATATTCATCTCTTTTGCTATTTTGAAGATTGACATTGTATTGAAATCTTTACCCTGCATTATTCTATAAAAAGTAGACGTACTTATTCTGCATAGCTTACAAAATTCTACTATACTTAGACCATTAGAATTAATATGGTTTTTTATTAAACTAATATTAAGTTTTTCGTTCATATGATTAGCTCCCAAAATAAATCTTACGGCTATTAGCCATATGTATTATATACGGCTAATAGCCGTATGTCAAGATAATTACCGCTAAAAGCCGTATAATTAACTATATGAACAAGTTCAAAGAACGCTTAAACGAAATATTGTTAGAAAATAATTTATCGCAAAATGCGCTTGCACAACGCATATTTATGTCGCAAAGCGTGGTGAATAATTATTGCACGGGGAAAAGAGAGCCTTCTTTAGACGTACTGTCCTCTATCTGCAAGGAATTGAACGTGAGCGCGGATTATTTATTGGGACTGACGGATTGAATTTGTTGTTACACACGCTGTAAAATTTACGGCTTTTCAAAAATATTTATCTCTAAAAAAATTATTGTTAATTAGCAGAATGCTAATTAAATAACGCTTGATTAATATCTGCTATAAAAAAATTTGTCAGTAACTCTTTGAAATCGGCGATTGCGGGTATATACTGTAAGTGTAGCTTCTTTTCCGAGGCTTAGGCAATTAGATATTACCGCCTTATGACTTGAGCCTGCCGCATCTGCCCAATTGGCATAACTTAGGTTAAAAAGGCGATTGCATATAGGTCAAGTTACTGCGCACGACTGCCTATATAGCATAATATTTACGCCTTAGGCTTAAGATAGCTTTAATTAAATCGGCGTGAGATATTAGATATCTTTCGCTACTGCGATAGCAGAAAAATCACTCCGCACATGCGGGAATAACTTCAAGATGTTTTTATATCAAGTAGCGCAATGACAATTATCGTTAACGCAGCTACCGCTTATGAAAATATCACCTGCCTTAGGCGTAAAGCACTTCGCCTTGGAGAAGAAGTTAATTATCGACTAAAAGCAATACAACCGTAAGAATATCCGCATTAGCGGACGTATTTTTCAT
Organism: uncultured Clostridia bacterium; assembly: GCA_947175555.1. Lineage (GTDB taxonomy): Bacteria > Bacillota > Clostridia > Christensenellales > UBA3700 > Alloclostridium. Next base: position 28,383 of record CAMWNK010000007.1, on the reverse strand, counting down.
GCCGTAAAGCGCAATTCTTTTTATAAAGCTAAGCAACGCAAGTCGACTGCGTTACAAGTGTCTACAAACAATATTATATGATTATCTTTAGTCATCTTGCCGCCACGAAGATAAGATATATCATATCAACCGTGCAATTTCCGAATCTGCTTGCCATACGTAGCGGATAGACAAAATAGGGAATCCACATCATACAGTTGCTAATGATGAGTTATCTGCTCTCTTTGCATTTAATAATGATATCCTCTACCACTTTAACGATGCTTTCGTCAAAGGATACAGTCTTATTATAATTGCAAGGTCTGCCATGCGACTCATATTTATTGACGCGTATTATACGCGCGTTGGGAAGGCGGTGAGTAATATGCTCTGCCACATATCGGGTATTGAACTTACCGTATTCGGGCTGTGCTCTCTCGCCCAATTCTATAAACAATAGCTTATGCTTTTTAGCCCTGCGGATAAATGAATAATATCTGTCGTACTCGTCTTTATACTCATTGCTTTCTACAAAATTATCGTTGTAAATATCCACGTTAAGCGTCATCTCTCCGCCGCACACGGGACATACGGGTATCAACGACGGCGGCACGCTCTTGACTCTACCGCCCTCGCACATGAGTTTACACAGCCTGTCAAAGGGATAAGTAATGTCGTGGCAACCGCGAGAGCATTGCAATCTGTCGGCTCTGCCTCTGCAAGAGAACATGTTGGCAAAAGAAAAACCTGCGCGCTTGGCAAGGTCGTCCACGCCCGACGACACTGCAAAATACGGTCTGTCTCCAATGAGGTCGAGCAGATGAGAAAAAATCGATAACGGTCGCTCCTCGAATATATTGGAGTATGCAAATCGCGACATAAAAGCCCATCTCCTCTCCTGCGAATAGGGCAAGCGGAATCCGTCGTACATATCCATAAACAAGCTATCGTCAGTCAAGTCTCCCATCACGCTGTACAGCTTGTCTCCATAGATTCGCGCGCCTGTCTCGTACGATACTCCCGTACCTAAAGCGATAACAAAATATTCCGCATCTCTAATTAAAGATACGACCTTAATGAGCCTTTGCAAATAGTTTTTCATTGAGGTGATTACAGGCGAGTTTCGCCCTTTATCCTCCGATGTATATTCCTTATTATCCCCTAAGGATTATATAAGCTTTCCTTCACGTAGTTTCTTGCGCCTCAAAGCGTATTGTCTTGCGCGCTCCCTCATACGCTCCGCAACGGCGTCTATTTCGTCATCTCCGCATTTATACCCTATATGTGTTCGCTTAGCGGCGCCTGCCGCAATCAAAAGCGCAAAAGCGCAGTAGTGCGACATTGCCGCGCTCAGATACTTTTTACCGTTGATATGGGTGCCATTTAATGACGATAGCATAAATCACTCCGCCTGTATGATAATTATACGACAATTGTAGCATAATTCAAAATCAAAACGGGTGCTATTTTGTAAAAAATTGAAAATTGTACAAAAATAATTATTATTCGACATATATCTTACGTCTGATATACGTAATAATGGATAATTGTATTTCATTTACAGACGTTGCCAATGACTTTCTTGGCATGTTGCCATTTACTATGCCGCTTATTAATCAATGCTGCAAAGATAATTACGCCGCGCTCTGCTTGCAGATTAGGTTAATCGCCTATCTGTATAATAAATCCTTGGATGCACGTTAGCAGGTCTGCCGCATACTTATAATCTTGTTGGCAGAAGAATATACTACAACTTCGCCCGCTTTTCTTAAGATAAACACAAACCAAGCAGTACAAGCCGCAATCCAATTAAATTTCAAGCAATGTGCGTACGCAATAAAACGTGGGAGAACGTAAAAGAATAAATGCGCGGTCTTACGATACGCCTTCTCTATTAACTGTAATGCAGACGAGTCGGCTGAAATAGCCCTGTTATAAAGGAATACCAGAAAAATATTCAATTAGCGCTATACTTAAATTATACAACCGCCTGCGGCGTTATGGAAGAAATATCAGCAAAAAAGAACTACCCCCATATAGATACACTGTTGAACAGTTTGTTCAAGAGCGTTTTGCCGTCGTTAGAACTTGCTGTTGATAGAACTTGCTGTCGCTGTAAAGTGTAACTTATAAAAATTTTTTTCTTCCTATCGGAAGTGCGCTTATGGCGCTACCGCTTTTTACGGTGAATAAGCGCAAAGATAATAGAGCTTATAAACTTCCGCTTATCTTACGCGTAGTTTTCTATAAACTATAGGACTGCTCATTGTAGCGCCTGTTACACGTCAAGCGGCGGATTAGGGAGCTATAGGGAAATAAAGCCGCAAAAATATATATCAATCGAGGTTGATGTCAGTAAGTAAATACCAACTGCGAAGTAAGCAAAAAGGTGCAAGAAAGCACACCTATCCCCCTCTCGCTCATATTTTACACCGTAACTCAAACAATAAATGGCATGTCATAATATATTATTAACTCATTAAAAGCGGCGTTTAGGAGCGCGAATATATTAGATTAAAGCGGCGTTTGGGAGAGCGAAGATATATTAGATAAAAAGCAGAATTTAGGAGAGAAGATATATCGGATTGAGAGCAATCTTATTAAGAGGACATGGACAAAGGCAGATTGCTTAAGACGTGATTATTTGTTATTGGGATTGACTGCTCGCAATCTCCTCGGGCAGGCGAAATTGTAGTATCTGTCGCCGAGCCCAAACCGCAATATGGTTATAAAAGAACGACGCGGAATTAATCCGCGTCGCTCCTATATATAAGTACTCCCAATACTTACTTGTTATAATTACGCTTCTTGACGTAATGTGCCTTGACCAAGCCGCGCTGCATAAGCTGCTCGTCCGTCTCATAAGGCAGATAGGAATAATCCACGTGTTCCTGCACGCCCTTGACACAACCTGTAGGCTTCATTACCATAGCGATAAGCTCCTTGGCATAGTTCAATCTACGGTTATTCTTAATGCGGTACATGCAAGTTGCTTCCTCATTGGCCGCAACATCGGACACGTCCTCTACCTTATACTTGGTATCTTCGAAATCGGCTGCGTTAAGCGGCAGATACAGACATACCGTCTTGCCCCTGACGCCCAGACGCGCTACGCAATCGCGGTGGCATCTGAAAGTCTCGCGGCTCCAACTCATGCGGCCGTGCACCTTCTCGTAAGTGTACAGCTCGTTCTTGAGCTCAGAATAATAAGCCTTGGCAATGTCGTCCGCCTGTATGAGCTTAGCGGTAAAGCTACGGTCAAAGCGCAACTCATATTCTTGTCCGTCCATAGGAGGAAGCGGCATGATAAACGGCTTACGCTCCTTAGGCTCGCTCTCCCTCTTCTCGGGCTTGGGCACTCTCTTGAGTACGATAGGCTCTTCGATCTCTTCCTCTTCTTCCTCTGCCACAACGGGCTCGGGCTCCTCAACTACGGGTTCCTCGTCATTGACGTCTTCGGGTACGGTATACTCGACTACGTTGTCGTCGACAGGCTCGCGGTACTGTGTATCGATATCGTCGATAGGCTCGTGATACTCCACGTCCACAAGATCGGCTGCAACGGCAGCTGCGTACGCATTCCAATCATAAGGCGAGCTATCGCTCTGCTCCTCATCGACAACGGGCTCTTCCTCTACGGTATCGGCAAGAGGCGCGACCTCGTCTTCCTCGATGGGTATCTCCTCTTCGCTTACAGGCTGAACCTCGTCGGATTGCTCTTCCTCATCGTCTGTAGGCAGAACGTAATAGTTGGGCGAAGGCTGTTGCGAATCGTCCTGATCGACAGGCTCCTCGACGTCTTCAGTCTCCTGCTCGGGCTCGAGCGTAGCAGCGGTATCTTGAAGCAGATCCTGCCCCATCTCTTCCTCGGGCGGAAGTTCATCCTCTATTTCGGGATCGCCTGCTGCCGCGTCGGCAAGCTCGGCAACCAATTCCTCGTCCTCTTCGCGATAATTCCTAAGTCTGATTATCGTATAAATCAACATCATCAGCAGTATGGCGGCAAGAGCCGTAGACAATACGCTGAGACCGAATACGCCCAGCTCAAGGCTAGGCAAAGAGAACGCCGATATCAAAGACCTGAACGGCATTACGCTCCCCATTGCGAAAATAGCGTTCATCATAAAGAGATCCTCCTCTCTTCGTTAACTATAATAGATTATACTAAATAAAATCGACCTTTGCAACCGAAATGTCATAATTGACAGTTTTTTACAAGTTTTAAGTCTGAAACTTGCAGCTGCAACGCCCGTATTACTCAGCATTATAATTTTCCCTATTCGGAAAAGTCGTCAAGCGCGTCCTCGGGCGTCAGTAGACGGATAACTCTGCACGGCACTCCCGCCGCTATTACGCCTGCGGGTATGTCTCGAGTAACGACGCTGCCAGCGCCTATCACCGAGCCTGCTCCTATCGTAACTCCGCCCGTTACGGTTACGCCGCTTGCCAGCCATACGTCGTCCTCGATGACGATGGGCTTTGCGTACTCATAGTCATAAGGCGTCCCGTCCTGTCTCAAGCGCACCCTGCGCTGCTCGGCAAGCAATGGGTGAACGGGCGTAGCTATCGTAACGTTGGGACCGAACATAACGTTGTCCCCTATAGTTACGGGAGCAACGTCTAAAATAACCGTATTGAAGTTGGCAAAAAAATTCTTGCCAACCTTGGTATTGCAGCCGTAATCGAAATTGATAGGCGGCTCCACCGCCGCGCTCTCGCCGCCTGCGCCGAAAAGCTCGGAAAGAATTTTTCTCCTGCCGCCCTCGTCCTCGCAGTCTGTAGAATTGTACGCCGCCGCAAGCCTGCGCGCTCTCATGCGCATAGCCATCAGCTCGCTATCCGACGGATCGTACAGTTTGCCCGCTATCATCTTGTCGAACTCTCTCATACCGCTCCTATTAATAATATGTAATATAATTATTATAACAGAAAAAATAAAGACAGACAATATCTGCCGATACAAGTGCTCCTATAAGCCGTAATAAGAAAAATCGCAGCTACATAGTCCGACTATCCAATTACTAAGCTGAATCGCGTATTATAATTTATATTAAATCTCTTTAATCTTCAATCTATTTTCCAAAAGTAGCTTATGTATCAAGTTGCTTCCTTGCTCTTTATTATCAAGCAAGCTGCCATAACGACTGCTCGGATATAGTAATGTCGCAACCGAAGGTAATGACATATATAATGTTATTATAATAAAATAATATTGCTAAACAAATGCGCGATTATCGCAAAAAAAATCGGCAAATCCGAATACGAATCTGCCGACTTTGGCGCCCTCAATAGGACTCGAACCTATGACACTGCGGTTAACAGCCGCATGCTCTACCGACTGAGCTATAAGGGCATATCTATATATATGTTGCGCAATCCGTAGATTGCGAATATTATCTTATAATAAAAGACGGGCTTTGTCAAGCGTTTTATTTAATAATATCGGGCAATGACCGTCAATCTGACTTATCGCCGTCTTTAGGCATATGGGAGGCGGCTGTCTCTTTAATAAGTATACTGCGCGCCTTGACAAAATATACCGTACACGTAACGGCGATAACGCTCATCATAAGTATGCCGAAAAGCTCGACTATGCCTATCTTGGTATAGAGGTCGTAATCCTGTCCCGCGGTGGTATAGGCAAAACGCAAGCCCATCATCCAAGATATAGCCATACCGAAGCAACCAACAACCACGGCTATCATACATATACCGAGCGTATTGCGCCTTAAGGCGATAAAGCGGTCGCGATTGCCATCGTTGATATTGCGTGAGATAAAAGGGGCGTCGGGCTTAAACATCAAAAAGAGCATAAACGCAAGCGCCAAGGTGCACAGCGCATAAGCCCAGTAGTGAGCCTTGCCGCCGCTCAAATCCCTGTCCTGTCCCGTTGCCTCAAGCGTAACCCAAGTAATAAAATAGGCAATATATATCGCAACGGCGATACCCGTAGCTATCTTATGTCTCAGCTTAAGTCTATCCCTCATACGACCAATTATAGCCTAAAGACGGCAAAGTGTCAATAATAACCGACGCGCATTACGCAGTCCGCAATCAGCCCAAGCAGATATCCGTAAGCGTATAGTCTCTGCCCGCTACGGTAATGTAGGGAGCTACAGAAAGGTCCACATCGCAGTTGCCGATAAAAGACGCGCCGCTCTTGATGATGTAAGCGTGATTGCCTGCTACCGCATACGTATAGCTTGCAAAGCCTGCAATACCCTTGACGCTGTCGATAGAATCGGCATTAACGACAGTCGCGCCGCAAATAACTTCGGCATTATCTACGCCATCGATATTGCCGCAATAGGCGTCGGACGCATTGAAGATATAAGCTACCGAGCTGCCCGTGAAAGCCTTATCTCCGATAAACGTTACGCCCTTGCCGATGTAAATCGTACGCATAGAAGTCGTGCCGTTGAATGCTGCGTTGCGGATACCGACTATAGAATCGGGAAGCAGTATACCCTCGATAGCCGTATTGGCAAAAGCCATATAACCCACGCTCTTGCACTCGGAGCCTTCCTCGAATATGACGGACTTGACAGACGTATTGCCCTCGAAAGCATAGTCGGCTATGCGCCTTACGCCCGCGGGAATGATGACTGTGGACGCCGATACGCCGCCGGCGAGCGACTCGCCGAATCCCGTAACCACACAACCGCCCAAGCGCGAAGGAATGGCAAGAGTATAATCTGTATCTACGGAATTGGTAACAGACGTAATATACGCCTCGCTGCCGTAAGTAACGTAATCGATGACGGTATTGCCGTCTGTATAGCTTAAATTGTTATGACCGTAAGTAACGCTGTTGCCGCACTCCCAGCCCTCTACCCAGCCGCGGGACTCCTCGGCGGCGTCGCAATATACTTCGGCATTGCAGTTGAGAAGCACTCCGCTGCCTATCTCGGAAATGCTGGCAGGTACGACGAGCGAAGTGATGCCGCTGCCCGAAAAAGCTCCCGCCGCAATGCTATCGACGGTAACGCCGTCGATGTGTCCGGGGATGACTACGTCTGAGCTGTGAGCCTTATCCTTGAGATAGCCTACCACGGTAAACGTGCTGTATCCGTAAGAGTCGTACTCCTTGAGCATAAGATAATCGTATACGCCGTATACAGCAGCTCCGCCGTCCTTATTCCACACGCTGCTCCAGCCGCCTTGGGAGATGTAACCCTCGACTACGCCTGGCTGCTCGACAAGATAAATGTCCAATATCATGCAGTCGGAAAAAGCGTACTCGCCCACAGACGTAACGGTCTTGGCAATAGATATCTCGCTAAGCGCGGCGCAACCTCTGAAAGCGCATGCGCCTATGGACGTAAGCGAGCCGTCCAAACCGAAATCAAAAGAAGAAAGACTCTTGCAAAATGCAAAGGAATAATCGCCTATCGACTTGAGCGAAGAACCTTGAGCTACGCTAACCGAATTGAGCAGACCACAGTGCTTGAACGCGCTGTCGCCTATCCTCGATACCGTAGCGGGAATGGCGATAGAGGTAATATCCGACATGGCGAACACTTCGTCCGATATCTCCACGACGTCCGCCGTCATGCTGTCGGTAGCAACGGTAGCGCGCAAAGATATATCTTTGACCTCTCCAAGCTCGAACGCGCTCACCTTGAATCCGCCGAGCGCGGAGTCATAGGTATAGGTAACGCCGTCCTCGGTATAAGTAATCGGCGCGGCGCCCTCGCCCTTATCGCACGCGACAAATAGGAATACGCACAATACGGCGATTACGGCGACAACTGTAATTATCTTAAGTCTGCTCTTCATAACTTTCCCCGAATATATTAATTCTTATAATAATTATAGCACGCAAGGCATTGGCTGTAAATACAATAGAAAGTCAAATTATGGACAATACGGTGATTAAACGCAGCCGCATCAAGGCAAAAGGCGCGGATAACTCCGCGCCCTGCACATGTCGAACAAATATGTATTACTTATTGAAATACCTGTTGTAAAGACCTGTAAAGCCTGCGCCGTGGCGAGCCTCGTCCTTAGCCATCTCGTGAACGGTGTCGTGCACTGCGTCGTAGCCGAGCTCCTTGGCAAGTTTAGCCGTAGCGAGCTTACCTGCGCAAGCGCCTGCCTCGGCGTCCATACGCATCTTGAGATTGGTAGCCGTGCTGGAAGTGAGAACGTTGCCGAGCAACTCTGCAAACTTAGCTGCGTGCTCCGCCTCTTCAAAGGCGTATCTCTTATAAGCCTCGGCTATCTCGGGATAACCCTCTCTGTCCGCCTGACGGGACATAGCCAAATACATGCCTACCTCGCTGCACTCGCCGTTGAAGTTGGCGATAAGGTCGTCGACGATGCGCTTATCCAAATCCTTGGCAACGCCTACCTCGTGCTCGCAAGCATAACCCTTGCTCTCCGCCATGCTCTTGAAAGTAGTAGCCTTGCATACGGGGCAGACTGCGGGCGCGCTGTCTCCCTCGTGAACGTAACCGCATACGGTACATACGAATTTTGCCATAATAATTATACCTCCGTTGTGTTTGCCTTAAGCGGCAATTATTGTTTGATATCCAAAATTGAAGCGCGGCATCTTTCGCACACGTGATTGAACGTAACGCCGTAGCCGCTATAGCCGCCGCTCTCCTTCTCCTTGAGCAAGGCGTCTTGCAACTGCTTAGAGACAGTGCAGTCATCAACCGCGCCGCACACGCTGCATACGGCGTGAGCGTGCAACGACACGTCCGCATCGTAATGCGCGCTCTCGAAGTCTCCGCTCACCTTAATCACGTCTCCGCGCTTGACGAGCAAGGCAAGATTGCGATAGACGGTACCCTTGCTGATATTGGGCATACGCCTGCGGCACTCCTCGTAAATCCACTCTGCGGTAGGATGCGACTTAGTGCCCCTAAGCACGTCGTATACTGTATCTCGCTGAACGGAACGATTGGTCTTCATACCGATATTGTATACGCTCGATATATAGTTGTCAAGCAAAATCAGTAATCATTATCGATTTATAATATGATTAAAGACGGGATAAACCCGTCTCAATCAGTGTAAGCTACGTATGGTAGCGCGATAATTTATAATTGCAATAGCGCATTATTTATCGCGCATAATTACGCCCGAAGTAACGTCGAATATAAGCTCCTTATCCTTGCCGTCCTCCACGTATGAGACGTAAATATCTTTCTTGCCGAGATAATACGCCTGCTTGATAGTAACAGGCATGCCGTCTGTGGCGTACTTGTAGGTCTGCCACTGCTCCTTACTATACCTCGACACGTCGTCGGATACGAATATCAGATTGCCGAACATCTTGTTGATGCGGGCTATCAGCTTGCGCTGCTCATCGCTCATACGGATATTGTGATCTCTAATCAAAATCACGTCGGGATCGTTGACGAACGCCCTGCCGTCGAGCTGACGGCGGAAGATAGAATTATTGACGTTGTTGGGAGTGGAGACGCGCTCTCTGTGCATCTTCTTCTCGGCGCGCGTTTCATTCCAACGCAAATTCATATCCGCGCCTATACGGCAGTAATCCACCTTGCCGAACGCAGGCCACATCGGGACGCCGCAACCGAGCACTTCCTTATCCCCCACAAGCTCGCGTATCAAGTCCATGCCGTCGCACATTATCTCGCCGCGCGACTTATTGTGCGCGGGTATCTGACAGCAGTTGTAGAGGAAGTCGAGCTTGACCATGTCGAAGCCCCACTCGTTGAGCACGGTGTCGAATACCTTCTTGAGATAATCGCGGACATCGGGATTATAGATATCCAAGGCGTAAAAGCCGCCCCAATTATAGCCGCCCGATACGGGCTTGCCCTTAGTATCGCGAAGCAGCCAATCGGGGTGATTGAGCGCAAGCTCGGAACGCTTATGCGCAGAAAAAGGCGCAAGCCATAATCCCGCCTTGATACCCGCGCCGTGCAGCTTATCTACTATCCTGCGCATACCGCCGTTGAAAGTAGGCTTGAGCGACAGCCAGTCGCCGACGCAAGTCTGATATCCGTCGTCTATCTGGAAGATGTCTATCTTGACGTCGGATGAGATGAAGGAATCGATATCCCTATTGATTATCTCCTCGCTGATATTGGTATAGTAATTGTACCAAGATGTGTAGCCGCAGGCATGCTTTGCTCGGGGAGCGGGGACTTCCATATCCTTGAACCATGCGTCGAATACCTCGTTGCACTCGCCCGTATACCTTTTCACGTTAAAGAGCACGTACTCGCCCTCTATAGTAACGCCCTCGACGTCCTTGACGAAAGTAATCAAGCTCTGCTTGACATCGAAATACATGAAGGTATAGCCTGTCCGCTCGTTGAGCGAGCCGAAAAGCGTATATCTATCCTTCTGCCTGATATAGCTATAGGACACGCCGTGGAAAAAGCCCTTGCGCCCATTGTAATGAGCTATCGCATAATCGCCCGACGCGCGGAAGGGCTTGCCGAAAAAGTATCTGTAAAACTTGCCGATGTCGGGCATCTTCTCGTCTATGGAATACTCGCGAGTGTCCGTCCAAGACTGATAGCCGTTGACCATAATCTTGCAGTCCGCGTCATAATCCCAGCCGCGCTTGAACGTGGCGCTGATTATGCGCAAAGGCTTATACGCCTCCACGACCACCTTGACGCCCTGCGACTTGTCCGCAGTGATGCCCAAGTCGTCGTTGCTGGTCGCGCCGCTTATATGGCGAAGCTGTCCGTCTACTTCATACAATACGTCTATCATCTCTTACCTCACTCCTATCCTCGTACAGGGCGCTTTGCCCGAAAAAACATCCTCTATACGGTACTTGGGAGATGCGATATACACCTCGGTACCGTTCATAACAGGCGACTTGATATACTCAAGTTTAGCCTTGGCTCCCGCCGCGCCCTTGCGGCTGCTGCCCACGCACGCGCTCTGACATGCGGTGATATTGTCTACTACCTCGTACAAGTCTTTGCCCGATATATCCTTGATGAGCGTGGACTCGTCTCCCGCGGTGGCGTATATGCCCAGCGTGCTCGTGAAAATTATCAGCCTGCGGCACTTGACAAGACACGCTATCTGAGACGCAGTCTCATCGTTGTCTACGCAGTGCACGAGCCTGCTCTCTTCCATGCCGCCCTGCGTGAGCGCGCGTATCTCCAGCTTGACTATCTCGTCGCTGGAAAGAGGATCGTTGTAATTGACTATAGGCACCGCACCTTGCGCGGGACAGCGCAATAACATGGACTTGAGAAGCTCTCTTTTCGCCTCGTTATTGAAGTGCTGATGCTCCACAAGCACCTGTCTCACGCCGTACAGCGGATTGACGTACTTGCGGTACTCCTGCATCAATATCGCCTGCCCCTGAGCGGAATAATCCACCTTGTTGAGCTGCTCGTCGTCGCCGAGCTCGTGTCCCGTGCGGCGCACGTAATCTATGCGACCTATCTCCGTAGCTCCGCTGCTCACCCATATCATGCCCGGCCTAAGCTGCCGAGAGACAAATGCCAATATATTATAATTGATATCGTTGAAGTCGCGATTGACAAGAGCCATAGAGCCTATCTTGCCTACAACTTCAACGTCGAACTCAGCCATTGATTAAAACCTCCAATACCTTACCTATCTCTTCCGCATATCCATCGCGCCCGCGCCTTAGCGGAATACTTGCCGCGCGCGCCGCCTCTATATTATTCTCAATCACTGCTCTATCCGCTATCCGCAGCATCAGCGAGACATCGGAGCCGATATCGTCATAGCTCCCCTCGCTCATAAAGCACATACAGCTGCAGGTAAGCATGTCCGCGCCGACGGTGAATATGAGCGGACACGCCGCTATCACAACGCCCTCGAAACTTGCCGCATCCTCGATACAGTCGCGTATCCTGCGCCTAAGATAGTCGGCGTCGCTCCTGCGTAACACCTGATAGGGAGTAAGCCCGCCGAGACTGTATCTGATATAGCCGTCAAGGTCCATATACTCAAGTCCCGTCGCCTTGGCAATGCGCTTAGCTATAGACGCGCTCAGTCTCTTATCCGCGCCGAGTACGGCTATGCGCTCAGGCAGCATCTGCCATGCTCCTTTTCCGCATGTCGAATACTATCATATGCGCGCCGTCTCCCGTAACCGACATCACGGCAACAGTTGCTATAGTGTCGGTAAAGTCCTTATCGTCGCTGCTCTCGCAATCCACGCGCAACGTGCCGTCGCCGTCTATAAATATACTGACGTTGCCGTCCTTAGCCGTCTCGTATACGTACTTAAAGCCGTCGTAATCGCCATCGGGCAATACGTCCTTATAATCCTCGAGCCTGCCCATAAGCTCGGGCGTGGGATGACCGTAGCTGTTGCCGTCCCCGTAGCTTATCACCGCATACTCGCAGTCCACCGCATCCAAAAAGTCGTCGCAGGTAGACGTCTTAGAGCCGTGGTGCGCTACCTTGAGCACGTCGGCGTCGATATTACTGAAGTAGCCTTTGCCGAGCAGATAAGGCTCGTTGCGCTCGTTGGAGTCGCCCGTGAGCACTATCGTCCTGCCCGCATACTCGAGCAGGCATATGGGCGAGACGGCATTCTTGACAAGAGCGGATGATGACTTCTTGACAGACGGATAATCGTCCTCCGAGTAGCTGAAGCACCTCATCCTCCACGCATCGCCTTCTATGACGTAAGAGCCTACGTTGTACTTGCGCTCCGCAGACACCTTATTGCCGCCGTCATCGGTGTACTTTTCGCTATCGATAGCAGCCACCGTCTTGGTCCATGTGCCCGACATATCGTCTGCAACCTTGGGCATATATATCTGTCTGAACTCGTACTTTTCAAGCAGAGCGCAGATATATCTAATGTGGTCGTAATCGGAGTGCGTGATAAAGAGATAGTCGATAGCCGTAACGCTAAATGCGTCTATCACTTGCATGATGTCGCTCTCATGCGACGGCTTGCCAAGCTCCGTACCCGCGTCCATAAGCATCGTCTTGCCGTCGGGTAAGACCATGAATATGCAATCGCCCTGCCCTACGTCGACTACCGTCATATGCAAAGTGCCGTCGCTTAGCCCCGGCGCCACGCTGCCGTTGTCCCCGCCTGTATCGGAGCCGCTATCTCCGCCTGTATCGGAGCCGTCGTTTCCGCCGATATCAGAGCTGTCGTCTCCGCCGACGTTTGTGCCTTCTTCGCCTTTGCCTAGTCCGAGCTTATCCCTAAGAGAGTCGTAGAACTCGGGCTTGACAAAATATACTGCAAGCAAGGAGATAACCAATATAAGCACTATTGCGACAAGCGCAACTGTAAGCGCAATATTTCTATTCCTACTGCTCGATTTGCCCCTGCCGCTCAATTAATATCAGTCCTCTTCTCCGAAATACTCTATCACTTTCTTCTTTTTCTCGGGCTTGTTGTCGCCGTGCTTGGTAAAGAACATCGTTACAAAAGCAAGCGCGATACATACTATGCCGTAGATAAAGATTACGCTCTTGTGCCTGTCGGGGACGGCGTCCATTATCGCGCCGCCTATCATGGGAGTGATCGCCTGCGCCGTCATGGACGCGACGTAGTAATATCCCGTATACTGTCCCACGTTGCTGCCCTTGGCAAGCTCCGTAACCATAGGCAACGTATTGACGTTGATGATTACAAGTCCGAAGCCCGCTATCAAGAAGCACGCGGTGAATGCCGCCTTGAGTGCTATGGCGTTGATTGAGTCATTGAGGAATATGCAGGGCACGAACGCCGCAACGGCTATCACCACGCCTGCAAGTATAGTCTTTTTCCTGCCCCACTTACCCGCCATGAGCGCAACGGGCAACAGAGCTATCGCTCCGCCCGCGCCGTTGAGTATATTGATTATACCGACAAAGCCGTCGTCGAACTTGAGCACGTTGGTAGCATAGGTGGACAGGTGCGACTTGATTGCGTTCCAGCCCAAAAACCAAAGAAAGACCGTCGCAAGTATCAGGACGAGCGATACCCTCTTATCCTTAGCCAAAGGCGCGTTGCCCGTAGCTTCCTCCTCGTCGACTATGCCCCACTTGGCCTCTTCCTCAAGGCGCATCTGTACGAATTTATTCTCCCTAACCGTAAGCAGAAAACCGAGCAGCATCAGCAGCATTACGCCGCCGAGGGTGCAGAAGAGAGCGATGTGCGATTGATATCTCTTCTTGGCAAGCACGGTGTACAGCACTATGGACGCAAGACCTCCCGCGCCGCCCATGAGCGTGATTAGCGCGTTGGCTTGAGACCTGAGAGGCTTGGGCGTAACGTCGGGCATGAGCGCGATAGCAGGCGAACGGAAGGACGACATCGCCACAAGAACTACAAGCAGCGTCGCTATAAATCCGCCTATGATAGCGGGGTTGGCCCTCATTATCGCATTGGCCATGTCTGTCTGCGCCTGATTGAACGAGGTGAGGAAGCCGTTGTATATCCTAAGCTCCTCTCCGCTGAGCTTGGCGCCGCCTTGTACGCTCTCCCATAGCTGCTGTACCTGCGCAGTCCATACGTCCGCGCTTAGATACCCTTTATCTATCAAGGCTTGCGGATTGTCGATAGCAGCCTCCATGACCTTGACGTACTGGAGATTCTCCACCACTATCATAACTATCATGCCCGCAACGGCAAGCACCGTACCCGTAACGATAAACGTGGTGCGCCTGCCGTACTTGGCCTTGGTATACTTATCGGACAGGTGTCCGAACAGCGGCAATAGGAAAATAGCCAAAAGATTGTCAAGTCCCATTATCACGCCGTACGCAGTGGCGTTGAGTCCGAACACTCTGTTGAGGATAAGCGGCATTATGTAATCGTAGACTTCCCAAAAGCACATTATGCCCATAAAGCCAAAGCCTACGCACAGCGTCCGCTTGATATCCAGCTTCATAGCGTCGTCGGACGCGCCCTTCTTCCTTCCAAACATAGCCCTCTCCTTATCAAATTACGCGCAATTACACATAATCACTATAATAATAACATATGTCGACAAAGTCTGTAAATACTTTTATATAAAAGAAAATAATTAAAATCTTTATTTCGGGCGCAAAAATTTTCGCGTATATAACAAGACGGGTTGAACATAATATAACTGTAAATCAAGATAAGGAGGCTAATATGGCAACTACCAAGAATGCTAAGAGCAGTTCCGGAAAGTCCGCTACGACTAAGAGCAAGTCTACCTCTACCAAGAGCACTAAGAATTGCTGCTGCGGAAAGTAATCAAGGAACACAATCTTGATATGAGCGGGACGGAAATTTACTCCGTCCCGCTCACTTTTAATAGACATCCGTATATTAACGCAGTGAAAAATATGTGCTTTTATATAACCGATATTTTTGCATAATCCGCATAAATCCATTAAAAACTCGCTTAAATCGCTACCCTATTGCCATATATCCCGCATAATGATATTATCATATAGTAAGGCAAGGAGGGAAAATGAGCGAAAATTCCACCGCCCAGGGACGCGGCATAGGCAAGAAAATCGCCAAGGTAACGGCAATTATTTTGCTATCCGTTTTCATATTCCTCTTCCTGCTCGTAACGGTAACTTACATAATCAGCATAGTCGACGGCAAGAAGGTGAAGGCGCGCCAGATAGAATATATCCAATCGCTGCAAGCAGCTTACGCGGCAGGTGAAATCTCGCCTGTGGACGAACAATCCTTTTGCAGCTTCGACCTATCTGAAGCGGACTCTATCCCCTACAACCAAGTGCGCTTCCTTGCAACACACAACTCTTACAAAGGCAAGGAGAATAAGTATTCAAGAGTAATCAACGGCATACTCGCATCGATAACCGACAACGGTTGGGAGTCGTTTGCCTATTACTTCGACAGTCTCACCGAGCAGCTCAACAGCGGATTGCGCAGTATAGAATTGGACGCGTACGCGCGCAAGGACGGCAGCTTTGAAGGTAGCCACCACCCCATAATGGACAAGAGCGGACACGCTTACGAGATTTCGCTTGCGCTCGAAGAGCTGGCGATGTGGTCGGATAACAATCCCGATCACCTTCCCATAACAATACTGCTCGAGCCTAAGGTGTGGTACATACCTCTGGGCGGACACGACTTCAAGGAGCAAGACTATATCAACCTTGACAAATTACTGCGCGAAAAGCTGGGCGAGAGACTGTGCGAGCCCAACGACATACTGGGAGATTACGCCGACTTTCAGGCTATGCGAGAGGATAACGGTTGGCCGTCTTTGGAACAGCTGAGAGGTAAATTCCTCATCATGCTCCACCCTAACAGCAAGATGCCCAAGTACTTTAAGCTGCACCCCGATATGCGCGACGCGGCTATGTTCCCCGCTTACGACCGCAGAGACGTAAAGCTCAGCAGCGAGCAGCTGAGACACACCTGCTTTGCCATATCCAACTTCCCCCTCACAGACAGCGAGCTGATAGCGGAATACGCCGCTCAAAACTACGTGGTGCGCACGCGTCTGGGACTGTATCCCGACTTCGAGCCCGACTGCATAGAGGCAGGCATGAACTCGCAAGCCAATATCCTGTCCACCGACTTCCCCGCCCGCAACGTCAACCTCGATAAATACGATTATCAAATCAAGGGCATAATCGACAGTTATACCGTAACGCTTAAGGGACAGACAAAGGACAATCTATCTACTTACCGCCTTGCCGATAATTAATTGTCCATCCTATTGATTATATTTGTTAATAAATTAAGATTTTATCATCATCGCCGTACGACGTTATCAATATAAAAAAGCGCCGCCTTAAGGACGCTTCAGTTGCACGAATATCATATTGTCTATCAAGTTAAGCAAAGTATTGTAAAGTCTGCACCAAGCATAAGCGGGACGCATTATTATTGTATCCCGCCTGCGCGCGCGTACCTTAGTAATATATTGGATGAAATATTGATAATTATTACTGCCC
Source organism: uncultured Clostridia bacterium (assembly GCA_947175555.1). Lineage (GTDB taxonomy): Bacteria > Bacillota > Clostridia > Christensenellales > UBA3700 > Alloclostridium. Next base: position 11,556 of record CAMWNK010000007.1, on the reverse strand, counting down.
TTTAAGATATTCAAAGGCTATATTGCCGCGAGTGTAGCCGTAGCTGTCGAGCTTGATTTCTTTGAATCCAAATTTGCGGTAGATGTGAAGAGCGGGCTTTAACGCACTGTTGGACACTATGAAGAGCCGCTCCGCTCCGTTATCCAACGCCCACTGCATACACGCTCCGAATACCGCGCTGCCCGCGCCTTTATGCGGAAGTTTACTGTTGGAGCCGAGCTTGCATAACTCCCACGTACTGCCGCTTAGCGGCTTTGCCATACATGTGGCAAGCGCTTCGCCGTCCTTAACTGCAAAAAATATCATTCCGCCGCCTGCAATATCTTTGTCGATATTCTCGAACTCTTCGATATCGTGCTTCTCTACCTCGCCGAAATTGGAAATTATCCACTCGGTATTAAAGTCTATAAACGCCTGCCTGTAACGCTCCTCAAACTTAATCACGCTAAAGGACTGCTCCGCTCCCTTCAATATCTCCATAGCCTTGGAAAGCGACTTGCCAAGCTCGCGGCATTGCTCATCACTCAAGCTCGCAATTCTTGCGCCGATAAAGCCGTGCGACTTATCGATAAGACTTGCAACTTCCCTTTCTCCATCGGCAGTAATGCTGACGATGCAACTTCTCTTATCGCTCTTGCACGAGCTTTTAGATATAATACCCTTGCTGCATAGATTCTTGACAATCCTGCTGAGATAACTTTTATCAATACGCATAGACTGCACGATAGTGTCTTGAATGCAACTTTTATTTATCCATATCTCAAACAATACTCTTATCTCTGCCAGTGAGTACGGGGTGTCAAGAAATTTTTTATCCAATAAATTCATCTCCACCGTGTAATAACGGTTGAACTTACGTATCGTCTCTACTGTCTCGTGTCTGATATCCATAATATGTACCCGCTTAAATTTTATCTTAGCTATATGATAACACAATTAGTTGACATCGTCAACTAATTTGCGCAAGCATTAAAATTCATATACCTGCCAAAAAAATTAAATATTGCTACATATTGTAAAATAAAATCTGCCGTAACACGCCTAAGCATATTTCATATCCTGAAAGCATATTTCATAGCCACGCTAATTCACTCGCCTTTAGGCTAATATATAATAAATCCCGAAACTAAACGTTTCGGGATTTATTTGGTGACTCCAAGGGGATTCGAACCCCTGTTGCAGCCGTGAGAGGGCTGAGTCTTAACCGCTTGACCATGGAGCCAAAAGCACAATTATATTATCATATCGCGTCTGCATTGTCCAGCGATTTTCATTAACTTTTTCAACTTAGCCGCTCTTGCGAGCCTCGCCCAATAAATCGCTTGCTTTTTGCTATCCCATAGTCTATAATAATTTAACGATAAATCATTGTGTTTCCGTAGCTCAGTAGGATAGAGCGTTCGCCTCCTAAGCGAAAGGCCGTGGGTTCGACTCCCGCCGGGAACGCCAATCCGATACCCTATCTTAAAATCGCATTATATGTCGATTAGAGGATAGGGCATTTTCTTTTTAATCGCTTTTACTGCTCGAATTTGTGTCAAAAAGTGTGTAGCGATGCAGCACCCTCTCCGCTAAACAATGAAGAGTTGCGCCTGATAAAAGCAGGCGGCAATGGGGATGCTTTAGGATAATTATATATAGGCGATGAAACGTATCAGCGTTTCATAAGTTTTGCGCCCGTCTGCCACGCCTGCCCGACCTTATTGCCTATAGCGTAATAGCCACTACGGAACTGGTCGAAGACAAATGCGTTGAGCTTAACGGGATCTACTCTGCCGCTTGAGTCAAGCGTCCTCTCATCGGCAAGAACGTTGATGATTTCGCCCAGCACTCTGAAGCCGTATACGGTATGCTGACACTCCGCAACCTTGCACTCGAGCGTCAAAGGAAACTCCTCTACGATAGGCGCATTGACCTTATTGCTCTTGACGGCGTGCAACCTTGAGCGCTCGAACTTATCCGGCATCTTATTGGCAGATGCTATGCCGAAAAAGTCTGCCGCCTCGATGTGGTCGACGTCGGCGATGCTAAGCGTGAATGCGCCTGTGCGCTTGATATTGTCCGCAGTCTTATGGTCCTCGTCGATGTTGAGCGCAACCATATTCTCCGCGCACACGCCGCCCCAAGCCATGTTCATTACGTCTACGCTGCCGTCCTCATTGTAAGTGGAAATCATGAGCACGGGCATAGGGAAAGTGTAGGGCTTTACTCCTAAATCTTTTAACATATTACACTCCTTATTTCTGTATCGTATTTGAATTTTGATTATATGCTTTTGCGACGCATTTCCATTCGCCGCTTATTTTCAAAAGCAAAAGGTAGTCTGTAAAGTCTATGCGGTTGCCCCAACCTTCCTCGAGAACACGGACTACGGCAAGCGTCTCCTCTACCGCAACGACGTCTATGCGCGCCTTGAAATTATCTCCGCCCGCCACCGTATCTACATTGTGATAAAACTGCTCTATCGAGCCATGCTCAAGCCTTCCGTCAAGATAACCGAATAATACCGCCTCGTCCACAAATAGGTCTCTTGCATACTTGCTGTCCCCTTCTGCAACGCTCTTGACAAACTTCATTGCAGCTTCTTCAACTGCCTGATACTCTTTTAATTCTGCCCTCATAATTACTCCTTGATAACTTAATTGACGTCAAAATAGTATTGACAATATACATTATATTGCGTATGATTACTTTGTCAAGTACGCACATTAAAGTAAGGTACTAACAATAAGTAGAGTGTGAGGAAAAATAAATATGGATAAGACGAAGAGGTGTATTGCGTCCGAAAAACTATGCGAGACGGGATTCAGCTATACATTGTCGCTGATAAGCGGCAAGTACAAGATGACGATACTATATACTCTGATGGAGTTTGGGATTGTCAGATACAACGAGCTGCAACGATATATCAAAGGCATATCGTACAAGACGTTGAGCTTATCGCTTAAGGAGCTGGAGCGCGATATGTTGATAATCCGCAAAGAGTATCCTCAAATACCGCCCAAAGTCGAATACAGCCTATCCGAGCGCGGAAAATCTCTCATGTATATTCTTGACTCCATGTGCGAGTGGGGAGATAAAAACAGAATAGATTGAAGAAATTGCGGCATCGACTATCGGCGGCGCAGAAAAACAGCTTATTTATAACAAGATTGAAACCACTTAAAAGCGACTTGATTGAGCTTTCAAAATAAAAACGGGATTGTATATAATAGCGATATCAAACACTATTGAATAGCGCGAGTAATTGCTAATTATCCGCTGCGATTATCTTTACGTCAGTATACAACTATAAGCTTGCCAGCAAAACTTACTGCCATATCCATCCTCATGTCTAACATAATATAACTGCCGCCGAATCAGCGGCTATTGACGGCACTGATATATTATAGTATAATACAGCAAGGACAATGTAGCGTCCGTAGAACATGGAGGAATGATAATGGAATTGAAAGGAACCAAGACCGAAGCCAATCTTAAAGCGGCGTTTGCCGGAGAATCTCAGGCAAGAAATAAGTACACGTACTTCGCTTCCAAAGCAAAGAAGGACGGATACGTGCAGATAGCGCAGATATTCGAAGAGACGGCGGATAACGAAAAGGAACACGCCAAGCTGTGGTACAAGCTCTTGAACGGCGGAATAAGCTCTACAGCGGACAACCTGGCAGACGCAGCCGGCGGAGAAAACTTCGAATGGACGGATATGTACGCCACCTTTGCAAAAGAGGCGCGCGAAGAAGGCTTCGACAAGATAGCCGCGCTCTTTGAAGGCGTAGCCGCCATTGAGAAGGAGCACGAGCTGAGATTTAAGAAGCTGCTTGAAAATATCAAGTCTGACGCAGTATTTTCCAAAGACGGCGATACAGTGTGGCAATGCGCCAACTGCGGACATATCCACATCGGCAAAAAAGCACCCGAGGTATGCCCTGTCTGCGAGCATCCGCAAAGCTACTTCCAAGTCAAAGCGGAAAACTATTAATAAGCCTTTATTGACATTGAAAGCGGGGCACAAAACCCCGCTTTTTTATAATGCAAATAAAGCGGTATTGCTCCCACCTTTTCCCTATAAAAATGTGTCCATAGAGATTGACTACTGCAAATAAATTTGATAAAATAAATGACGTTGAGCAGCAGAAAGTGCGTAGAATTTCGACAATTCCACGCGCTTTTTTTGTTGCTCGATGCAGGTTTCACGCGCTCTTTACTCCGACAAAGACGACAATACTTAATCGGAGGATTATATGGAAAATCAAGAGCAAACCAACTTTTTGGCAACGGAAAAGATACCTAAGCTAATGCTGAAATTCTGTATACCGTGCATTCTCTCGCTTCTGGTCAGCGCGCTTTACAATATAGTCGATCAGATTTTCGTAGGAAACAGCGAATTATCCACACTCGGAAACGCCGCTACGGGCGTAGTATTCCCTATCTTCATAATTGCGCAGGCCTTTGCGTGGTGGATAGGCGACGGCTGCGCCGCTTATATGAACATACATCAAGGCAGCGGCGACACCCAAAACATACATAGGTGCGTCGGTACGGGCATGACGGTTACTCTATCCGTAAGCGTTGTATTGCTTGCGGTGTTCTATCCGCTTAAGACGCCGCTTTTGACCTTGTTCGGCGCGTCGGAAAACAGTATCGGATACGCAGTACAATACTTCAATATCATACTAGGCTTCTTCCCCGTGTATATGCTGATGAATATGATAAATGCCGTCGTACGCGCAGACGGCAGCCCGAATTGGTCTATGCTCTCCATGCTCTCGGGCGCGATAATCAATATCATCTTGGACCCCATATTCATTTTCGCATGTCATTGGGGCATGGCGGGCGCGGCATGGGCGACTGTCATCGGACAGGTGGCGTCATTTGCAATAAGTATATTGTACTTGTTCCGCACCAAGACTTTCCGTCTTAAGCTAAAGAGCTTTATCCCTAAATTCAAGATATTCGTTGAAGCTATCAAACTCGGCTTATCGTCCTTCGTAACGCAGATGACAATAGTTATCATCTCACTGGTGTGCAACATCATGCTTGCCAAATACGGCTCTATATCCCACTACGGCGCGGACATACCTATCGCCGTAATAGCTATCGAGAGCAAGGTGTTTACGGTGGTAATCAATATCGTCGTGGGAGTAGTCCTCGGATGTCAACCGATAATTGGATACAATATCGGTGCACGAAATATCGATAGAGTTAAGAAACTGTATAAGTCTATCTTGCTATGCACGCTAATAGTCGGTATAGTCTCTACCCTGCTGTTTGAACTTGCGCCTAACGCAGTGGTGGGGATGTTCGGCAAGCCTACCAATATACCCAATCCCGACGACTATTGGGACTTTGCGCAAAAGACCTTCCGTATATTCCTTGCCCTCGTAACATTTACGTGCGTCATAAAGATGTCGTCGATATTCTTCCAAGCGGTAGGCAAGCCGATATTTGCGGTATCGACATCGCTGATACGCGACATAATCTGCTTTATTCCGCTAATCTGCGTCCTGCCTATATTCAAGGGCATTGACGGCATAATCATGTCCGCGCCTATTGCCGACTTGATTGCAATGGTATTCACAGCAATATTGACCGTAGTTTACTTTGCCAAATTAAAGAAAAGCACCGCTATCGAACGCGCCTTAGAGCAAAGCGAGCCTGAACAGACTACTCAAGAGCCGCCGCTGCCGCAGTAATTTATATTGACAGCCATTTAGATAAATAGTTATTATAAGCGGGGCGGACCGAAATCGTATAGGTCCGCCTCTTTATTAACGATATATAATACGATTAAATCGACTTTAGTCATTGATATAAGCCATTATGTGCACGCCTCTGCATTGACGCCTTATCCGATAGATTCCTCGCAGTTAGCGCGTCTAAAAGTAAAGCATCACCTAATGACGTCGATATAGTCGGATAAACTCCTGCGCAGTCCGCTGTTGACACCGTAACTATCGACGTAGCCCAATCTTAAAATCATCTGTATGGGCGCGTCTAATCCCAAATCATTATCTATAGAAAGACTAAACGGCTCCGTCTCAAGCGCGGCGGAAAAGGGCTGCACTGCAATATCATTATCGGCGCAGTCAAACCAAAACGCTTGCGTAATCCTGCCTACGTCGATCAGCTCTTCAAAAGTATTTCCGCCTGTAATAACGGCAAATGCTCCGCAGTTATCAAGTTGAGATTTAGCCGTCGCTATGCCCTGCCGTGCAAACTTATCGCCTTTGGCGCTCTCCCTTGTCGTAGTCCAATAATAGAACGCTTTGACAACTCCCTTCAAGCCAATCATATCGGCTGTGATGCCGTCCAACTTATCTAACGCCTCCTTATCGGAAAAGCGCATCCATTGTGCCAATTCCTCGCGATATGCCCTATCAGCCGATTGTAAGGCAACGGCGTCCATAGACGCTTGCTTAAGATAAGTAAAACTGTCGCTGTCGCTCTGATAAATAGATAATGCGGCATACTTGTTCAGCAAGCGGCTTACAGCATCTTGCTTGATTCGATCGCTATGATATCCCGACTTATCAGTATGACGCTTATCAATCAAGGCAAGCCTCGAATTGTCGACGGTTGCGTTATCGCGCCTTGAATAACTCACCTGCACGCTTAAGTCGCCGCATTGCACATGCGTATCGTAGCCGTATGCGTCAAAGGCTGCGCTCATCGTCTCGATATAGCAGCCCAGCGAAATATACGCCTCTCTCCTTTTAGGATCGACTACGCTTAAGGTCCGACTGCCGTCGACGGTGATTAGCAAGCGGCTTAAGTCGGGATAAAGCTCGACGCGCCACATCTGCGTATTGTGAGAATTGGCGGCTATTGACGAATACCACAGCGCATCCTGCACTTCTTGATCGACGCCATCCAATTTACGCGAGGGATTGACTTTGAGCTCCCTGCCTACGATTGCCGCCGCAATCAAAAGAATACAAAGCGCGATTATGATAACGCATACTATGGACGCAGCAGCAATCATGACTTTCTTTTTCCTTGTCATTTCCCCTCACTTGCAGGCGCAGAGCAATCTTTCAAAGCAAAACTTGGAAAAATCTTTTTCATTGAGTTTCAAAACTTTCATATATTCCTTTTTCTGATTAATCATCCTTATTACGCCCGATACCGAGCTCCAAAGGAATAATAGAATTGCCGAGCTCTCCATAGCAGCGTTTATTACGCCCTCATCCTTGCCTTGTTGCAATAGCTGCGATAGCTTTTCGTTTAGCTCCTCGCCTAATCGGTAGATGTCCTTATAAATTCGAGGCGTATCGCTTGATTGAATATTTACGTTGATATTGCCGATAAGCCCCTCAAAATACAGCGGATATTCTGTCGCCAGCTTATAGACCTCTTGACAGATGTTCATAAACGTATCTGGGAACGCGCTACTTTCCTCTACCGCTTTATCAACCTTGACGACTATCTCTTGCATAAACTCTAATACGAGCGCAAAATAAACTTCGTCCTTATCCTTAAAATATCCGTATATCGTCGGCTTGCTATATCCTGCCTCAGCCGCGATGTGCTCCATAGTAGTCTTATCTACACCGCTGTTACAAAATAATCTGTCTGCGGCGTCTAATATATTGCGGCGATTGAAGGCTATAGTCCTTTGCGTCCTTGTATTCATATGCAGCTCCTAAATTTTACTAATAGTTAAATTATAATACTGTAAGTAAAGATAGTCAAGCGTTTTATTAGTCTTATTGATGCCTGTACGTAATAATACAACATATAGATTGTTATTACTTGGATAGATCGCAATTTTAGTTATATGGTATTAATTTTGTAAAATATTATATATTTTTGTACAAATTTATTGACATGCAATATTTTATATGATATTATCTTAATAGTCATATAAATATTTTTCTTTAAGAAAGTGCGACGGTAGAAATATTGTCGCACTTTCTTTATATTATAAAGCTATCAAAACAACAGACAGCATAACTGCGAAATTAACAACTATGCTGCCCTATTCTCGCCACGTATATTGTTAAGATTTATTTTTCAGCTAAAAGCTATCGCAAATTATTAAATATTAAATTAACTAATTACCAGTTATGCAGCATTTTACAAAGAATAGCGCCAAACGCCTGTACGGATGTTTATTATTGCACACGCCTTTAATTTTCTAAAGATTTACTTCCATCTACATATAAACGCGCTTTCATAAGAAACGATGCGCCTGTTGCCAAGCATGATTATATCCAGCTCTCTTCCATTCTTTGACATAAAATTAACTCCAAATTATTTTTTTATATACAAAAAGGACAGCCCCGCGAGGCTGCCTAATTATCTTGTTATTAATTAAACTAACTCATTTTAACCGTTCTTTGAGCCAGCTTTTTGTCATTACTGTTACTATGTCTAAAAATATAATTACTTTTTCTTCAAAACATTATATAATACTATCTTCATTATCAAACATAGACATTTGTTTCTTTGACTGTGGAGAATCTATATCTAAAACTTTTGTAACTGAATAAGTTGTTTTGCCCTTTGTATTGCCGTCAGCATCGCATCTCATTCGGCAAAGCAGTTTTATCTTCAGCAAACTTTCTGGCGTTATAATAATTTCGCCTTTTTTAAATTTTTCTGCAAATTCTCTATCTTCAATAGATGCAGAAAAACTTACATTACCTACTATAGATACAAACTCCCACTTACTATCACCTATAAAAATACATTTGCGTACTTTTACCCATTCTATGACTGTTTTTTCAGTTAATGAATTATCAAATCTTTCTACATCAAGTGCTATGGAAGTTTGTGCTAATTCCTCCTTTACCATACTCACTTTATCTACTACTTTGCCTGATTGGTCAGCATATTCAATAGTCAGATCCGTTCTTGCAGGATCCTTTGCTAAAGTATCATTCATTCTGGCGAGACATCTTTCAGTTGTATTCTCCGATACATATATATTATAGGTATTATTATGAACAGTTATTTTAGCCCCATCGCAATTTTCTATAACGGTCTTTTTCTCATTCTTTTCTATATTTTTGGGCTCTTTACCTTTAAGATGTTTGCGCATCTTAAATATTTCTATAAAAATTTGAATAATACTTGGTATAGCTGGAATTATTGCACCTACAATATTAGTTATAAGTCCTACATCCATAATAACGCTGCCGCGGCGAACATCTTGTATATAAAACTTACAATAATCATCTTTCGCAAGGTTTTGGTCAGCTATTGTTTTCATTACGTCAACTGTTATATCCAAACACTCACGTAAAGTATCTAATCCTATTTGGTCTTCCCCACCAAAACTAATTGTCATTCGCTCAACTTTTTCCAAAAATTTTTCCTCCAGTGTATCATAATTATTTTTAGTGAAGATATTTCCTAAATTAAGCATATTATATCACCACAACTTGATATTGTCTATGTATTATACTATTTCAATTTCAAAATATTATTATTAATTTTATAACAGGTCAACTTTTGTTATATTGTAATTATTTTGTACAAATATATTGAATATTGTACAAAATGTATTGACGACTTTTGTTTTATCTGTTATTATAATTATGTCATATAAATACATCCCGTCATTAGGGGCGCGACATCTTGTCGCGCTTTCTAATTTTATAAGCATATAGAAAAACGACAGCTTTAAGGCTGTCGTAAATTCATCTCGGGATATACTCTTGCTTGCTCCCTTTTAGTTCCTCAACTTGTCGCTCCAATTCCTCGATACGCTCTGCCTTACTCTTCTTACGGTCGCGTGGTACGCGCTCCTTTGACTGCGGCACAGGACGCCTTGCTTAACCCAGTGATTGCACAGCCATGAGAAGCCGAACATTGCAAGCGATATTATTGCAGATAGCCAGTCGCCGAGAGCTGGGAGCATTTTGCAATTATCGCCTACAATCACATAACCTTTAATTTGATTTTCACTCATTACTCCAATGGCAACGACGGCGAAAACTGGAGCGAGGACGAAAACAGCGCAAAAGAAAAAGAAACCGATAAATCGGTTTCTCTGTCTGAGCGTTCTTATACGCCCGTAATGGTGCACCGCTTTGCCGCTAAAAAGAACATAGCAATATACAAGGTAAATCGACGGGACTATTATTGCGGCGTTGACTTGCCGCTGTCGGGTTATCAGTCAGTCGTGCGGAGTTGACGGCTCACGGCTTGCAAGGGCTGTCATAGCGTTTTTATAGATACGCTTTGACAGCTTTTTATTTACTATCTGTTTCCTTACTGATTTTTAGATACTGTGTTAAATTGTCAAAAAACATTTTTATTGTTTCATCAAAATTATGAGTTAATTCGTAACCCCCAAGTCTAAATATATCATAGCCTAAAAATTTCATAGTCCTATCGTATTCTAATTGCTTTGAATATTGCTCTAAACTATTTTCGGGAGTATGTGTTTTTCCGTCAATTTCGATAATCACCCGTCTATTTTTATAAATAATAAGAAAATCCATTCTTTGAAAGATTAAATTATTATTGTATTTATATCTTTTACGAGTTTCTTTGTCTTTTGGGTCATAATGTAAATATACTTGTGGTATAAGTACGGGAAACATATCGTCGTTAAAATTCTTTTTATAATAATCTTGTACACGAAGTTCCATCTCGTTCATTTGTTGTGTAGGATTATACCACGAATATTTTCTTTTATTTTTATTCCACCAAATCTTAAAATCAGCATAAGTTAAACTTTCTTTAATATCATCATCATAAACTAAAACATCTTTGTCATTTAATACTTTTAGATTTCCGTCTAAAACATCATTAAGAATTATATCTGGTTTAGATTTTGCCGCACCAAAAATCAAAAATCGAATATTTTCAAAATTATTTGTTCCTATAAGAGTAAATACAGGCTCATCTATAATTAAATTTGGTAAAATAAAATCATCATCCACAACATATCCTTCTGAATTTAGAATTTCATTTTTACCTTCAAAAATCAAATTTTTATATTCAGATGCAATATTCAATTCAAATCCTATTTTCTGAAAAAATGTAATTAGCCCACACAAAATCGTATGTAAATTATTCAACGAAGTTCTATCTGTCGAACAAATATATCTGTTCCCACGAGTAAACCTATTTGAATACTCTTTAATCCACTCGTTTATTTCAAAATGTAAGCGAGTAAAAACAAAATCAATATTTTCATTCCCATTGTGATAAAAGCAGCTAAAACGATTTTTATCTCGAAAATCCCCAAATATAAAATTATCGTCATCTGCTCGACGCATATATTCTGGCATTAGTTCTTTACATAAAATAACAAATTTATTATTCTGTTCTTCGTTCAGCATAAATACTCCATAATAAAGTCTTTTGTCATTATAGCATTTTTTGTATATAAAGTCGAGAAAATTAAATATGTAATGACTTATCTAATTACAAGCAATTAGCGGCGCGGTGATTGCTCACGGTTTGCAAGGGCTGTCATAGCGTTCTTATAGATGCGCTTTGACAGCCTTTTCGCTTGCTCTTTATCGGGCGGCAGTTTGGCGTAAATGTTTTTGCTCTTGTCGTTAAAGTATATAATGCTTATTCCAAGCGGTATTGTCT
>CAMWNK010000006.1 GCA_947175555.1 uncultured Clostridia bacterium | reverse complement strand
ATGATAATTTTTCTTGGTTAACTAATTGATTTAATCTGTCGTATGAATTATTAGGTTGCAATATATTAGCTGAGCAGACAGCTCATAAAATATACTGCATAATGTCATAAATATTATATAATATAATTTAACTTAAATAAAGAATGCGGCTATTGAAAAATTAAATGATACAAGTTTTCACAATCATATAGACTGTACAATACATATTTGCAATTTATCTTGACTTTCTTAACAAAAAAAAGCCGCGCATATTACTGCGCGGCTCACATTCTACTTTACGGCATGCAAAATGCCATAAGGCATTATTATTAAAGTTGAGTAGTTATATCCTCTTGTTGACTTTCCGTAGAAGTAACGGTATCAACGGGCGCTAATGATTGCAGATAAGCGATATAGTTGCGGATAGGTCCCATATTCCATGCCGAAGCCTTAGAAGTCTTGCCCTTATGGCAGGCGTAACTCACGCCGTATACCGCCACGCAGTACACAAGGAATATCATGACGTACTCAATTATGTAGAGTTTGCCCTTGCCAAGTCCGGGGATAAGTAAGAAAGGCGGAATGACGTTCTCTTGAACGAACATTATATTAGAGCCTGTCTGCCAAGTCTGCGCTGCAAGCACGCCGCCCCAAAGCACCACCACGGTAAATATTGCAAGCGTGAGCGGGAGCTGCTTAATATTAAGCGGCTCGATACAAGTAATGCAGATAAAGCTGCCGAGAAAGAGCGCGTAATGCAATATTATGCTCTCAACAAACGTAAAGTAAGGCATCTCCGAGAGCACGAAAGACTGTGGCGATACCGATATTGCAACGAGCTGAATAAATCCCGCCATAAAAGCTATAAAGCGCGACGAATCTTTAAGCCACTTAATACCCGTAAGGTACGCGATGGGGAAAAGGAAATAAGATATCGAGGATATCTCTACAGGCAGCTGCTCGATAATGCGCTTATTGTATATCGTGCAGTACATGGTAAAGTGTATCAGCTTATAAATTAGGACAAAGCAACACACGGCAAAGACTATCTTTTCCGCAAGCTCGCGCTTGCCACGCAAAAAGACGAGCACAAGCGGCACCGTAATCAATATCAGCAGCAAGCCTATGACGGTAACGTAAATATAATCGAGCATTACCAATCCTCCTTGTGTCCTATCTTGATATCGGAATAATAATCCTGATACCTGCGCTTAAACTTATCAGCCTCGCTGCCGCAGTTGAATGCGTCCTCAAAGGACTGCCCTTCCATGCAGTCGCAATCCTCGTCATACGACTCGGCAAGCCGAGATCTCTCAAGATTATTCATTAAGTCCAATCCCCTTTGTCATTGCGACCATAGCGTCATAACCCATGTTCTGCAAGCGGTAATTGCGCGCAGCCGTCTCCACAACGATAGCAAGGTTGCGCCCGGGCATAACGGGCAAGACGAGCTTGGGCACCTCTACGCCGAGTATATTCTCCCTCATGCGCTTATTGCCCAGTCTGTCAACGTCCTCGGGATTACCCCACTTCTTAAGCTCTATGACTAAATCCACATCTTTGGACTTGACAACCGCGCCTACTCCGTACATGCGTCTTACGTCGATTATTCCTATACCGCGCACTTCCATAAAATATCTGATTTTCTCGGGCGGACAACCTACCAGCTCGTCGTTTATACGCTTGATAATCACCGCATCGTCGGATACGAGCCTGTGTCCGCGGTGGATAAGCTCAAGCGCAGTCTCGCTCTTACCCAGTCCGCTGTTGCCCGTAATGAGAACGCCCACGCCCGACACCTCGAGCAGCGTACCGTGAACGTACTGCGTAGGCGCAAGCAGCTGAGTGAGATACTTATTGAGCTTGACGCTCAGCGACGTAGTGGTATCGGGTGCAAGGAACATGGGGATATTGTACTTCTCCGCCTCGTCCAGCATCACAGAATCGGGCGCAATGCCTCTTGCATATATCACGCAAGGCACGTGCTTAGACAGCAGTCGACGCATTGCGTTGAGCCTGTCCTCCTCTCCGAGAGAATTGAGATAATAGTGCTCGGCATTACCGATAAGCTGTATTCTCCCCGCTCCGAAATAGTCGTCAAAGCCAGTAAACAAAAGCCCGGGACGATTGACCATGAGCGAGCTGAAAGTGATATACTCGAGCGCATTGCCGCGCGCAAGCTCAAGCGAACACTCCTGACAGAAGTCCTTAATCCGCACGCTCTGCTTACTGCCCTCGTCTATAACGTTCTTTTTCATATCACTCCTTGCAAAATCTATCGATTATATCGCCGATGCAATCGCCCACCGTGGCTTGACTGACGTAATCCGCTCTATCTTTAAGCCCCTGCATTGCACCGGGGGCGGCTACGCCGAGACCTGCGTATTCTATCATAGAAATATCATTCTCCGCGTCTCCCGCGCAAATGACTTCGGAAGCACTTACCCCGTAGCTCTCGGCTATGCGTCTGCACGCAGCCCCTTTATTTACGCCGAAAGGCAGAGCCTCCACAACCATCTTGTTGGAGCGGGTAAAGATTACCTTGTCCCCGTACAATCCGCGCATATGCTCGAGAAAGCGCCCGCTGTCGTCGGGCATGAGCAACGTGAGCACCTTGACAGGCTTTACGTCATGACTTGCAACATAGTCTGAAAGCGGCATGTTATCGGGCGTTACCGACGGCGATACACCGCATATGTCGCAAAACATGCGCACTGCATCGTTGACCTCGCGGCAGTTGCACTTGTCGTCAAAGTATACGAGCGGCACGCAATAATCGAGTGCCTCTATCGAGCGAAGCAGCGACACCGCAAGCGGCTTATCTATGACGTTAAGATAAAGCGGCTTGCCCGTTGCGATATCGTACGTGCCTGCGCCTTGATATACAACGACTTCTCCGTCCGTAATACCCAACTGACGCACCCGCGGCAAAATAGAGGAAAACAGTCTGCCTGTCGCCACAACAAACTTACCGCCCCTATCCCTGAAAGAAGCAATACTGCGCTTAGTGCGCTCGGATACGGTATTATCGGGCATAGTAATCGTGCCGTCGAAATCGCTGAAAATTATCTTATACTTCATATACTTTATAATATATACATTATTATAGTCAAAGTCAAGCCGAGCGTCATAGACGTATTGCGCGTTATATCTTACAGATATACTCCGCGCGCCCTAAAAATAATCCGTTATCAAGCAAAAAAAACTTAGACGCTTGCAAAGCTATCAATTGATTACGTCCGTACCCTCTGCGCCGTGATACGCTTCGTATACAGCCGCGGCGGCGCGCTTGTCTATCACGCTCTCGAGCTCGGGGACTGTTGCGCACTTGATAGCCGCCATGCTTCTGAACGCCTTGAGCAATTTTTTTGCCTTAACCGCGCCAACGCCGTCGATATTCTCAAGCGTGGAGTGAGACATCCTCTTGCCCCTGGTATTGCGATGGAACGTGATTGCAAAGCGGTGCGCCTCGTCTCTTATCCTCTGCAACAGCTTGAGCGCATAGCTGTCGCGCGGCAAAATTACGGGCAGGGAATTGTGCGGAAGGAATACTTCCTCTTCCCGCTTGGCAAGCGAAATAAACTGCACGTCGACGTCGGTAGCTTCCGCTATCTCCATGACGGAACTGAGCTGCCCCTTGCCGCCGTCTATAATTATCAAATCGGGTTTTGTGCCGAGACTGACGTCGCTATCCCCGTCCGTAAGTCGCTTGAGTCTGCGCTTTAGCGTCTCTTGCAGACTGGCAAAATCGTCGTTGCCCTCGACGCTCTTGATACGGAACTTGCGATAATGCGACCTGTCGGGCATACCGTCCGTGAATACTACCATCGACGCCACTTTATCCGTGCCGCTGATGTGCGAAATATCGTAGCACTCCATGCGCAAAGGCAGACGCTTGAGATTGAGCAGCTCCGCAAGTTGCATAACCGCGCCCACTGTCATATTATCTTTACGCTCTTGCAACGACAGCGACTTTTCAAGATAATCCGTAGCATTGGCTACCGCCATATCCGCAAGCTGCCGTCTTACGCCCTGCTTAGGACATACGATATTGACCTTTCTGCCCTTAAGAGAACTAAGATACTCGGCAAGAGCTTCCTCTCCGTCCACATCTATTGACGTAACTATCTCGTCCGCCACATATCCTATGCTGTCGTAATAGCGCGAGATGAACGACGAAAGCGCTACGCCGTCGTCTACCGATACGTCCGTAATGCTTTGCTTATCGCCGCCCACGAGTTTGCCCGCCCGAACGTACAGGGTGGCTATGACGGTATTAAGCCCGCTGCCTGCTATAGCGAATATATCCATATTATAGTCTTTAGGCAGCGCCGTAACCTGACGCCTTACGAGCTTGGAGAGCACCTCGAGCTTATCCTTATACCACAGCGCAAGCTCGTAATCCTCGCGCTCCGACGCCTCTAACATCTTAGACTCGAGTATAGAGCCTACCTTCTTATCATTGCCGCTTAAAAAGGAGATTACCTCATCCACAACGGTGCGATACTCTTCCTTGCTTACGCTCCCCGAGCAAGGCGCCATACATCTGCCGATATGGTAATTGAGACAGGGACGGTGCGAGCGCGGTATCCTATTCATATCCAGACGGCAAGAGCGCAAACTGAATGCGGAATATATGAGCTCCGATATATCCTTAAATCCTATGCCTTGCATGTAGGGACCGAAATATCTTGCGCCGTCATTGCGCAGCTTGCGTACGATTTCTATACGCGGAAAATCCGACTTCACGTCAATGCGGATAAATGGATACGACTTGTCGTCCTTAAGTAATATGTTGTAAGGGGGCTTATGCTTCTTGATAAGATTGTTTTCAAGTACGAGGGCCTCCACCTCGTTGCGCGTGATAATGTAGTCGAACGTGTGTATCTTAGACACCATTGCAGCTACCTTATCCGTCTTAACGCCCGCGTTGAAGTACTGGCTTACCCTATTTTTCAGTACCTTCGCCTTACCGATATAAAGTATTTGCCCCGACTCGGAATACATGATATATACTCCGCTGCTCTTGGGTAAATCTCTAATCTTAAGTCTCAACGCTTCGTTCATAATATATATTTTACCACTTTACAGATATCTTTAACAAGCGGCGGCGCGGCATCGCAATATTTACAAGAAAATTAATCAATATATAATAATCACGCCAACCGCATCAAGTCTTATACTTAACATAGCATAGATGAAAGTATGGGCAGACACGACTGTCGGACATCATGAGACAAGCGGTATCGAGCGAGACTTAGTTTACTAAAACGTATTAGCAAGTCGACTACCTCTACATATAACAAATAATACTCATCTAAAAACAGCGCGCCCGTAAGTTGGAGCGCGCCGAGTCTTGATTGATATTAATATCGGTATTATGCCTTATCGGGTATAGCGGGCACGTCCTTAGTCTTAATATCGACGGTGATCTGAGTCTTAGCCCATACATCGGCTTTGAGTACCAAGGTCTTGTCCACCTCGTTCTTAGCCTGATAGTAAGCAAGTACGCGCTCGGTAAAAAGCTCGAACTTATCGATAACGTGAGCTGTGTCCGAGGTAACCGACAGCCTTACGTTGTCAAGTCCGCTGACCTTGTTCCAGTCATAAGAGAGGTCGTCGCCGTATCCGCTGCTTACCTCATCGCTGTGCCAGCTGTCTACCATGTTGCCGTCGAGGTCATATACGTATCTCAATCCCAGCTGACAGAGATTGCAGTACAGCTTAAATCCGTAAGTAGCCTGCGTAATGTCTCCGAGGTCGTCCTCTAAGTCGGAATATCTCTGCGTCATTGCAGGCCAAAGTGTAAGCAGAGCGTCTATATCGTACTCGCCGACGTATACATTGGGCAGGTCGACACGCGCCGTCTTATTGCCTTCGGCATCGTAATATACACTATATACTCCTTGAGAATCCATCCATATCTCGCCCTCGAGCGCCTTTACGAAATCCCTCTTGCCCTTGACGTCGTCATAGTGTCCATCCGTCATCTCATTGAATATAGTAACTTTGCTGTAATAACTCACAGCTCCGTCCTCGCCGAGACTGACGATAATACGTACCTGCGCTATCTGCACGTACCAATCGGTAATATCGCTGTTCACCCATCCTTCCTTGTCGGGAGTACCGCGCGATACGTTGTCGTGATACGTGTATATTACGTCAAAATCGGAATAATAGCTACGCTCTGCCATGGCGGTATACATCTTGGAAAGTCCCTCTTCCGCCTTGCGAGCGTCCTTAATCAATCCGTCATAAAAGGCCTGTTCCGAGCCGCTGCAAGCTGCTATGCCCACTACGGAGAGAATAAGCGCGACGGCTATCAATATAAGCGATAACTTCTTCTTCATTACTCCATGTCCTCCCCGTCTATATGCAACGTGCCTGCGGCAACGGCATCCGAAACCGCGGCGATTGTACCGCCGTCCACCGTTCCGTCAAGCTCTGCCTTCTCCTGCTCTCTACGCTGAGCAAGTTTGCTCTGTATCTCGACCATCTTCTTACCCGACAGCTTATAGAACAGCATGGGCACTATAGATATGAGATTGAGCACTGCGGGAATGAGCGTATACATAAGGAACAATCCCGACTTAGTGAACTCCGACTGTACCGGCTTATGCCCCGAGAGGAAGCTGAGCGGTTGCGAGAACATAAAGAATGCAAGCAACCAAGCAAGGAAGTAATCCTTAAACGCGCTGGAGACCTTGCTACGCAGCGACATAAGTGCGAAGGTAATACCCTCGCAACGGTTGCCCGTCTTTTCTTCCCAATAGTCTATTGTATCCGTGGCCATAAGGTGCGGGACGACGTTGAGAATACCCACGGGCATCATGGCTATAAACATTATCGCAGCTATCGTATACCACTGCGTGCCGCCTACCATGTATACCATAAATACGAGCGCAAGCGCAACGGAGTGCCATATCGTAGCGAGTATGAATAACTTCTTGGAGTCCATCTTCTTCTTTAGCTGAGGCGCAAGCAACATACCTATCATAGAGGCGATTGCGCCCGGGAGCGAGAACCATATCTGCAACGAACCGTTATTGAATATGTAGTTGACTACGTATATGATTGCCGCCGATACGAGGTTGCGGAAGAATGTGAGCAGGTTGGATAAAATCAGCAGGAAAAACTGCTTATTCTTAAACATGTACTTAAAGCCGTCTAAGAAATGCGGCTTTTCTATAGTCGGCTCGAGTCGCTCCTTTATAGAGATACCTCCCAGTATCTGGAAAAGCGTACCGAGCACGCCGATGACTATTGCGACGATAAGATATACGGCTGTATAATTCTGACTGAACAGCAAGCCCAGCGATATCAGCACCAGCGCGCTCTGCTCTCCTACCGAGCCTACCGTACGCGATATAGATATCAACTTGGAACGCTCGTGCATGTTGGGAGATGCCACCGCGGGCAAGCCGCCCATAGGGACGCCTACGAGCGTACCCATGACCGTATACGCAAGATACGTGATGTACATATATGCTATCTTACCGCCTGAGCTAAAGCCCGTAACGGGTATAAACAGCGCGATTGCAAGCACGCCCCACGGCACGGAGCCGAATATGAGATAAGGTCTCATCTTACCCCAGCGTGTACGCGTCCTATCGACTATTGCGCCCATCAATGGATCGTTGAGCGCGTCGAATATCTTGGATACGAGGAACATCGTACCCACCGCAGTAGGCGCGATACCCACACACACCGTATAGTAGAATAGCAGATAGCCCTGAACAAGTCCCGTAATAGCCGAACTTGCGAACTGCGCCATGGAGAAGAATATGTAATCCTTAACAGTAAGATACTTACGGTTAATGAGTTCCTCGTCCGCGCCCTCCGCGCTATCTTCTTCGGGGACGATAGCCTTAGGCTCTTCCAAAGTATTTTCCACCTAATTTACCTCCTATCATATATGCGATCACACGATCGTCTTACGGAAAAAGTCTCCGTCCGGATAACTGAGTACAAACGCGCCTGTAGAGCTCCACGCCTGAAGCAGCGAGCCCTTGGGATGCACGGGCGAGAAAAACTCTATGGGCGTATAATTGCCCTGCTCTATGTTATACTCAAACCACCTTGTAAGCGGATAAGAGTAGTCCATGCCGTACATCAGCTTGGCATAGGCATACATACACGAGAGATACGGCCAATCTCCGCCGTTGTGGTAATAATAAGGCAAAGACGACTTCTGCACGATATGCTCAGCATTCTTATAGAAGGGATACACGCATAATGTGCCCCAATCTCCCGCGCCCTGCTTGGTATTGTTCTTAGACTCGAGCAGTCTCTCCATTGCCGACAGCATACGCCTTGCCCTCTCGCCGTCCGCTATATCGTAAAGTACGCACACAACAGTATCGATTGAAAGATTGTCCTCGATAAAGTCGCCGTCCTTATAGTTGACGTACCAGCCCTTCTCTTCATCCCAAAGCATGGTATTGATAGCATCCTTAACCTTGAGATATCTATCCTTATATTCTTGAGAAAGGCTCTTGTCTTCTTTAATGCGGTACAGCTCGCTCATCGCGAACAGCGCGCGCGCATACAAAGCCTCGTCGTAAGTAACGTATCCGCCGCGGAAGACATTATCGCACCAGTCGCGCCTGTTGTACTTGCCGCCCTTTACGAGCAGTCCCGTAGAATCCACTTCCTTGAGCAGACGGCGCATGACCTTATGCGCTGCGCTCAGACACGTACCGCCTGCGCACTTGACATCAAGCACGGACCTATCGCCCGTATGCGCTACGTAGTCGTACAGCATTATAACATAGAAAGAGGGAGAATCATAGTGATTACCCCAATAATTCTTAAAGTTGAACTTGACTGCGGAAGGACACTCGCCCTTGCCGTCTATTCCGCGCGCAAGAGTAACTATCTCGTTGCGCACCAAGTCGGGACGCACAGGCAATACCGATAGCACAGTCCAATACGCGTCTCTGTAATATGTACGGG
Organism: uncultured Clostridia bacterium; assembly: GCA_947175555.1. Taxonomy (GTDB): domain Bacteria; phylum Bacillota; class Clostridia; order Christensenellales; family UBA3700; genus Alloclostridium. The sequence continues at coordinate 36,190 of CAMWNK010000006.1, read as the reverse complement.
CGGGGAATTGATACACTATACCTGCTAAAAAGCCCTTGAACTTGCCCAGCTCTTTGTAGTTGGAGAGCGAACAGTTGAGAAGCGACTTATAGTATGCGTTGAGGAATTCGCCCTCGAGCTTGACGGGGCACTTGAGCGAAGCGGCATACTTATCCGCCGATACGAGCGCCTTATCGAAATTATAAAACGCCTTGAGCGTATCGCAGTAAGTAAAGTCGCCCTTAGTACCCGCGCTTATTACGTAGCGGAACGTCGCGCGCTTGCCCTCAGACACCTTTCCGCCTAAAGAAAACTGATTGAAAAAGCCTCTCTCGCACTCGCCTATCTCTCCGCCTTGTCCTATCGCTACGTCGAGATAAAAATCGCCCATTACGTCGCTGTGATAATTCTTCACGTCGCCGCGAGTCTCGCATTTTACCTTCTTTTTCTTAATAAGTCCGCCTATTATCTTTGCAAGATTGCCTATCGAAAGTCTGTTGGTAGGCAGCTGCGTAACATAAGACTCATAGTTGATGCCGAAGTTGACTACGCACTTGAAGTCCGTATCCCTATCGCTGTCTACGGCATACTCAACGTAAATGCAGTTATTGTCCGTGTCGAGGAACTGCGTAACGACGATATTTACGCCGCCCTTATCGATATATGTGATTTGCTTCTTGCCGAGCATTACGACGCGCTTGTCGCACATATAATCGAGCGGCTTGCCGTCAACGGTCATGATAGCGTAAAAATTACTGAATACGGAATACTTGTTCATTACGGCATACTTGGAGATAGCTCCCCTGCCGTCGAACTGAGCTGTAATACGGTTGTTGCTGACGTCGTACTCCGCCTTTTCGTGCAACTTGCCCTGCGCTACGATAGCTCCGTCCTTATACCCGACTTGCATATCTATTACCTCTTGACACCGGAGGTCTTTTCCTCCTCAATTCTCTTATTGAGCTCGCTGAGATACTTCTCTTCGTCTATAGGGAAGTCCACGACCTCGCCTGTCCATCCTGAAAGATGTATCGCGTTGGAAAAGCCGAGACCTATTATACCGTCCTGTCCGCGGGCTATGAGCTCATTGCTCTTACCCAGCACCACCTCGGAGAAGTTGCGTATTACCTTGATGTGCTGACCTCCTATTACCTCGCTTAACTTTTGCGAGTACTTATAGGTCTTGGTGCCTATCTTCTGCATAGTCCAATCTTTGACTGCGCCCTTCTTTCTCTCCTCTGCGCTGATAGCGGAGTACTCGGGCTCCATAGTCTTGTTCTTTTTATAGACAAGTTTTGTAAGCAATGAGTTGGTGATGACTATCTGACCGCCGTCGCCCGTAATCTCCAGTCTGTTAGTTCCGGGAGACTCGTGAGTAGACGTGATGAATACGCCCGTTGCGCCGCCCTCGAACTCGCAAAACGCACTGACGTCGTTCTCGACGTTAATATCTCTGCCTACAGTCCTTGCGGTGCTCCAGACCTTTTTGATTTTTCTGCCCGCTATCCAAGTGAACAAGTCAAGCTGATGAGGGTCCTGATTGATGAGCACTCCGCCGCCTTCGCCGCCCCAAGTGCCGCGCCATCCGCCCTGATCGTAGTATGCCTGAGGACGGTACCAGTTGGTAATTATCCACACAATGCGCTTCAGCTCGCCCAGCTCGCCGCCCGCAACGATGTCGCGCGCCTTGCGGTACATGCTGTTGGTGCGCTGATTGTATAGCACTCCGAACTTGAGCTCGGGATGTCTGTCCGCGCATTCGTTGAGCTCACGCACAGCCTTGGTATATACGCCTATGGGCTTATCCGAAAGCACGTGCAATCCTCTCTCCATAGCCTCTACGCCTATAGTGGGATGCAGGTAGTGGGGAGTGTCGATTATTACCGCGTCGATTACGTTCTTATCGAGCATATCCTTGTAATTTTCGTATATCTTTACTCCCGCGAGCTCGGCAGCGGCCTTGTCCCGTCTGGCTTTATCCTTATCGCATACAGCCGCGAGCACGGCGTTACTGTCCTTGCCTGCATACAATTTCTTAGCATAGCCATAGCCCTGCTTGCCTATACCTACTATTCCGTATCTTACCTTATTCATACTGCTTATACCTCCGCTCCTGCTTGTTTAAGCAACGACTTGAGTCCCTCGTACTGCCATCTGAATATCGTGGACCTATCTACGCCGCGCCATCTGCTAATGCCTTTAGCCTTATCTATACGCCTGAATACCCTGTGCCACTTGCCGATATAGGGGATAGCCCACGTAATCCAGCACAGGCACTGGAAGAGTATCTTATGGTCGGCGTACTTACCCGTGTGAGGTTCCAGCGTCATAAATCCGTCGTAACCTCTCTCTACCACTAAGTCCTTGAGTATTGCTACATAGTCCGCCTTACCCATACCGACGGGCACCTCGACGCCGTACTCCGAGCAATCCTTGATGTGATAATACACGCAATATTCCTTAACTTTATCATAGCACTCGTTGGGATTGTAACCGCACTGGATGTAATTGGACGCATCGTAACACAGCTTAAACTGAGGATTATCTATCGCCTTATAAAGCTGAATACATCTGTCGGGAGAGTCGCCGTATATACGCTTCTCGTTCTCGTGCAAAAGCACTATATCGGTGCCTTTTACTTTTTCAAGGTATCCCTTGAGCTTCTCCACTACCGTGGGAAAATACTTATCGTAATCGCTCCCTCCCGTACGGAAAGAGAAAATCCTTATGTACTTGCAATCGGTGAGCACGCATATCTTAACAAGCTGCTCCAACTTGGCAAGCTGAGCCTTGTACGCCTCGTCGTCATACAGACCGATCTTTCCGATAGGCGAGCCGATAGAGGAAAACTTTACGCCGTACTTATCCATGATAGGCTTGATATTAGCTGCAAACTCTTCTGCACTGTAGTTTGCAATATTCTTGCCGTTGACCACTCTCGGACACATGTACGTCTCGCCCAATGCCTTTACCGTCTTGCATTGCTCTTCGAAGTCGGAAGTTACTTCGTCGTAAAATCCGGATATCTTAACCATAATCCCTCCTGTTATTCCTACTTTAAGTTGGCGCTTGACGCGCTATTAGTCGATTTTGCTCTCTCATAAGCTCGCTTATTGTCCAGAGCGGACGCATATTTATCCACATCGACAGGCACCGCTACGCGCTCGCCCGTCCAAGACGACAGATACACCGCATTGATGAGCGCAAGCGCATTTATGCCCTCCGCGCCCTCTGCAATAAGCGAAGTCTTATCTCCCCCAACGCGCCGAGCAAAGTCGCGCAAGATATTTATCTGCTGACCGTACAGTCCGTCGCGTATAAGATTGAAAAGTCCGTAACGTATCTTATATTTCTTATATTTCTTGTCGGCGGGATTGCCGTAGTCGCGCTTGGACTTGAGATTGATATCCTTCTCGTCCAGCTTATTTATCACGACTTCCGCGCCGAATTTACTTGCCGTAATACGTCCCTTATCGCCCGCAATCTCCAGTCTGTTCACCCCGGGGAACTCATGCGCGGACATGAACAGCATGCAGTTGAAATCGGGATAAGTCAGCGTAGCGCATACCTCGTTCTCGGTAGAAATATCCCTGCCCACGGTGCGGCAATCAGCAATAAGAGATTCAGGCATACCCAATACCCATTGCAATATATCCAGCTGATGCACGCACTGATTGATGAGCGTGCCGCCGCCCTCTCCGTCATACGATGCGCGCCAACCGCCGAGGTCGTAATAATATTGCGTCCTGTACCAATCTGTTATCGTAAGCTCCGCGCGTCGCACCTTGCCTATCGCGCCGCTGCCTACAAGCGACTTAATCTTGCGATAGATTGCGTTGGTACGCTGATTGTACATTATCCCGAATACCGTGTCGGGGTGCTCTGCCGCCGTTTTATTGAGCGCAAGAGCGTCCTTGCACGTTACCGATACGGGCTTTTCCACAAGCGTGTGAATACCCGCGGCTATTGTGGCGGAAGCTATCTCTACGTGCATATAATGCGGCGTAGCAATGACTACGGCATCGGCTATACCCGATGAGATCAGCTCTCGGTAATCGGAAAATATCTTGACGCCCTTATACCTGCTACTATACTTATCGCGCACGGCTGCGTCGATATCGCAGAGCGCGACAAGCCTTGCTCCGCGCACTCTGCCTTTAGCGAGATTGTCCGCGTGCCTGCTGCCCATTCTGCCTACGCCTATGACGGCAAATCCGACCATATTGCCCTGCCTTAAAGTTATACTCCCTCTACTTGACGATTGCGAGGGGATATATAGATTTTATCATAAAAACGCGCGTATATCAATATGCGCGTATATTGCGCGCTAAATCGCTCCCGAAAATCCTACCGTACTTATAAGCGAGCGGACGGTATCGGGAATATTCGTGGTGATATTATACAAGTTCATCTCGCTGTATCTCTCCGCCTCGCGCCTGCTGTTGACGGTAAATAAAGATACCTTGACGCCCTCGTATACGCACTCTTCCAAAAAGCTGTCGTCTACAAGCAGCTTATTGACGTTGATACCCGCAAACACGGGATTGTTATAGCTCTCCAGCCTGCGCTTGATAGCGGCGGCGTTACCCGCCCTATAAGGCAGATTGTCAAGCTGATTAAAGAACGCTCTGCCGTAGGTAAGCCCCATCGCCTCGCGCTCGTTGATAGAGCCTGTATAAATTATCCTATCCTCGGCGCCCGACTTGAGGGCAAGCGCCTCCACTCTTGCAGCTAAATTGGAATTCTTCAAATCGCAGTTGATCATCAAATTCTTATCCTTAACCACCTCAAAGGCGTAAGTCAAAGGCAACTTTCCGTAAGAGCCGAATATACTCGGTCCGTGGCTCAAAAACAGATATTCGCCTCTGCGACGTACGTCCACCTCAAGCGCATCGCACATAAAATTATCCGCACTGGCAAAATATAACCGCGAATTTCTGCCCGTGCCCAATGCTCCGCCGTGTGCCGTTATCATACTTTACCTCCCTCAACATAAATCGGACTGCTTATAATCACGTCTCCCGCGCAGCCGTCCGCGCTGCCCGAAACGGTTATTCCGAAAGTATTGCTTGCAATATAACCTATCTCCGCCTTATTGCCTACTATATCGCAAGAGATAGTATCGCCGCTTGCGAAATCGAATACGTTAAGCGTAAGATTATCACCGATATTACGCCCGTCAAGTTTTATCTTGACAATCCCCTCCGCGCCTACTGGCACGCTGTCGCCTATAGCATACTCTACTCCGCCCGAAATAAAACGTATATCAGCATTGCCGATTAGCGAGACAAACGTCCTGCCCTCTCTTACCGCGGCTATGCACGACGCCTCGCTCGGCGCGCCGTCTATCCCCAGATACGTTGCTCCGTATACGGATACGTCATCGTCAATCTTATGCCAGTCGTAACCGTATAGCGCTGATATCTTCTCTCCGCCGCATATAAGTCCTCGCCACCTTGCAAGCGCTCGGGCGCAGTGCTCGCTTACGTGCGGGCGCAATCCCCAATACACTTCCATACCTGCGACATTGCTCCAATTACCGACAGCGTATTCAAAGTGGCAGCCCGCGCCTACGGGGAATCCCCATCTGTCGGGATGAGCTATATTTACCGCCGCGCCCTGCTCTGCCGCCCTCTGTACGCAGTCGTCGAACGCGGCTACGCTTACCTCGCGCCAGTTGACGTCGTTTACGCCGAGCACGGTGATATGACCGTAAAACGTCGTCCACTCTATACCCCTTATGGGTACTATGCCCGCCTTGCTTGCCGCAGCGACAAAAGAGTCTAAGCCGGATACGGTATTGTGGTCTGTAAGGGCTATCGCCGTATATCCCCTGCGCGCCGCGCGATCTACGAGCGTATCCGCACTCATGCTGCCGTCGCTGTGGACGGTATGGCAATGAAGCTCGCACTTATACCACTTCACAATATCCCCTCCGCCGTAATATCCAAGTCGAGACAAGGCGTAACGATTGCATTGACGCTGACGGTAAGTATGTAACTTCCGCGACACGGAACGAAATCGACGAAGCCTGCGCTTGACTTCTCGCCTATCTCTATATCCTGCTTATAGTCGTGCCTATGCGACGTACCGAGCCAACCGCAAGGCGCATCCACGCTGAACGAAAGATGATTGGCAAGAGGAATATGCCTGCTTATCTCATCATCGGTAGGCTCTCTTCCCGTCTGCGCAGATATACATTGCTTAATCATTCTTGCGCAACGTTGCGGACTCTCCTCATACTTGGGCGAATATCTGAGGCTCAAAACCAGTTTTTTCAGCCCCGCAGGCACCGATATCTTTACGGGTATGTGCCTGTAATTGTCCTCCCAAGTCAGATGTATCTTCCGTTTAGCTATCAACATAAATTCACTCGGCGATATCGGGTATCTCCGACATATCCACCTTTCTGCCGCCCTCTTTGCGGGACAGCTCCGCAGCCGCCACTACTCTGTGGCTCTCTATTGTATCGCTTATCCATGTATACTGTCCGTGCGCTTCGCCTCTGAGCATGGACAGCGCGGCTTTGATTATCCCCTCGTCTCCGCCGTAATGCCCTTTGATTACGGGGATAATATTGACTACTATCTTCTTTTCTTTCTTATCGAACAGCTTTAGCTTAATAACGCTGCCCCTGTCGTCGGCTACGAGCTCTCCCTTGCTGCCGCGTATCTCGGTATGACGGTAGTCGTTCTCGTTAAAGGCATTGACAGTCATTACCACCTTAATGCCGCTCAGCGTCTCCATCTGCACTACTTGATTGTCTACTACGTCGTTATCGCACTTGAACACGCATCTCGACCACAGCTTGCCTTTCGGATCGCTCTTGAGCGCAGCGATAACGTCCTTTTTCTTGCTTGAAGTGCTGAATGCGTATGTACCCCACTTGAATTTATGCTTGCCGTAGAAGGGACCGCGCTTGCGACCGACATACTGATACAGGCAATCGTAGATACACTTTTTATTATGCGGACAGTCGAAGCAGTTATCCGCTGCGCCTTTCGGAGCGTTGTCGGAATTGAAATACGTAAGACCGCCTATGCTCGATACGCTCTTAAACTTAGAGCCGCAAAACCAATATAAGAGGTCGGCGTCATGGCAGCACTTGGCAAGCAGCATGGGCGACGTCTCGTCCTCTCTTCTCCAATTACCGCGCACATAGCTGTGAGCAAAGTGCCAGTATGCGATATTCTCGTCGTGCTTAATCAGCTTAATATCCCCAAGCACGCCTTCTTCAATTAGCGAGCGCACATATCTGTAATAGTTGGCGTAGCGCAAGACGTGGCATACCAGCACTTTCAGTCCCTTCTCCCTCGACAGTCGCTCTATCTTGAGACACTCATTGATATTGGGCGAAACAGGCTTCTCGAGCAAGAGATTGTAGCCGAGGTTCAACGCCTTGATAGCATGAGCGTAATGGTCTCTATCCTGCGTGGCGATGACCATAAGGTCGGCTATCTTGCCTTGCGCAAAAAAGCTGTCCTCGTCCGTAAAGCACTTATCGGCGGGGACCTGCCAAGCAGATTTGACTTTATCTATTTTACTTTGAAATTTATCGCAAACGGATACGATGCGCACATCCTTGCTCTTAGCTAAATGTCCGCCGTAATTTTTCCCTCTCGAGCCTAAGCCGAGCACAGCAACTTTAATCATAATTTCCCTTTATAATCCCTTTATTTGCTATATTATCGATTGTGATATATCATACTCCCGAATATGCCGAAAAGCCTCCGTCAATGGGTATCACTACGCCTGTTACGAAACTCGCCGCCTTATTATCGGTCAGATAGAACAATGTGCCGAGTATCTCCTCAGCCTCGCCGAATCTGCCCATAGGCGTGCCTGCAAGTATCTTCTTGCTCCTCTCGCTGGGATTACCGTCCTTATCGAAGAGCAAGCTCTTATTCTGATTGGTAACGAAAAACCCGGGTGCGATGGCATTTACTCTTATGCCGCTCTTGGCAAAATACACCGCAAGCCACTGAGTGAAGTTGGATACAGCTGCTTTTGCACCGCTGTAGGCAGGTATCCTCGTGAGCGGTCTGAATGCGTTCATAGAGCTTATATTGATTATATTGCCCTCTCTGCCTATCATGTCGGGAGCAAATACCTGAGTAGTGAGCAGCGTAGCGAGAAAGTTGAGTTTGAAGACAAAATCAATACCGTCCGCCTCAAGGTCGAAGAACGTCTTTACGCCCTCAAGGTCGCTGCCGTCGCCGTAATAGTCGTGAGAAGCGGTGCCCTTGGGATTGTTGCCGCCCGCGCCGTTGACAAGTAGATCGCACTTGCCCAAGTCGGCGGTTATAGCCGCGTGCGCCGCGATAAGGTCGCTCTTATCGAGGCAGTTGACCGCATACGCCTTAGCAATGCCGCCGCTTGCGTTTATCTTGTCAGCCACTGCGCCCGCCGCAGCCTCGTTGATATCCAATACCGCAACCTTAGCTCCTTTAGCCGCGTACGCTTGCGCTATCACGCTGCAAAGCACGCCGCCTGCTCCGGTAATTACTACAACTTTATCTTTCATAACTATCTCCTTGCCGCGCTGTCCTTCTCTACAGCCTCGGCTATTCCGTCAAGATACATTGCGCCGAGCGCTCTGTCATACAGACCGTAGCCCGCTCTGCCGACTTCGCCCCATATCATCCTGCCGTGGTCAGGTCTTACATATCCGTCAAAGCCCGTATCGAGCAACGCCTTGATTATCGCATACATATCGAGCGAGCCGTCGCAACTGCGATGTCCGCTTTCCTCAAAGCACTTATCTCCCGTTATCTTAATATTGCGCAAGTGCACGAAAGGTATCCTACCCTTAAACGTGCGCGCCATATCTACTAAATCGTTGGCGGGACTTACTCCCAAAGAGCCCGTACAAAGGGTAATGCCGTTGGCGGGACTATCGACTATGGAAAGCATACGCGCAATATTTTCCTTACACGTAATTATGCGCGGCAATCCGAATATTCCCCACGGCGGATCGTCGGGGTGTATAGCCATCTTAACGCCCGACTGCTCTGCAACGGGAATAACTTCCTTAAGAAAAACGGTAAGGTTGCTCCACAGCTTTTCTTCGTCAATATCCGCGTATCTTGCAAGCAAGTCCTTAAGTCCGCCCTTGGTGTAGCTGGAATCCCACCCGGGGAGAGAGAGGGAGCTTGTCAACGGATTCATGGATAAGACGGTTGCGTGGTCGTACGCGAGCGCGTTCGAGCCGTCGGTAAGCTCTTTAGCCAGTTCGCTCCTCAGCCAGTCGAATACGGGCATAAAGTTATAGCATATACATTTGACGCCCGCCTCGCCGAGACGCCTTACGTTCTCTTTATAATTCTCTATAAGACGGGGCGCGTCTGCTGCGCCCAGTTTAATATCCTCATGCACGGGCACGCTCTCTACCACCTCGAACTCAAGTCCTGCGGCATTGATATCTGCCTTGAGCGCGGCGATACTCTCCCTGCTCCACACTTCGCCTACGGGAGTGTCGTATATGGCAGATACTATGCCCTTGACGCAAGGTATCTGTCTGATGTCGCCGAGAGTTACTTTATCGTCCCTGCCGTACCATCTGAACGTCATCTTCATAATTTCATCCCTCCACTATCGCTTTAGCATTGCCGTAGCACAGCGCATATGACGCCTTAAGCGCGTATTTATCAACTCCGTCGGGCGTTACCCCGCTCAAAAATTCGCATACTATCCGCCTATAATAGTCGTGGCGGGTGTAAGAGAGGAAGCTGCGGCTGTCGGTAAGCATACCTACGAGCGAAAGTATATGACCGAGCTCCGCAATACAGTCGAGCGTATCGAACATGCCCCTCTTGTGGTCGTTAAACCACCAACTGATACCCATGCTCACTCCCCTGAACGCTCCGCATAAAGTCGCAAGAGTGTAATACATTGTGGGATTGAGCGAGTATATTATCGTACGCGGCAATCCTCCGTCCGCATCTGCCGCATTGAACAATGCCCTTATGCTCGATACGTCTATCGTATCGCCCACGCAGTCGAAGCCGCTGTCCCTTCCGCACACTTTGAACATAGTCGCGTTGCTGTTGCGGGTAACTGCAATGTGCAACTGCATTACTATGCCCCTGCGAGCATACGCCTTGGCAAGCATGACGTACAGATATCCGCGCAGTCCGTTGCTATTAAGGCTATCGAGTCGCTCTCCTTTGACAAGACGCTCGAAAGCGCGCGCCGCGTCGTCTGCGCCGTAGATAACGGAAGGGAAGCCCTCTACGCCCACGTCGCTGAACTTGCATCCGAAAGACACGAAGTAATCAAGCCTTGCATCGATTGCCTTCTCCAAGTCTTTGAGCGAACGTATATTTATTCCTGCGGCAGCGCCGAGCTTGCCGAGATAAGTCATATAATCGGGTGAATCGACTGCAACTATATTATCTGTCCTAAAAGACGGACACACCTTTACGCCGTAGCCTTCTTGCGCAAGCAGACTGTGATACTCGAGCGTATCGGCAGGATCGTCCGTAGTAGCTATATATTCTACGCCTGCGGACGCTATCACGCTGCGCGGACTTAGGCGATTGTCCTTGATATAAGCGTTGCACCTATCCCAAATTATATCGGCATTTTCGGGTATAAGCGGCAAATCTACGTTGAAGAACCGCTCAAGCTCCAACCTCGCCCAGTCGTATATAGGATTGCCGAACGCTGTGGATACCGCATCGACGAATTTTACGAATTTATCTTTATAACAGGCGTCGCCCGTAATATATCTCTCGTCTACGCCGGCTTGACGCATAAGACGCCATTTATAATGGTCGCCCGCCAGCCACATCTCTCCGATGTTGCTAAAGGGCTTATCCTCATATATCTCTTTGGGAGATAAATGACAGTGATAATCCACTATGGGCAAATCCTTGACGCTGTCGTAAAGACGACGCGCCTTATCGGACGTAAGTATCGGTGTAATGTTACCTCTGCACTCTGCCACTTCCGTCTCCTTTGCTGAGTTTGTCTATTTCGGCAACGCTTGCGATATTGAAATCTCCCTCTATCGTATGCTTGATAGCCGACGCGGCTACGGCAAACGATATTGCTTCCTCTCCGCGCCTACCGTGCCTGAGCGCATATATCAGTCCCGCGCCGAAGCTGTCGCCGCCGCCTACTCTGTCAACAATATTAATAGTGTATTTACGCGATACGTGGCAGCCGTCTTTATCAACAAGCATACCCGACCAATTATTTACGCTTGCAGACAGGCTCTCCCTCAACGTAAAAGCTACCTGCGATATATTGGGGAACTTAGCCTGCATCTTGCGCGCAAGCAAGGCATATCCCTCTGCGCTGAGCTCGCCTGAAAGTATATTGCTGCCGTCTGCGGAAAGATTGAATACGTCCTTACAATCCTCCTCGTTGGATATGAGCACGTCGACGTATTTGAGCAGACGAGTCATTACCTTGCAAGCCTTCTCTCTGCTCCACAGCTTAGCGCGGTAATTGAGGTCGCAAGATACTGTAACGCCTCTGTCTTTAGCCGCCTTGAGCAAATGCTCCGCAGCCTCTGCCGCGCTATCCGACACTGCGGGAGTAATACCCGTAAAGTGCAGCCACTTGCAACCGCCGAGCACACTTAAATCCATATCGGACACAGCTATCTCGCTGAATGAAGAGCCCGCTCTGTCGTAGATGACGTTACTGCCTCTGGGACCTGCGCCCTTCTCGCAAAAATATATGCCCATGCGGTTGCCGCCGCGCAATATACAAGACGTATCTACGCCCCAACCGCGCAATTCCTTGACACACTTATCCGCAACCGCATTATCAGGCAGCCTCGTGAGGAAAGCGACATCCTCGCCCATCTGAGCAAGGGATACCGCAACGTTGGCCTCTCCGCCGCCGTATACTGCCTCGTACTGCTCCGCCTGCATGATGCGCTTATAGCCGACGGGCTGCAGACGCAGCATTATCTCTCCGAATGTCAATACATCAGCCATTACTTACTCTCCCTGCAACGCTTGATAGCAGATATGAACGATTTGGCATCTGCCTCTACCGCAGCATAATCGCCTTTAGCCGCGCCCTTGGTAACAGACGAGCCTGCGCCGAGCGCGTACGCTCCCGCGGCAAGCCACTCCGACGCATTGTCGGCGTTGACTCCGCCCGTAGGCATCACGCTGAGATTGGGAAAAGGCGCCTTGATTGCCTTAAGCCCCGCAGGTCTGTGTATCTCACCGGGGAATAACTTGATTACGTCTACGCCCAATTCCATAGCCGCCACCGCCTCGGTAGGGGTAGATACTCCGGGGATAACCGCTATGCCGTATCTGTTGCACAGCCTTACGGTAGACTCGGAAAAAGCAGGCGACACTATAAAACGCGCGCCCGCAAGTATAGCCGCGCGAGCCGTCTCCGCGTCAAGCACGCTGCCTGCGCCTACTATCATATCGCTGTCCTTATATTTATCGGACAGTATCCTTATCACTTCGTCGGCGCGCGGCAGAGTGAAAGTAACCTCGATAATCTTAATGCCGCCCTTATAACACGCCTCGGCGGTCTTTACGCCCTGCTCTACGCTATCGCCGCGCACGACGACTACCGCGCCCGACTTGCCTATCTCGCTTATTATATCTCTCCTGTTCATAAGTCACCTCTTACAACAAGCTGTATTCTAACTATTATTATACAACTACCGTGCGCCGAAATAAAGGCAAATATTTTGAAAAAGTATGGACATTATGGTAATATGAGTGTATTATATTATTAAGATGAGCTTGTACGGGATACGGCTGTCCCGTGGAAGGGGGATATTATGGCTGTTATCAATTATACGGGTAAAAATCTGCGCACCTACGAGGTGTCGCGCCACAAACACGACTTTTGGGAATTCATATACTGTACAGGCGGCGACGGAGTAATTACCTTTGAAGACGGTAAAGTAATAAGGTATACGCAGTATCAAATGGTACTCGTGCCGCCGTCGATGTATCACGAGAATCAATCGCAAAAAGGCTTTAAGAACATACACATGAACGTGTCGGGCTGGACTCCGCCGTTCAAGACTGCCCAACTGCTCGACGACAACGCGCACCGCGACCTTATGACGGTAATGAACATGTGTTACCGCTATTTCAACACGGATATACGCGAGCAACCCAAACTTATGATATCTCTCACCGAATTGCTTGAGAATATGATAGCGGCATTCTCGGGCAACATGGGCAGCTCTCAGCATGTGGAAAACATGGCTAATACAATAATAGACGGCTTCTCCGATCCCAACTTCTCGGTGGACGAAATATATCGCGAAATACCGCTAAGCAAGGACTATCTACGCAGACAATTCATCAAAGAAAGGGGGATCTCCCCGCTGCAATTCCTCAATCAGACGCGCATAAATTATGCGCAGAAGCTGCTGCTTTCCAAAAACATCAACAACTATAAAATATACGAAATAGCGGAAATGTGCGGCTTTCTCGACCAACTGTACTTTTCGAGAGTGTTCAAAAAGATGACAGGCGTGAGCCCTAAAGCATATTGCGAGCGCAACGGCGAAACGCTTGAGTGATTGTCGTACAGTAAGTCTTGTAATATATAGATAAAATAGTTATCAGTCGAATAAAAATCGAAGCGGGCGCAATGCCCGCTTCATTGTTATTTACACTAATAATCTAAGCAATACCTTACATGCTTATCTCGGATAGCTTGACCTCTCTGCCTTCCTTAAGCGACTTGGCGGCGGCAAGACCTATTACTACCGCCTGAAGTCCGTCGTCTATGCCTACGGGCACGGGCTTATCGTTTACTATGCAATCGATGAATTGCGATACTTCCGACACATACGCCTGCATATATCTTTCCAAGAAGAACAATAGGGGCTTCTCCGCGGTAACTCCGCTTGCATCGGAGACTACGGCGTTGGAAGCGGTATCGTTGGATATGGCAATCTGTCCCTTCTCTCCAAAGGCCTCTGCCCTCTGGTCATAGCCGTAGACGGAGCGTCTGCAATTATCTATCACCGCAAGCGCGCCGCTCTTGAGCCTGAGCGTAATAATCGCCGTATCGATATCGCCCGCCTTACCTATCTCCTCGTCAACGAGCACTCCGCCTACCGCGTAAACGCTTTCCACCTCGTCGCCGGAAATATATCTGACCATATCGAAGTCGTGTATCGTCATATCGAGGAATATGCCGCCGCTCACCTTAATATAAGACACGGGAGGCGCGGCGGGATCTCTGGAGCATATCTTGAGCAGATTGAGCCTGCCTATCCTGCCGTCCTCGACGCCCTTCCTCACTGCGGCGAAGTTGTGGTCGAAACGGCGGTTGAATCCCACCTGATACTTTACGCCGCTGCCCTCGAGCGCCTTCTTGACCTGCATGATTTTATCTATGCTATGGTCGACGGGCTTCTCGCAAAATACGTGTTTGCCCGCCTTGATTGCCTCAAGCGAAATAGCGGCGTGCGTATCCGTAGACGAGCATATGAGCACCGCGTCTACGCTCTTGTCCGCAAGTATCTCCTTATAATCTTTCACAATCTTAGGGACGCCGAGTTCCTTGATAGCGCGCTCGGATTCCTCTGTAAGAAAAGGCTCCGCCATCACCGTAACCGCCGCGCCCTTTACGTAACGCGTGATAGACTCGCAATGCACCTTACCTATGCGACCTGCGCCTATAATACCTATATTAGTCATATCTTCACCTCTCTATCAGATAGTTCCGTCCCATGTGGACACCTTGGTGGACTTGGCTTCATGCTCGTCAAACCAATGAGTAGTAACCGTCTTGCTGTCCGTAAAGAACTTAAAGCTGTCCCTACCGAGGCAGTGCAAGTCGCCGAAGAAGGAATATTTATGCCCCGTAAAAGAGAAGAATCCTACAGGCACGGGTATACCTACGTTGACGCCTACCATGCCGCCGTGAGTGTTGCGGACAAACTCGCGAGCGTAATAACCGCTCTGCGTATATATAACGGAGCCGTTGGCAAAAGGATTGGCATTCATAACGGCAAGTCCTTCGTCAAAGTCCTTTACTCGCTTAACGCACAGCACAGGTCCGAATATTTCCCTCTGTCCTACGCTCATATCGGGCGTAACGTTATCCAATATCGTAGGCGCGAGATAGAAACCGCCTTCATATCCCTTTACAACAGCGCCTCTTCCGTCGAGCACGACCTTCGCGCCCTCTTCTATACCTTTTGCAATGCATTCCTCAACGCTCTTCTTATGCTCGGTGCTGTATACGGGACCTAAGCCAGTCTCTTTATCATAGGCAGGTCCTACCTTGATTTTTTTAGCAAGCGCAACGAGCTTATCTACAAGCGCATCCGCTATGCTCTCCTGCGCAACTACCACTGGCAGAGCCATGCACCTCTCTCCCGCGCAGCCGTAAGCGGCGTTGATTATACCTGCCGCAGTCCTGTCTATAGCGGCGTCCTCGAGTACGAGCGCGTGGTTTTTTGCCTCGCACAGGCATTGTACTCTCTTGCCGTATTTCGCGGCGGTCTCGTAGATGTATCTGCCTACCGTCGTAGAGCCTACGAACGAAATGCCCACAATCTTGGGATTGGATATAAGCTCCTGCGTGTCGTTGCGGTCGCAACTTACGATGTTGAGCACTCCGTCGGGCAAGCCCGCTTCCCTGTACAGCTCGGCTATGCGAAGCGACGTCATAGGCGTAGCTCCAGCCACCTTGAGCACTATAGCATTGCCGCACGCTATACATACAGGTGCCATCCATCCCATGGGAATCATTGCTGGGAAATTAAACGGCGCTATACCTGCAAAGACGCCCATGGACTCGCGATACAAGACCGTATCGTAACCCGTAGACGCGTCCATAAGACTTTCGCCTTGCAGCAGAGAAGGCATATTGCAAGCAAGCTCCGTGCCCTCTTTAGCCTTGAGGATATCGCCCTTGCTCTCCTCCCAGTTCTTACCGTGCTCCGTAGCGCATATGGTAGTGAGCTCATCCATGTGCTCTATCAGCAAGTCGCGCACCTTATACAATATCTGTACCCTCTTGATTACGGGGACTGCGCTCCACTTCTTATACGCCTCGTGCGCATTGTCTATGACGGCGGCTACTTCAGCCGAAGTGCAGCGCGGCATACGCGCAATCTGCTCGCCCGTAGACGGATTGAACACCGGATAAAACTTATCCGTAGTAGATGTTACGAACTTGTTGTTTGTAAAATATTGCAATGTCTTAATCGGCATAATTATTCCTCCTTACAATCCTGCCTTATCAAGTAAATATTGTCTTGCCTTGATAGCGTACTCGAGCGGATCTGCCACGGCGGGATCTTGCTCCGCCTCCACTATCATCCAGCCCTCGTAACCGCTGCCGTCCAATATATCGAATATCGGAGCAAAGTCGATACACCCATCCCCCGGGACGGTAAAAGCGCCCTCTCTCACGCCTGTGAGGAAAGACAGCTTCTCTTCTTTCACTCTCTTGACCACATTGGGACGTATATCTTTAAGATGTACGTGTCCAACCCTCGATACGTGCTTGCGCAATACCTCTACACAATCTTCTCCGCAATATGCCAGATGTCCCGTATCGTACAGCAGCCACAACTTATCTGCGTCGGTCATAGACATAAGCCTGTCCACTTCCTCCGCCGTCTGGACCACAGTGCCCATATGGTGATGATAAGTAAGTTTGAGCCCGTAACCGCTTGCTATATCGCCCAGCTTGTTAAGCCCTGCGGCAAGTCTATCCCACTCCGCGTCGCTCAGTATGCACTTAGCGTCGAATACGGGAGTATTAATCTGTCCTTGCACGCTGCAACTTTGCTCGGACGCGCCTATAACGCCCGCGCCCATCTCCTTAAGAAAAGAGCACGCTATGCGGAAATCTCTCTCCACTTCTTCCTCGGGCTTAGTGAGGATATACGACGAAAACCAACGGTTGGCTATCCTAAGTCCTCTCATCTCCAAAGCCTTCTTAAGTTTAGCGGTATCTGTAGGATATTTGTTGCCCACCTCGCACCCCTTAAATCCGGCAAGCGCCATTTCGCTTACGCATTGCTCGAAGGTATTGCCACCTCCGAGGTCGGGCATATCGTCGTTGGTCCATGCTATCGGCGCAATGCCCAGATTTACCTTACGCTTATTCATAAAAGCCTCCTTAATATTTACGCGCTTTATCCAGCTTCTTCTCTCTTTCTTGCAATACGTATTCGCCCCGCTCGCTCCTGGGATTGGACGTGCAGCCCACATGCCACCAACCGCCGTACCCGTGAGTCATCGACTTGGGCAATACTTTGATATCTATAAAGGTAGGCAACGTCTGCTTGACACAATCGCGCAACGCCTCCCTCAGCTCCTCTACGGTGCGGGCAGTATAAGTCTTGAATCCGTAACCCGCCGCGCACATAGCGTAATCTATACTCATAAACTTGCCTTCGCGTATCGGCTTGCCTTCCTGTCTGTAACGCAACTCCGTACACAGCGAGTCGACGCCTTGCTCCATCTGCAAGTTATTGATACAGCCGAACGACGCGTTGTCAAAAAGCAACACGTTGATTTTTATGCCCTCTTGCAATGCCGTTACCATCTCGGAGTGCAGCATGAGGTAGCTGCCGTCGCCTGTCATGGCATATACCTCTTTATCGGGCGCAGCCATCTTGCTACCCAGACACCCTGCTATCTCGTAACCCATGCACGAATATCCGTACTCGACGTTGTAAGAATCTTTTTCGTCGCTCGTCCACATCCTCTGCAAATCACCCGGCAAACTTCCCGCCGAGCCCACTATTATCGCATTAGCGGGTATCTCTTCGCGCACGACGGCTATCGCCGCTGTCTGAGACATTCCGCCGCCGTGAGTCTCCTTATATCCGCTGATTGCATCGGGCATATAGCTGCCTATCTCTATGCAACCGTCGTCCCCCATCCCCGACAGTCTGATCATTTCCCTGCTCCACTCGTCCTTAGCCTCGGATATCTCGGTAGTGTAGCCCGACTTATAATCGCCGAGCGCAAGCGAAAGTATCTCTAAGCCCGCCTTTGCGTCGCACGTCATCTTAAGCGCGTCGAGCTTTCCGCCGTGGAAGGGGGAAAGATTGAGCGTCAATACCTTCGAACCGGAATACAGCTCCTTAGAGCCTGTAGTAAAATCCGTAAAACGCGTGCCTACGCCTATTATCAAATCGGCGCATGAAGCTATCTTATTGGCGGCAAGATTGCCCGTAACGCCTACGCCGCCGAGATTGAGCGGATGAGACGACGCTACCGCGCTCTTGCCCGCCTGTGTCTCGCATATCGGAATATTATGGTCTACGGCAAACCTTGCAAGCGCCTCTCCCGCCTCGCTGTATCTCACGCCGCCGCCCGCTATGATTACGGGACGGGACGACTTGCGTATCAACTCCGTCGCTTCCTGCAACTCTTCTTTTACAGGCAGCGGTCTTGTAATGCGATGCACTCTCTTGGCAAAAAACTCTTCGGGATAATCGTAGCACTCGCCCTGCACGTCCTGCGGCATGGCTATAGCAACGGCTCCCGTCATAGCGGCGTCGGTCAATACTCGCATCGCGCCCAGCATAGCGCTCATCACCTGCTCGGGACGGTTGATACGGTCGAAGTATCTTGACACCGCCTTGTATGCGTCGTTAGTGGTGATATTAGGATTGTAAGTGTGCTCTATCTGTTGCAGTACGGGATCGGGCTGACGGGACGCAAACGTATCGCCCACCAGTAACAATAGGGGGATATTATTTGCTGTAGCCGTAGCCGCTGCCGTAACCATATTGGCAGCGCCGGGGCCTATAGATGAAATACACGGGATAATCCTGCGCCTGTTGCTCTGCTTAGCGTAAGCGATAGCGGCATGCGCCATACCTTGCTCATTCTTGCCCTGAACCACCTTAATCTTGTAGTCTCCCATGGATAGAGCCTCGCCTATACCGAGAACGCAACCGTGTCCGAATATGGCAAAAGCAGTATCGACCAGCTTACTTTGCTCGCCGTCCAGCGAGACGTACTGATTATCGAGAAACTTTATTATCGCCTCTGCGGCGCTCATTCTTATACTCATATGCTATCTCCCTTATATAAATCGATTATACAGCATTGCCTCTCAATCCTCGAGATGCTTATATCTCTCGTCGACTATCCTCGTCTTGTCCCAAGGATTGCCGTCCAGATGCCTTATCATCCAGCAGCAATACATAGGATAACCGGGGGCTGTAACCTGCACGTGGGTAACGCCGCCTACAAAGCATCCAACGCTGCCGTCCTTGATAGTATAAGGATTCATCTCGCCTATAAAGCAAGCTCCGAAAGCCTCGGGCGCGGGCATCTTATAGTAATATACCTCGGGCTGAGGATGAGAATGCGGCAGATAGCTCCACCACCTGCCCTGACGCGCTATGACTTCTCCTACTACGAGATTGGAGTATGGAGCGATGGAATAATCGAATACCGTATTGACATCCCTTACCGCAGTATTCTCCCACATACCCTCGCACGACGTGGTGCGTACAACGTCTTGCTTATCGTAAAACTTAGCTGGGAAACGTCTGTCGTTGATAGTTGCGATTACTAATATCTCGCAATCGGTTACCGCTTCTATTTCAGCCGTATCTCCCGCGCAAACGTGCAATGCAACGGGCAAATCGGTGTATACGTCGCTGCGATAAGCATTGCCGCATACGTCGCCGCAACGCATATTTATACCGCCCTCGGTAAGCAACACGCATACTTCTTTATCTTTATATCCGTATTTTCTTTTATCGCCCGCGGCAACCTTGACTACGGAAATATCCATAAGCATATCCCCGTCTTTACCGCCTATACTCGTGAGCGTCTTGACTCCGTTACTATCGAATTGCGGATAAGAAAACGACATATCAACCTCCTATTAATTCCGCTGCCGCAGACCTTGATACAAGCGACTACTTGTCGCTTCCTCTTGCTATCATCTCGCCGTACTCTGCCTTCTCGTCGGCAATGAACTTCTCAAGCTCTTTGAGCGTTGGCATAAATTCCGAGCAACCGTGCGCCGCCACGAGCATTGACGCGGAAGCCGAGCCGAGCTCGAGACAATCGATTATCTCTCTGCCGTTGAAAAGTCCGTATAAAAACGCCGAGCCGTATCCGTCTCCGCCTCCGAAAGACTTAAACGCTTTTACGGGGAAAGGCTTGATACTGTAGCTAGCGCCGTCGCACGTATGCGCGGTAGAGCCTTGCTTGCCGTGCTTGATAATCACTATCTTTGCGCCGCAGCCTATCCAATGCGCGGCAGTCTGAGCATCGCTTGCCTTAGGCATGAAAATCGACTGAGTGAGCTCATACTCTTCCTTAGAGCCCATTATTATATCGCTGTGCTCTGCTACCGCAGTATAGTATACTGCTATCTCGTCGTTGCTCTTCCAGTTATACGGACGGTAATCTATATCGAATATTATCTTTGTGCCGTATCTGCGGGCAAGCTGCACCGCCTTAAGACACGCCTCTCTCGACGGACTCTGCGCAAGCGCAGTACCCGAAATGAGCAACGCCTTAGCCGATGCGATATATTCTCCGTCCACGTCGCTTGGAGACAACGTCAAGTCCGCTATTCCGTCGCGATACATGAGTATGCTACTCTCGGTAGGGGAAAGTATCTCGGTAAATGTAAGTCCCAACTTTTCTCCGCCCGTAGCGCGAGTAACGTGCGATACGTCAATGCCCTCTGCCGCAAAAAAGTCGGTAACGTAGTCCCCGAATCTATCATCGGATACTTTGCCTATAAAGCCTACCTTGCCTCCGAGTCTTGCCAGTCCGACAGCCACGTTTGCAGGCGAACCGCCGAGATATTTGCGGTACTCCTTACTCTTGCTCAGCGGCTGAAAGTAATCGAGCGGATTGAAGTCGATGGCTATCCTGCCTACGGCTATCAAGTCAAGCTTTCTGTCCTTAACAAAATCTACGTACTGCATAATTTCACCTCTTAAGTTTGAGATATAAAGTTTTTATCTTATACGGGGTAAATTCAAGCGCAGACGGCGCATCGCCCGTAATATTTTCTACCATATCGCACTCGTATGCCGCCTCTACGCAGTCGGCATATACGGGAGTAATACGACAGCTCATGCCGCGCCTGTCGTACAGTCTGACGATTATGCCCTTACCGTCCTCCGCGGGCTTAATAGTCTCGGTAATAACGCCCTCGCCCTCGTAGGATATAAAGCGAGTGAGAGACGGCGTCTTATCTTTTACAATAAGCGGATTGTTGAGCCTATAACCTTCCTCTACGACGCTGCTGTCTTGCCATACGCCGCCGTGCGGATATATTGCGTAAGAAAAGCGGTGCTCGCCCATGTCGCACGTGGCATCGGGATACTTGGGAGAGCGAAGCAGATTGAGAGATATCAGACCGCTCTTGACTCGATAGCCGTACTTGCCGTTATTGAGCACGGCAATGCCTGCGCCGTCGCCGTCTACGTTGACAAACTTATGTGCGCATATCTCGAACTGAGCTTTTTCGACGTCGTTATCCTCTCTTGTGGAGCGGTCGCAGTTGCCCATCTGCACGTCGCAGTTGACTATGTCGCCATACACGGCAGGAATAAACTGCGCCCTTAGCATCTTATTGCTCTCAAGCCACTTGACGCAGGTATCTATGCGGACAATATCCGAGCCGTCCTCGACGTAAATCTTCTGACTTATCCGAGAGCGTCCTATGCGATAGGTATTCTCACGCGTGGCGCGCACGCCGTCCGCGCTGCTCTTGCATGATACGAGCTTAGGCTTATATGTCCTCAGCGACTCGTAATCGGGGCGTATATCCCATGCGTTATAATACATCTTGGGATCGGTAAATACCGTCAACTTGTTGAGATAATCCTTGCAGACCTCCCTGCCGCTTGCGTCGGTAAGCGACACAATCTCGCCGCCCTTACCGAATACTACGGTAAGTCTGCCGTTGAAAATTTTATCGCTGTCGCACCCCACTCTGTCCAAAGGCGAATACTCGTCGGCTTCCGCCGCGGAATAAGCAGGCACTTTTATCTTATACCACATGCCGTCCGCGCAGACATTCTCGTATCTGTCGAAAGGAGAGGCATTGATACACACAGGCAATCTGCCGCACTCGCTATCGCTGACCTCGTTGCTTAACGAGTCGATAAGCTGCGACTTTATCTCTTCTGCTTTAGCGATAATTTTTGCATATCCTCTGTTGCACTCGTCGTATACGCGTTTGACAGACGAACCGGGTAAAATATCGTGGAATTGATAAAGCAAAACTTCCTTCCACATCTTCTCTATCTCATCGGCATAATACTCCTTGCCGTTTGCAAGCGCGTTAGCGGCTAGCCACTCCACTTCGTGCAACAGCCTCTCGCAAGTGCGGTTGTTCATCTTGACCTTGGCCTGCGAGGTATACGTTCCGCGGTGCTTTTCGAGATAAAGCTCGCCGTCGTATATAGGCGCTTTATCCGCATAATCTTGCAATCGGTTAAAAAATTGCTCCGCGCTGCCGGTCTCTACTTTACCGAGTCCCGCAACGTCCTTAGACCTCTCTACATACTCTATCTGCGCCTCGCCGGGACCTCCGCCGCCGTCGCCGATACCGTATATGAGCAATGCCTCTTTAATATCCTTTTTGTGCGGATTGCCCTTGTCCGACTTGACTATGGCAAAGGGCGACGCCGTAGAATTATAATCTCCTTGCGGCGCCATGTGCGCAAGTATCTCGGTGCCGTCTATACCCTTCCAACGGAAAGTCTTGTACGGGAATTTATTGACGGTATTCCAAGTAAGTTTTATTGTCATGAAATATTTCTTACCGCAGCCGCGCATTATCTGAGGAAGATTGGCGGCATAACCGAATACGTCGGGCAGCCATACGACTTCGCTGTCCTTGCCTAACTCCTCTCTGAAAAACTTACCGCCGTACAAAAACTGCCTTATGATAGACTCTCCCGAAGGGATATTGCAGTCGTTTTCTACCCACATGCCGCCTTGAGGCTCAATCCTGCCCGCCGCAACGGCTTGCTTGACACCCTCGAATATCGCGGGATAGTCTTCCTTTATCCATTGCAGCAGCTGCGCCTGCGACACCCCGAACACGTAGTCGTCATATATGGCTATATTGGCAAGCGCCGTGGCGAGAGTGCGCGCGCCCTTTCTCTTAGTCTCTCTGACGGGCCACAGCCAGCCGAGATCGAGATGAGCGTGCCCTATCGCCGTATAACGCACAGCTTCATCGTCGCAAGGGATATCGCGCGCCTTGCATATCTCGGCGTGCGCGCCTTCCGTATCGCCTCTGCGATACTTGGAATACGCTACCTTGAGAGCTTGCTCAAGCTGCCTTACGCGCTCTTTATCTATATTTTCGTTGTCGGGATAAGTAAGAATTATCGCAAGAGTATGCAGATAGTCGTAATACATCGTATACGCCGCCTTATTCCTCACTGCGATATACGCGTGTCTGAAAGCTACCTTTGCCCCGGGCTTATTGCGCTTACCGTTAAAGCCAGCATCTACTTCCAAAAGTATATTGTCGCCCGTCTTGACGTCAGGTAGCTCAACGACCTGCTTGCCCTTGCGGCTCTGGAAAATATCCACGCCGCTAAGCACTTGCGTTATACCCCTCGCGATTTCGCCGTCTTTATATACAAGTCCCTCTCCCTCGATATCGATAAGGGCTACTACGTCGTCGCTGCAAGTAATCTTTTTGGGAACTTTACCCGTAAATCTAAACCACGCGCAATCATAGCGGATGCTGTTGTCGCACTCCGCCCACACGTCGCCGCGGCGAATGGGGAAAAATGTAAGTTTATCTATATCGGAATATTTTACGGGCTCGGCAGACGGCGCAAACTGAGCCGAAAGACTGCCCCTTACGGAATATATCTCTCTTCTAAGCGCCGCAAGCCTTGCGACATGCAACGGATGCAACGCGGCTCTTTCTATCATAATTCTCTCCTTTATACCCTGTCAGCGCAAGTCGATTGCAAATATTATCACATAAATATCAGCAACTTATATCCCAATATGTACCGAAAATATTTGCCAAAACTCCGCTACGTAATTATCCCCTCGGCAAGTCGCACATGCGCCCGCCTGATTTAATAATATAATATGCAATAGAGATAATCAATACTTAAAAACATTTTTTTTAGCTCCGATTACCCAAATCGTCCATATTTTCTTATAACATCGCACCGCCTAAGGCTCAGCCGATAACCAATAGCTTAGGCTAAGCAAATAACATAACTACGCCGCTCTCCCGCCTCCGTTGATGTCTCACCTCAATACTTATCACAGCATAAGGCGACTGATTATCACACTTCAAATCGTACTTACTTATACAATGCGCCCACTGCAATGACAGCGCATAAAGTATGCCGCATAAGAGAATCGCTACGCTATTAACCTATTAAAGTAAAGAAAAGACCGACTCTACCGAATCGGTCTAATAGACTATAAAATCGATATTATAATAATGTTTATAATATACTTGCCTTAGTTATTAGCTATATAATCCTTAAGGAACTCATGCTCTGCGGCAAAAGACGTATCGCTGTCGGAGTATGAATAATATACATAATTCTCTGCGCTCGCGCTACCGTCCACATTGATAATAGACTGAGATATCGTACCTGTCCATGCTTCGGAGATATGATAGCTCTTCATAAAGCCGCCTGCCCATATCTCGAATTCTATCTCCAGCTTATCCCATACGATATTCTTAGCGCTATTGTCGTCCCCGAGCATAGCAATGGACGCGCGGTCGCTATTGGCCTTATCCTTATCCAAAGTCATCTTGACTTTATAATACTTCTCGCCCGCACCGTTAACTGCCTCGGTAATTACGGCTCCGGTTACGATACCGTCCTCAAGCACATTGATATTGCCTAATATACTTCTATTCTCAAGCGCATTCTTATCATCCTCGCATCTAACGATATCGTCGTACAACAAAGACTCGACCTCGCGGTAACTCAAGGTATTGCTTGCGACAACGCCGCTTGCCCATACTTCTTCCGCCTTGCCGAAATCGCTACCCTTCTTCCACTCTGTAGTCATTAAGTCGCGACCGAAAAGCTGCTCACCGTTAAAGACTGTATCGCCGTTCTTCTCAAAGCGATAGAGACCGTACTTGTCCAAGCCTACGGACGTATCGTTGACGACAAATCTCAATCTCGCGCCCTCAAGAGCGTTCTCGTATATCGAGCTTATGCTACTGTCGAATACGTGCTTAATGGTATAGTGATACTTCTCACCCTTATAGCCCGTGCTGTCGTCCTTGCGTCTTTCCTTATGATATTGCTGGTAAGCAAGTTTACCTGTCTTGCCGCCCAGAGTCGTCTCGCCTACTTTATCTTGGAAAAATACGACTTGCTTAGCTTGGCCGTGATTATAAGAGCCGAGCGCCCACATAATAGCGGCAGCATCCGCAGCCGAAATATTACCTGCGGAATAATCGCTCATCATGTCCTCGAACTGACTTTGATAATAAGCGGCATATGCAGGAGCCTTATCATGGTCGGCAAGCGACTTATCCGTAACCATAGGTACTCCGCCGACTTTCTTACACCCTGCAAGAGATACCACGGCAAGACATACTGTCGCCGCAATAACGCTTATCAGCACCAACAACTTTTTCTTCATAACTTCCCTTCCTTAACTTTTTTACGGATTAAACGCTCCGCCTGCGCAAACTTTAATCTTAGATAACGCAACTTGTTTGACCTGCTCTACCGCATACGGCAGATATTGCTTAGGATCGTAAGCGTCGGGCATGAGCTTAAGACCTTCCTTCAATCCTCTTGTAAATGCCTGTCTCAGCTCGGTAGCAAAATTGATTTTTGCAATTCCCGCCCTAATGCAATCGGTAAGCACCTCGTTGCTAAGTCCGCTCGCGCCGTGCAACACAAGCGGCACGTCCGTAACGGATGCTATATCTCTAATCCTGTCGATATCTATGTGAGGCTCGCCCTTATAAATGCCGTGCGCGCTCCCCACTCCTATCGCCAAGGCGTCCACGCCTGTCAACTTCACGAATAGTCGCGCCTCTTCGGGATCGGTGTAGCGTATCTGCGCCGAGCTCTCCTCCTTGCCGCCGATACCGCCGAGTTCCGCTTCGACGTCCGCTCCGAAGCTATGCGCGAGCTCCACTGCCTCAGACGTCAGCTTTACGTTGTCGTCAAAAGGCAGAGCCGAGCCGTCTATCATTATGGAAGTATATCCTGCTACAAGACAGCTCTTGCATATATCGAGACTGCCGCCGTGATCGAGATGTATAGCTATATCCGCATTGCCGTTATACAGCGACTTTATCATAGCGGCATAGCTACCTACTCCGCCGTAACTGAGAGTACGCGGAATAGTCTGCACGATAGCGGGGTAATCTTTGCATGCCTCGAGCACGCCCATGACGCTCTCGAGATTATCGACGTTGAACGCAGGCACGGCATAACCGCCGCGACGCGCTACCTTAAGCAACTCGGCAATACCCGTAATCATAGCCGCCTCCTCGACACTATTATGCCATAATTATACAACAAAAAAAAGCGGCTTTCTATGCAAAGCCGCGTATCTTATATGGATTTTTCGGTTTTTTACGTGTTTTGACTCAAAAATACTCGTCGGCTCAGTTAAACGCCGCTTCATAGCTATTTGATTTATCGCCAATGAATTTTATGTGATACGTCTAATGACGACTTTTTCAATTTCTTGTCAATCCGCAACCTTATTTATCACCAATCTCGATAAGTGCGTGTTAAGAAGTCCGTTTGACTACGTCTATGTTATACTCGTTAGCACCGCCCGCGGCTTCGCGCCTTTTACCAAGTATACAATAAACATTGCTTATAAGACATTGCCCCGTTTTATGTAAAAATCTTAATGGTAGACGTTCAAGAAGTTGCTCTGCGCGTTGACTATGCTACGCATCAATAGGCATAGCGTATAGAACGGGCTCTTACTATAAAATAATATTGATAATAATTACACCCGCCGCAAGCAATGTTATTGACGCTTAGGCGATTGCTTCTTGCTATCCTGAGCGTCCGACTGCGCCTTCTTACCTTTAGCTCCTCCGATACTTTCGAGTTGCTTAATCCAAAGAGCCGCGTGAGCATCGCTGGGCATACGGAGATCTCCTCTCGGCGATAGCGTAACGCTGCCTACCTTAGGACCGTCGGGCATACACGACCTCTTGAATTGCTGAGCAAAAAACCTTGAGCAGAAAGTCTTGAGCCACCTGGCAATTACAGCAGGCTTATAATCCGAGAATGCCTCGCAGGCGAGCCTGTATACTTTGAGCGGAGAAAATCCCCAACGCAGAATATTGTATAAGAAGAAGTCATGCAACTCGTAAGGACCGACTATCTCCTCCGTGCACTGAGATATCTTGCCGTCCTTGGCAGGTAGCAGCTCCGGA
Source organism: uncultured Clostridia bacterium (assembly GCA_947175555.1). Taxonomy (GTDB): domain Bacteria; phylum Bacillota; class Clostridia; order Christensenellales; family UBA3700; genus Alloclostridium. The sequence goes on along the minus strand of CAMWNK010000006.1, from coordinate 8,869 downwards.
GAAACGGGCGTATCGAGAATATCGTACAATGCGTCCGCAGCCTGCTTGCTGCCGCAAGAATACGCATAGTGTCTGACGAGATGTCTCACAAGCGTCTTAGGGACGCCCGCATTGACTCCGTACATCGACATATGATCGCCGTTGTAGGTAGCCCAGCCCAAAGCAAGCTCCGATAAGTCGCCCGTGCCGACCACAATCGCGCCCGTCTTATTGGCTATATCCATGAGCACTTGCGTACGCTCTCTCGCCTGCGCGTTCTCGTAAGTTACGTCGGTAGATTGCATGTCGTGCCCGATATCTTTAAGATGTCTATCTACCGAGGCTTTTATATCTACTTCCGAGAAATTGACTCCTAAGGCCTCTGACAACAGCGACGCATTGGACTTAGTGCGAGACGTAGTACCATAGCAAGGCATAGTAACTGCGGTAATATCGCTCCTCTTCCCGCCTATTAAATCAGTCGCTTTTACCGCTACTATCAAAGCTAATGCAGAATCAAGTCCGCCCGATATGCCGATAACGCTCTTGCCGCCAACGTGCTTGAGCCTTGCCGCAAGCGCCCTTGCCTGAATCTCAAGCACTTCTTCGCAACGACTTTGCAACTCGCCGCCGTCCTTAGGAACGAAAGGCGTGGCGTCTATGCGCCTTGTCAAGACGGTCTTGCTCACATCCGACTCAAAACTAACCTCTGTAATGCCGCTTGCAACGCCGAAGGTATTAATCCTTCTGCGCTCATGCGCTATCTTATCTACGTCTATCTCCGTAACGAGATATCCGCTATCAAACGGTGCGCTTTCTGCTATTATCGCGCCGCACTCTGCCGCAATATTGTGCCCCGCAAATACAAGGTCGGTAACCGACTCGCCCTCGCCCGCATCGCAATACACGTAGCCGCAAGCAAGTTTCCCCGACTGCACGGCAATCAAATTTCTTCTATAGTCGGACTTGCCTATTATCTCGTCGCTTGCCGACGGATTGACAATAATATTGGCTCCCGCAGAACATAAAAGCGCAGACGGCGAGCAAGGCGACCACAAGTCCTCGCACACCTCTGTTGCAAAGCAGAAATTGCGCTTGCCCGCGCATCTGAACAGCAGATACCCAAAAGGCACTTCAATCTCGCCCGCGCCGTAATTTAGCATAACCGTATCCGCTACCTGTGAGTCGTATGGAGTAAAATGTCGCAGCTCGTAAAACTCTCCGTAATTAGGAATATTACTCTTAGGGCATACGCCGATTACTTTACCTCTGTTAATAACGACGGCACAGTCGTATAACTTATTGCTCTTGACAATGGGAGACCCCACTACGGCGACGATGTCGCACTTAGCCGTGGCAGCCGCGATATCGGATATTGCCTTAGCACATCCGTCAAGCAACGTATCTTGCAAAAGCAAGTCGCCCACCGTGTATCCGCATACGCTCAGCTCGGGGAAAACCGCCAATTTTACGCCGTCGGCAACAGCGCGAGAAATCGCGTCTATTATTGCTTTTGCGTTATGAGCGCAATCTGCAACCTTAATTGCAGGCGTGATGGCAGCGACCTTAATAAAACCGTCTTTCATATTCTGTCCTTCTTCCCCATTAGCGGTTATTAATATATATTAATTTACTTGTAATTAAACAAATATATATCTTATAATACAACATAGTTATGCGACAAAACAAGCGTTTGAAAACCAAGAAACTGACTACTTATCTCTCCTCGTATAAAAAGGAGTTCGTGCTCGGTCCCTTCTTCAAGTTGCTCGAAGCTGTGCTCGAGCTATTCGTGCCTATGATTATGGCAGATATAATCGACGTGGGCATTGCAGGCGGCGACACGACATATATATTGTGGCGCGGACTGCTGCTTGTCGGACTTGCCGCAGTAGGACTGGGCTTTTCCCTTACTTGCCAATACATGGCATCCAAGTGCTCGCAAGGCTTTGGCACGGATTTGCGCAACGCGCTGTTCAAGCACGTCAACTCGCTTTCTCATGCCGAGTTCGATAAATTCGGAGCGTCATCGCTCATTACGAGGATAACAGGCGACGTCAATCAGTTGCAGACTGCTGTCGCCATGCTCATAAGGCTTGCGTCCCGTACGCCGTTCATAATTATCGGCTCTGTTGTAATGTCATTTATCATCAGCCCTAAGTTATCTTTGATATTTATAGCGGCGGCAGTGCTGATTGCCGTAGCGCTATACTTTATTATGTCCCGCAGCGTACCTCATTATAAGCAGGTACAGGGTAAACTGGACGACGTATCGCAGGTAACGCGAGAAAATCTTGCGGGAGTGAGAGTTGTTCGCGCCTTTTCCAAAGAAGAATACGAGCGAAAGAGATTTGACAACGCGGCGACTTCCCTGTCGCGTACGGCTACGATAGCGGGCGCTATTTCCGCTCTGCTCAACCCCGTAACATATCTTATAATCAACATGGCTGTAATAGCGGTGCTGTGGTTTGGCGGAGTTACGGTCAATATAGGCGGACTTAAACAGGGCGAAGTAGTCGCGCTCGTAAATTATCTCACTCAGATATCGCTTACTTTGGTAGTAGTAGCCAACCTTATAGTCATATTCACCAAGGCATCGGCTTCGGGAGCAAGAGTAAGAGAAGTGCTCGACACCGCAACATCGATTAGCGACGATGGCAACGCCCAAGTTTCGCCTGTAGAAAATGCGGCAAAGGTAAAATTCGATAATATATCATTCGGTTACGGCGGCGGAAAGGACGTGCTTACAGATATAGACGTCTCAATATCATCGGGCATGGTTGTGGGCGTAATCGGAGGTACCGGCTCGGGTAAATCCTCTCTTGTCAACCTCATACCTCGCTTCTACGACGTAACAAAGGGAGCGGTAGAAGTAGACGGCGTAGACGTAAGAAAGTATCCTCTCTCGCAGCTGCGCGGCAAGATTGGTTATGTACCGCAACAGACCGCGCTATTCAGCGGCACGCTGCGCGATAATATGAAGTGGGGCAACTCGGACGCCGACGACAATCAGATTATGCGCGCATTGGAAATCGCTCAGGCGGCAGACTTTGTCAATGCTCTTCCCGACGGGCTGGACACCGTAGTGTCGCAAGGCGGACGCAACTTCTCGGGCGGACAGCGTCAACGACTGACGATTGCCCGCGCACTGGTACGGAATCCGGAGATTGTGATATTGGATGACAGCGCGAGCGCGCTTGACTTTGCAACCGACCTTGCCTTGCGTAAGGCTTTACGCACCTGCCTTAACGACTGCACCGTCTTTATAGTATCGCAACGCGCCTCGTCCATACGGCACGCCGACGTAATAATCGTGCTGGATAAGGGCGTCGCCGTAGGAATAGGCACGCACTCACAGCTCATCGACAGCTGCGAAGTTTACCGCGAAATAGTAACCTCGCAAGAAGATAGCGGCAACGATAATGATAAGGAGGCGACAAGTCATGAATAAAAAAGAGACTTCCTCCTTAGTTACTCTCAAGCGCATTCTTACTTACACTAAGCCTTATCGAGGAAGATTTATCTGCGCATTCATTTTCTCGGTGCTGTCTGTAGTATTGCAGCTGACAGTACCGGTGCTCATAGGCGACGCAATAGACTACATTATCGGCGCAGACAATGTAAACTTTACAAAACTGCTTGACTATTGCATCGCTCTTATCCCTGTTATAGCGGGCTCGGTATTCTTCCAATACCTTATGAATATGTGCGCCAACTCCTTGGCATACAATGCCGTTAAGGATATGCGCAAGCACGCTTTTGACAGGATTACCGCCATGCCGCTATCCTATCTCGATACGCACGCACACGGCGATATTATTGCCCGCACGGGAGGAGATACGGACCTCATTTCCGACGGTCTGTTACAGGCGATGACGCAACTATTCAACGGCGTAACCACAGTAATCATGACGCTAGTGTTCATGTTTATGCTCAACTGGTTGATTGCTTTAGTAGTAGTCGTACTCACTCCCCTGTCGCTGTTTGTAGCATCGTTCATCGCTAAAGGCAACCGCAAGCACTTCAAAGCACAATCGGACAGACGCGGCGAGATGAGCGGCTATATCGAAGAACTGCTGGGCGGGCTGGGCGTCGTCAAGGCTTTCGGACGCGAAGAGGAGTCGCTGGACGGCTTCAAGTCAATCAATTCCAAGCTATATTACAGCGGTCTGCGCGCGCAGTTCTACTCCGCGCTCATCAATCCGTGCACGCGCTTTGTCAATGCTATCGTATACGCATGCGTAGGCGTTGCGGGCGGACTGATTGCAGTGATGATGCCTACGCTCGGCATGTATTCGGGCGTGATGACGGCGGGCAGGCTGTCCACATTCTTAATGTACTCCAATCAATATACTAAGCCCTTTAACGAAATAACGGGCGTCGTCAACGAATTGCAGAACGCTCTCGCTGCGGCAAGAAGAGTATTCTCTCTTATCGACGAGCCGATAGAGTGCGACGACAGCTCTAAGAGGGACGAATTCCGCGCCGAGGGAGATATCGAAATCGATAAAGTATACTTCTCTTACGACAGCCGCAGACCGCTGATAACCGACTTCAATCTTGACGTAAGCAAAGGACAACGTATAGCAATAGTCGGTCCTACGGGTTGCGGAAAAACTACTTTTATCAATCTGCTCATGCGCTTCTATGACGTAGATAAAGGCAGTATAAAAGTAGATAAAGAGGACATCCGCGATATGACGCGCTCCGCCCTAAGAGCTAATTACGGCATGATACTGCAAGATACGTGGCTGTTCCACGGCAGTATACGAGACAATATCTCTTACGGCAAAGAGGACGCTACCGACGAAGAAATAATTGCTGCGGCTAAACTTGCAAGCTGCGACGACTTTATTAGCCGATTCGAGCACGGATACGATACGATAATAGATTCCGACTCGCTGTCTCAAGGTCAACGTCAGCTGTTATGTATCGCGCGCATTATGCTGACTCGTCCGCCCATGCTTATCCTCGACGAGGCGACTTCGAGCATCGATACGCGAACCGAGCTGAAGATTCAACGCGCTTTCGCTACTATGATGGAAGGGCGGACATCTTTTATCGTCGCGCATAGGCTGTCCACTATCAAGGGCGCGGACAAAATTTTAGTTATGAAAGACGGCAATATAATCGAACAGGGGACGCACTCGCAACTGCTGTCTACAGGCGGCTTTTATTACACGCTGTATAACGCGCAATTTGCAGGCGGAAACGAATAAGGTAAATTTATCCATATTTGCTATATTTCGACACTAAGCGTTGCAAATTGAATTGCGTTCTGTTACAATATCATAAAAGGATTTACGGATATGAGACAGATTATTTCGATAGTTGTAAAAAATAACTCCGGCGTACTGGCAAGAATATCTTCCCTGTACGGCAGACGCGGCTTTAATATCGACTCGCTTTCCGTAGCTGCTACGGATGATCCCGATATATCAAGAATCACCGTCGTAACGCACGGCGACGATTATTCGCTTGAGCAAATCGTCAAGCAGACGAAGAAACTTGCCGAGACTATCAACTGCTACCCTCTCGTTGAAGAAGACAGCGTATGCAGAGAGTTATTGCTTGTAAAACTTGTTACTGCCAACTTTGATAATATGCTTATCAATCTCAGCGACAAGTACGGCGCGGCGGTGCTTGACATTTCGGAAGGCACCATCATATTGGAGCTGTGCGCAACCAGTGAAAAAATAGATAATTTCTTGTCCGATATCAATGGCGGAGCAGACGAAGGCGGCTATTTCGTCAAGCAAGTATGTCGCACGGGTATCACGGCGCTTCGTCGCGGCGTCAGTTCTTATTGATATCTTATCAATACATAATATCTATATAATCAATCAGTCCTCCCCGCATAGGGAGGACTTTTGTTTTTTAATGTTTAAGAAATCAAAACATTTAATAGAAGTAATCTAATAAATTATTATCTTTATAGATATCATAAAATTAAAGCGCATTTGCATACGGAATTTTAACCTGTAGACATACGGCAGTCGCCCTAATATTAAAAATATTTCTTAAGCAGCATATCAAGCTCGGCTTGCGAAGGAGAAATCTCGCTCTCCTTGACGCTCAGCTTACCTGCTATTATGTCGCTCAGCTTTTGCCTGACTTTAGCCATATTTTCATTGCCGCTATCCTCTATGTCGGTAAACGGTAAAAAGCTCTCGCTCTTGAGCGAGCGAAGCATAGCTTCGTCTTGCCTTGACGCAATCTCGGAGCGTTGCGAAATAGACGCATTATTATCATGCGACTTGCGCTCCATATCACTGATAGCGGAAGTAGGGCGCATACCGATATCATAATAGGCATCGTTTGCATAAGGCGCGGATTGCTTAAAAAATGTACGCGTCGCGCTTTTATCTACTCTATCCATATTGTGAGTATCGATATGCTCTGCATTATCGCGATGACTTTCTTTGCTGCCGCTATCGCTATGAGCGGATAGTCTTGTGCCTTCTTGACTTGAATCATAGCCTACGCGCATATCGGCGCGATACGACGCGGTGCCGTCAGCCTTATTATTCATATCCGCGCCGTCTTTGCCGTATGGTTTATATCTATTGTCTTGCTCCTTGTCATCGCTAAAATTATAATTACCGACATCTGCTCTTACTCTGCGAATATTCTTACCCACATTAGCGATATCGCCGTTGCCTTTATCAAGATTAGCTCCCATATCGCCGCTTACATTGATGTTGCTCGCAGATTGAGCGCGAGGATGCGCCTTACCTGATTGAGGAATATTGTCAAGAGACATACCTTTACGCAGCACGATAAAGCCGTCGCACATACGTGCTACGTCGCTGCCGCTCTCGCCGCCTATGTATACTCCTTTTCCAAGAGACTTGAGCATATTGATCATAGGCTGGCAATCTATTGGAGCGCACACAATGAAAAATGCGTCTATCGCAGGATTAGTACACGCCAGATACACAGCATCCACAACTTGACGCATATCAATGCGCACTTTCTTGCGGTTGTATAAAGGTACCGCTACTTCTGCGCCATGCGCTCTTATGTATGCGGAAAAGTCATTATTCCGCTTTTGATTGTAAGAGTAGAATTTACAATACGATACCCTGCCGTCCAATCTCGTCAGAGCATCCTCAAAGCTGCCGAAGTCGGCTCTTGTCGCATTCAAATCGAATAATACGGCGTAATTCATTAATAGTCCTCCGATACTGTATTTTATATGCACTTATTGCCATTTTACAACAAGCTTATAAGCCATAATGCCGAATAAGTGCACATAATATACATTATTGCATCATATAATACCACATCCCGCATGTTTGCAGAAGATTAAAAGGACCTGAATATTTTAATTAGTGTCTCGCTTATTAAAGAACAGATATTGTTGAGCGTAACCGGATAAGTCTCCGTATATTTCGATAAGTCTTTTTCTTATGACCGCATTATTATCTATGCCGCCGAGGGTATCGCGATATACCTTCTTAATCCAAGTATCCACAGGAAATACATCCTCTCTATGATAGCCGAACAGCAATATACAGTCCGCTACCTTAGGTCCCACGCCCATGAGCGTGCACAAGTATCTACCCGCGCTTGCGCTGTCCATACCGTATACGGCGTTGATATTAAAGTCTCCGTCCGCTACAGCCCGCGCAGTCTTTGCAAGATACGCCGCCCTGTAACCGGCTCCGATTGAAGCGTAATAATCCTCGTCTTTACTTGCCATAGCCTCGGGCGAGGGAAAAGCATAATAATCGCCCATATTCTTGCCCAGCCCTGTGCATAATCTATCGATTATACCCTTTATGCGCGGTATATGATTATTAGCCGAAATAATAAAAGATATGATCATCTCCCACGGCTGAGAGTTAAGGATTCTTATACCGCTACCGTAACTGATAGCCTCTGCCATAAATGGCTTACTCTCAAGTCTCGACTTAATCAATGAGTAATCTCTGCTTAAATCAAAAAAGTCAGTAAAATAGGACTTATCATCACTGCCGATGACCGCATAACCGTCGCTTTGTCTGACATTGCAACGCTTATCTGTGCTATAGACAGTATAACTGCCGTCATCATTGCGAACATAACGGAATATTTGTCCGCAATCTAATATCTGTCTTATATCAAAGTCCCTTAAATCACTAACAATTATATCATTATTATTCATAACTTCAGTATTTACTCCGTGTTTGTTCTTGTCAGATTATAGCACAATACGACGTATTATGCAATTTACCGATTTAGCCGAGACTTATAAGCGCGCATTACACATACGCTACGCCTATGCCGTCGCTAATTAATAATTAAAAAAGCGCGTAATTTTGCCGCGCTTTTGTCATTGCTATTAGGTATAACTTGCTTTATCAATCATCGCCGATGTTATTTTCATCGACTGACGTATCTTGCACGCTATCAATATCCTTATCTTTGACAGGCTTGGGGATGCGTCTAGCAAGACTTATTATTACTCCGCATAGGATTATGCTTATAACTATCAGGACGATAACTCCTACCATACAAATCATAAAATTGCGCTTTGTAACATAATCATCCAGCGATAGTATTCCACCATCTACAAGCTGTCCTGCCTTTACGATAAACGTCGCGCTCAAGTCGCCGTAGTTCACAGTAATGGTATTGTCGCCCTCAACAAGCGCGCCGCCTCCCGAATACGTATAATCATTACTATTGAGCTCTACCTTCTCGCCGTCGGGATATATTCCGTATACTACCATGCCATAACTATCAAAGCTATCGCCTGTAGAATAGTTCTTTTTATAATTTCCGCCTACCTCGATTGAAATTATCTTGTAATCTCCGTTGCCGTTTGCGTCTACTACTATCACGTACTCGCATACGTCCGAGCACGCTCCGTCTATGGCGTACTTGCTTGTATCTATGCTTATCT
>CAMWNK010000005.1 GCA_947175555.1 uncultured Clostridia bacterium | reverse complement strand
CCGGGCCTGCGGGACCTGTAGGACCGGTGGGACCGGTAGGGCCTTCTGCGCCTGCAGCGCCTGCTGCACCCGTAGCTCCCGTTGCGCCTGCCGGGCCTGCGGGGCCTGTAGGACCGGTAGGTCCTTGCGCACCTGTTGCACCTGTCGCTCCTATAGGACCGATTGGTCCGGTGGGACCGGTAGGTCCTTGCGCACCTGTAGGACCCGTGGGACCGATTGGACCTTGTACGCCTGTTGCACCCGTGGCACCGGTTGCTCCCGTTGCTCCTACCGGACCTGTAGGACCCGTGGGACCGATTGGACCTTGCGCGCCTGTTGCACCCGTGGCGCCTGTTGCACCCGTGGCGCCCGTAGCACCCGTTGCTCCGACAGGGCCCATTGGTCCGATAGGACCGGTAGGACCGGTCGGGCCTGCAATAGATATGCTTAAGCCACGCGGGCCTGTAGGACCGGTAGGTCCTGTAGGTCCGCGCCACGCTCCGCACATACACACAGGATCTCTATTGCAATTACAACGATTAGGAAAATTTCCGCATCCGTTATTACATCTGTTATCTGACATTATTTCCTCCGAAAATATAAGCGAATCAATTCAATTTATCCGCAATCAATCTGCGATTGTCGACAAGACGCGCATTGTTTGGACTCAACGATATGGCTTTATCGACCGCATCGAGCGCCGACTTATAATCGCCGAGATAATATAATGCCACCGATAGGCAGTCATAAGGCGAATATCCCCACGCATCGGGCTCGTTTATATACGACATTGAGCGATCTTTTATCGCTAACGCCTTACTTGCGCAAAAGCAAACGCCGTACCAATCTTTAAGCGTGATATACATTTTAGCGGCATCCACCCACGACTCTCTGGTATAAGGGGCTTCGGCTGCGGCGCGCAACGCGAATTTTTCTCCTTCCTCCATATTGCCGAGCGCAAGATAACAACGCGAAATATATCTCATAGACGCTGCACGCTCGTCAGCCCACGTGGCAGAAGGCAGCGTCAAATGCCTCTTGAGCGTCTCTATCGCCTTATCATACATGCCGTAGTACATATACTCTCTGCCCAGATAGTGCACGTTGCGATCGTCGTAAGGTCTCTCTTCAACCGACAGCTCGAGCAAAGGCAGATAACTGCCCCTCGACTTGGACGCATCGGGATAATGATTGAGCTGTACGCCTACGGCATAGGCTTGAGGAGGCTGACCGCATTCGTACTCGAGCACCTCGTGCACGGGATGCACCCACCTAAATCCGTGCCGAGCATGCGTCTTGCCTATCCAAAACACGTACCCTTCCCTTCCGTCTTCCGAAAAGCTCCAAGTGTATCTGTATTTAAGCGTCTTTACGCCATCGCGCCATGCCTTTTCCATTGCGGCTCGCCATCCGGGGACAAATACCTCGTCCAAGTCGGTACATACGCAAATATCGGCATCGTCTGCCACCATATCGAGGGCCATATTGCGCGCCTTATCGAATCTGAACGGTCGCAGTACCGCGCTCTCGACACGCACGCCGCATTCTTGAAGCAGCTTTACCGTATCGTCGTCGGAGCCGGTATCAAGCACCGTTATCTCATCCGCTTCGCGCATGGAATTAACCCAGCGAGTTACGAATTTGCTTTCGTTTTTTGCTATAGCATATACGCAGACTTTCATGTTACATTGTATGAATATCGGCATAAAGCCGTGTATGAATTTACGTGTATGCAGCGTGATTTTCGGCGCATAAAAACGTGCTTGCCGCCTGCTACTAATTGCAACAAAAATGCCGCGCTCTTATTCAAACGCGGCAATAATCAAAGCAAATGCCTGCCTGTTACCTATTGTCTACTCTCTCGGGATATAAATCATGCTTAGACAATCTTTCTAAAGCAATCGACTCCCATACGCTTCCCTTCCTGCCGTAATTGCAATAAGGATCGATGGATATGCCGCCCCTGGGCATAAACTTGCCCCACACCTCGATAAACTTGGGATCTGCGACGGCTATAATATCTTTCATAATCTTATTGATACAGTCCTCATGAAAATCGCCGTGATTGCGGAAGCCGTACAGATACAACTTCAATGACTTGCTCTCTATCATCTTGATATCGGGCACATATGATATATACACCGTAGCGAAGTCGGGCTGCCCCGTAATAGGACACAGCGATGTGAATTCCGGACAGTTGAACTTGACAAAATAATCGTTGTCCGTATGCCTATTGACGAAAGTCTCAAGCACTTCGGGACAGTAATCGGTGATATACTCTGTCTTTTTATTGCCAAGTAAAGTCAAGCCTTCGTCATGCCTGTCGTTATTGCTTTTCATTATCGATTCTCCTTATATCTGATAGTGTCCTTGACGCCGTTGGCTTTGAACGCCGCCAGCCTGTCTCTGCAAGTACCGCATACGCCGCATGCCGTATCGCCGCCCTCATAGCAGCTTACCGTGAGGTTGTAAGGCACTTGCAATCGCAATCCTATGCTCACTATCTCCGCCTTGCTCTTGCCGACGAACGGCGCGCATACTCTCAACTGTTTTCCGCTGCCTTCGTATACCGCTTTAGACATAGCGTCGTTAAACTCAACCGAGCAGTCGGGATACGCGCTGCCTGCCGCGTCATCGGCGTGCGCGCCGTAAAAGATGACGTCGCAACCTTTAGAAAGCGCAATGCTTGCGGCAACGGAAATGAACAGTCCGTTGCGAAAAGGCACGTATGTGGACACGGGTTTGCCGTCCGACGTCTCGAGCTGACTTGCATAACTCTCGTGAGGAATTTCCGCCTCGGAGCGAGAGAGCAAGGCACAGTCGCTATAGCTGAAAATCTGCGACAAATCCGCATTGATATGCTCTATGCCGTAATACGAGGCAATGCGCTCGGACGCCTTAAGCTCGTTGATATGCTTCTGTCCGTACGACATCGATAACGCAACCACATTATCCCTGCCGTACGTCTCTATTGCCGACGCAAGCGCAGTCGTGCTGTCTATACCCCCGCTCAATAATACCAGTGCTTTCATTTATAAGTTATACTCCTCTTGCATTCTCATCCCAGATATATTTGTGCATCTGCAACTGTAGATTCACGCCGTTCATTGCATTGTCGAGCATAAACCTTACGACCTCATCGGGGCGCAGTCTCCCGAATACCGTGCCGATATATACGGCAACTCTGCCAATAAGAGCGTATCCTTCTATGACCTCTTTAGCTCTTCTCAAATCTGCAGTATCGCCAGCAACGAATTTGATTGTATCGCGGTCATCGAGCAAGTCCAAATTACTCTCAATCATATATCTTTCCATACCGCTTGAGGGCAATTTATAATCCATTGTCAAGGACGGACGGCTATTGCCCATTGCGATAACTTCGTCGACCTTAACCGCGCCGTTGGTCTCTATCTCGATATATCTACCGTCTTTCCTCAATACGCTCAATAATTCGATTATATCGGGCTGAATAAGCGGCTCGCCGCCCGTTACGGTAATATTGCTTATACCTGCGGCGTCAACGATATCTGCAATCTCCCTCTCCGTCATCGACGTAAACGGAGCGTCTGACACGTTAGCCCACTTGGTATCGCAGTAACCGCAAGCGAGATTGCAACCGCAAAAGCGTATGAAGTGCGCTATCTGTCCCGCTCTCTTGCCCTCGCCGTTGATGCTTGTAAAAATCTCCGCTACTTTGTACTCAGGCATGGTTCACTCCGTATATACAGCGCAGTTATCAGGCGTTTCATACACCGTCATGCGATACATGCGATAGCCTTTATCTTTCATGAGATTGTAAAAGCAACGCGCAAGATTTTCTGCCGTAGGCGGATAATCGAGCTCAATCAACTTGAATCCCTCCGCCTGCAGCGCGCTTAAAGTATCGGTCCTTAGCGAATCTTTCTCGTATATAAGCGCGTGGTCGAAAGTATTGGCAATAGCCCTCAAATCATGCTTGACGTCGGAAAAGTCCGCCACCATTCCGTTGAGACCGCCTTGCTCAATCAAGCTCTCGCTTGCAATCTCCGCCTCTATACTCCATCTGTGTCCGTGCAAGTTAGAGCATTTTCCGCTGTATCCCTTGAGAAAATGCGCGCTGTCGAACCGAGCTGTCGTCTTGATAATATACATATTTAGCCTACCGTAAGCTCATTAGCGCCTTATCGCAAATAAAAATGTGCGAAGCCGCCAAGACTTCGCACATAAAAATATCATGTACATGTCCTGGTTTTGTTTATAGACAGGATGGCACTAACGAACTGTCTTTTATTATTATAATTAACTATATCACCGCCGATTGCGCGCTGTCAAGAGACGCGCAGTTAGCATTACAGCATACTCTTGCGCAACTGCTCGGGGCTGAGCGGAGAAATATATGCAGGCGGCACGTCGAGCACCGTAATACAGCCTTTCTTCCCGTCTTTGCTCATGCGATAGACGGCTCTTGCATATGCTATCAGTACGGAAGAGGTGAATGCGGGATTGGAATCGAGCTTGAGCGAATACTCTATTACGTTATTGTACTCGCCGCTAAGTCCCGTCTTACCGCCGGATATTACAAAGCCGCCGTGAGGTATTCCGCTATGCTTTTCCTTAAGCTCCTGCTCGGATATAAAATGGACTGTCGTGTCGTAATCGGCAAAGTAATTGGGCATAGTTACTATCTCTTTCTCGATACGCGCTTTATCCGCGCCCTCTTGAGCTACTACGAAGCACTCTCTTGTATGCTTCTGCCTTGTGCTAAGCTGAGGATTTTCCCCGCTGCGCACTCTGTCCAAAGCCTCGCTTACGGGCACGGTGTACTGTCTTGCGTCTTTGACGCCCTCAATCCTGCGTATAGCGTCGGAATGTCCTTGACTTACGCCCTTACCCCAGAAAGTATAGGTAGTGCAATCGGGCAATACGGAAGAGGCATATACACGGTTCAGCGAGAACATCCCGGGGTCCCAACCGCAACTTATCAATCCCAGCTTGCCGCTCGCGATGCCGCCCGCGTTGACCGCGTCGAAATGCTCGGGAATATTAGCGTGAGTATCGAAGCTGTCCACCACATTGAAATACTGTATATATTCGGGAGTCTGCTTAGGCAAATCCGTAGCGCTGCCGCCGCATAAAATGAGTACGTCTATTTCATCTTTGTGCGCCTTGGCGTCGGAGCAATTATACACGGGTACGCCTTGAGTCGATATCTTGAGATCTTCGGGACTACGTCTTGTAAATACGGCTGCAAGCTGCATGTCGGGATTATGCGCTATAGCCGCCTCCACACCTCTGCCGAGATTACCGTACCCCATTATACCTATTCTTATCATCTATTTCTCCTTATGCGGCATATCGCCGCAACCGTATAAATTATACAAAAACGAGATTAAAAAGTCTATAATACGCATTTATAAAATTAATAATCATGACAAAAAAATACTTCTTGCCGCCCGCCTGCATTGACAAAAAAAACGAGCGACCGCACCGAGTGCAGCCGCCCGCAACTAACTAAAGTAAATATAAATTACTTAAGACCTCTCTCGATATACTTAGTGTGAAGAATATCGTGAGCTTTATGGCTGTTGGGCTTGCCGAGATACTCGTCGTATATCGCCATTATAGCGGGGTTCTTATAGCTCTTACGATAAGCGCACGCGCTGTCATTGTCGTATATCGCCTTAGCTCTGAGCGCAGGTATATCTACGTTGCGTCTGGTATCGGCGTCATGGATGGGCTGTCCGCCTCCGTTGACGCAGCCGCCGGGACAAGACATGACCTCGATAAACTGATAAGGGCTCTTGCCCGCCTTAATCTCATCCATAAGGACGCGCGCGTTGGCAAGCGAGCTTGCAACCGCAATCTTGATTTCCTTGCCGCCCAAAGTAAGCGTCGCGCTCTTGATGCCTTGCTGACCTCTTACGTCGTGATAATCTACGTCGGTAAGCTCCTTGCCCTCGACGAGATCCGCCACAGTACGCAGCGCAGCCTCCATAACGCCGCCGGTCGCGCCGAATATCACGCCCGCGCCTGTCGATACGCCCAAAGGCGCGTCGAACTGCTCGTCAGGCAGCGAATTATATACAATGCCTTGCTTCTTGATAAGCCTTGCGAGCTCTCTCGTGGTAAGCACCGCGTCTATATCGGGTACGCCTGCCGCGTTCTGATTGGGACGCGTCTTTTCGAATTTCTTGGCTATGCAAGGCATAACGGATACTACAAAGATATCCTTAGGATCGATATTCATCTTTTCGGCATAATAAGTCTTGACCGACGCGCCGAACATCTGCTGAGGAGACTTAGCGGTAGACAAGTGTCCTATCTGCTTGGGATAATTCATCTCGCAGAACTTAACCCATGCAGGCGAGCAAGACGTAATCATGGGCAATACGCCGCCGTTATTCAGTCTATCCAGCAGCTCAAAGCCCTCTTCCATTATCGTAAGATCTGCCGCAAAGTCAACGTCGAATACTTTATCGAATCCAATGCGTCTCAATGCCGCTACCATCTTGCCCTCGGTATCGGTGCCGATGGGATTTCCGAATTCCTCGCCAAGCGCAACTCTTACGGAAGGCGCGGTGCCTACGACGACGTGCTTAGTAGGATCGGCAAGAGCTGCCAATACGGCGGGAGTTTCGTCTCTTTCCACAAGCGCGCCCGTGGGACAGTTGACTACGCACTGACCGCAACCTACGCACGAAGTCTGCGCAATGTCCTTCTCGAAAGCGCAACCTATCTGAGTATCGAAACCGCGATTGTTGGCGCCGATAACGCTTACGGACTGTATCTTATCGCATACCGCGACGCAGCGGCGGCACAGAATACACTTGCTGTTATCTCTTACAAAGCATACGGACGACTCGTCCTTCTCGCATACATTTCTCTCTCCTGCGAACTTGGATGCGTCGCAACCCAGCTCGTAAGCTAAGGTCTGGAGCTCGCAATTGGTATTGCGGTCGCAGCTGAGACACTTCTGTTCGTGGTCGGACAACAGCAGCTCCACTGTAGTCTTACGGCTCTCGATAACCTTGGGCGTATTGGTGAAAATCTCCGTACCCTCTCTGTCCAAGGGATATGTGCACGCGGCGACAAGCGACCTTGCGCCCTTGACCTCTACTACGCATACCCTGCACGCGCCTATGCAATTAATCTTCTCCAGATAGCAAAGCGTGGGTATTTTGATGCCTGCCTGACGGCACGCGTCAAGTATTGTGGTGCCGCTTTCTACGGTATAATCTCTATTATTAATCTTTATATTAATCGTTGCCATAATCTTACTCCTTAACAATCGCCTTGAATTTACATCCGTCAAGGCAAGCGCCGCACTTGATACACTTATCGCGGTTGATGACGTGCTTTTCTCTCACATTGCCGTCGATTGCGCCGACAGGACAGTTGCGCTTGCACAGCGTACAGCCCTTGCACGCGTCGGTAATAGTATATGTAACCAACTTCTTGCATACGTGAGCGGGACACTTCTTTTCCTTGATATGCGTCTCGTATTCATGACGGAAATACTTGAGCGTGGAAAGCACGGGGTTGGGCGCTGTCTGTCCCAATCCGCACAGCGCGTTGTCCTTGATGTAATAACACAGCTTCTCCATCTTATCGAGGTCCTCGAGCGTTGCCGTACCGTTGGTAACCTTATCCAACATCTCCAGCAGGCGCTTAGTACCTATACGGCAGGGCGTGCACTTACCGCACGACTCGTCGACGGTGAACTCAAGGAAGAACTTGGCTATATCGACCATACAGGTGTCCTCGTCCATTACGATAAGACCGCCCGAGCCCATCATCGAGCCTATCTCGATAAGTTTATCGTAATCGATAGGTATATCGAGGTGCTGAGGAGGAATACAGCCGCCGCTGGGACCGCCCGTCTGCGCAGCCTTGAATTGCTTGCCGTTGGGGATACCTCCGCCTATATCGTAGACAATCTCTCTCAAAGTCGTACCCATAGGCACTTCCACAAGTCCCGTATTGACTATCTTACCGCCCAAAGCGAATACCTTAGTACCCTTGGACTTATCCGTACCCATGGACGCGAACCAATCTGCGCCCTTGGTAATAATCTGAGTAATATTGGCGTACGTCTCCACGTTGTTGAGCAAAGTAGGCTTGCCGAACAATCCCTTGTTGGCAGGGAAAGGAGGACGGGGACGCGGCTCGCCGCGATTGCCCTCTACAGATACCATAAGAGCCGTCTCCTCTCCGCAGACGAACGCGCCCGCGCCGAGACGTATATCTATATCGAAGCTAAAGTCGGTACCCAGTATATTTTTACCCAGCAATCCGTATTCTCTTGCCTGAGCCAGCGCTATCTTACAACGCTCGACCGCGATAGGATACTCCGCGCGGACGTATATGTAACCTTGCGTTCCGCCTACTGCGTAAGCAGCTATTGCCATAGCCTCGAGTACCGCGTGAGGATCGCCTTCCAAGACAGACCTGTCCATGAACGCACCGGGATCGCCCTCGTCGGCGTTGCAGCATACATACTTGACATCGCTTTGAGCGTTATGTACAAACTGCCATTTCATACCTGTGGGGAATCCCGCGCCGCCTCTGCCGCGCAGTCCCGACTGCTTGATAATATCGATAACTTCCTGAGGAGAATACTCGGTAAGGCACTTGATTAAAGCCTGATAACCGTCGAAAGCGATATACTCGTCAATGTTCTCGGGATTGATTACGCCGCAGTTGCGCAGCGCAACTCTCGTCTGACGTCTGTAAAACTCGGTATCGGTCAAAGACTTGACGGGAGGCTCTCCCGCTCTTTCCTTGTGCAACAGTCTCTCTACGAGCTTACCTCTGATAAGATGCTGCTGTACGATATCGGTTACGTCGTCCACCTTAACGTTGGAGTAAAACGCCGCCTCGGGATAAACGATGACGACGGGACCGCTGGCGCACAGACCGAAACATCCTGTCTCTACTATCTGTACGGTGTCTTGAAGATTATTTTCGCCAAGCTGCTTTTTGAGTTCTTCTCTGATTTTACGGCTGTTATTGGACGTACATCCCGTTCCGCCGCATACCAATACATGACTTTTATACATAATATATCTCCCTTCTCCTTTAAGCGTTATCCGCCGTATAAGCCTTAACGGGATTGCCGCCGACGATGTGCTTATCGACTATCTCGGCTGCTTTTGCGACGTCGACCTTGACGTATGTAACCTTGGGTTGTCCCGGCACACATACTTCCACCGTAGGCTCCAAATCGCACCTGCCCATACATCCGCTGCGGTATACTCTCGTATTCTTGATACCGCGCGACGCCACGTCCTCTATAAGCGCGTCGAACACCTTGTCCGCTCCCGCGGCTATGCCGCAATCGTCCATGCCGACGATAATACGCGTCTCTACGTGGTCGTCTTTGTTGTCGCGGATAAATATGTGCTTGGCCATATTATCCCTTATTGCCTGTATATCGGCGATACTCTTCATATTTCTCCTCCCGAAAAAATTAACGTCTATTATACAAAAGAAAAGGACGGTAAGAACTGCTCCTGCCGCTTACGGCATAACCTGCGGACGCAGACTTATAATCCTGTCTAATGCGCATATTATATTCTATCATAACAATGGGCAAAAATAAATACATTTTCAAATAAAATGACGAATTTACAAAATTTAACTCGCTTATCGCCGCGTGCGTAGCGAGTTAGTCAAGATTAACTTATCAACCTCTACAGCAAGTAAGCAATTATACTGCTAAACGGACGGTTTACGCGTCTAATCTATTGCCTAATGCGCATATGCGCGCCGTTATATATCAAGACTAAATGCGCAGCGCGCTCTCGACTTACAGCCGCAAATATATCAGTTTAGAGGATTTACTATACCCATATTAAGTTAGCAATCCCAACTTATACGCTTCGGAGGTAAGCTCTTCTCTGAACTTGGGATGAGCTACGGATATGAGCATCTTGGCGCGCTCTCTGATACTTGCGCCTTTGAGGCATACCGTACCGTATTCGGTAACTACGTACTCGACATCGTTGCGAGACAAAGACACCGCCGCGCCCGCCTTAAGGCTGCCGACTATCTTAGACGTCTCCTCCCGCTCTCCCGTAGCGCTGTTGCGTACGTTAGCTGTAGAATATAAGGCGATGAACGAGCGTCCGCCTCTCGACTTTTGCGCTCCGATTACGGTATCCGATTGTCCGCCCGTGCCGCTGTACTGCACCGAACCTATCGCCTCCGAGCAGCACTGTCCCGTAAGGTCCACTTCCATTGTGGTATTGATGGATACCTGATTGTCGTTGCGCGCTATCACGTCGGGATCGTTGACGTAATTGCAATCGAATACTCTAATGGACGGATTGTCGTCTACAAAGTCGTACAGCTCCTTATTGCCCATGATAAAGGACGTAACTATCCTGTCCTTATGTATCTGCTTATGCTTGCCCGTTATTACGCCTGCCTTGGCAAGGTCCATAATGCCGGTAGTAAGCATCTCAGTGTGCACACCGAGATCTTTCTTGCCGATAAGACTCTTTGCGACGGCGTTGGGGATACCGCCTATGCCCAGCTGTATGCAGTCCCCGTCGTCGATACGCTCTGCTATCATGCGTCCGATAACCATATCTTTATCCGTGCATTCCACAGACGGCAGTGTGGGAAGCGTATAATTGCTGTTTATGATATAGTCGACGTCTTTTAAGTTGATTTCCACGTCGCCGAACGTACGCGGCACGTTGGGATTGACCTCGAGTATGACTATGGATGCGCCCTCTATACTGCGCTTTTCGTAAATATTGCTTAAAGACAGCGAGACGTATCCGTGCTTATCGGGCAATGACGCCGCGCCCACGAAAATATCGGCGTTGCGGTAAAAATTGCGCTTTACGCCGCACTGATGCAGATGATTGGGGATATAAGAGGAATTGCCCACCTCGTGCGCTCTACGCATTACGGGCGAATAAAACAGGCTTTCGCAAAAGAAGCTGCCCTTATATTCGGCGTCCGAATACTTGTAACTGAGCAACGGCAGACAGTTGGTTATCGTAACGTCCTTGACTCTTCCTGCAACGGTATGCAACGAGCCCAAAAAATCCTGAGGCTCTACCGCGCCCATGGAAGCTATTATATGACAGCCGCTTTTTACAAGTTCGAGAGCTTGAGCTACGTCGATTAATTCAGCCATATTTACCCCGCCAATCGATATCGTCATATATTATAACATATATTTTCAATCTTTAACCATTATTATTAAGCATTATAATCGCGCAGTCTCTTAAATATTACATTTATATTAAGATACGCCGCTTATGTCTACCAACGCTCCGATTTATCCGCTCCCCGAGTATCGAAGGATTGCCGATTACTGATAGCAGATGATAAAAAAAAGAATATCTTTGTCCTTTAGATTGCGGATTATTTTCTTGTAAAGAAGTCGAAGCGTGTGGTATACTGTCAATATAAGTAGAATAGGAACGAAATAACATGAAAAAGGGATTTGATTGCGAATTATACACCTCGCTTCAGACGGAAAAAATTCTCGAAAGAATAGACAAATTCAATAATAAACTTTACCTCGAATTCGGCGGAAAACTTTTCGACGATATGCACGCGTCGCGAGTATTGCCCGGGTTTGAGCACAATGCAAAAATCAATATACTTCGCAAGCTCAGCGATAAGACGGAGATAGTATTCGTAATAAGCGCAATAGATATAGAGCGCAACAAGATAAGAGCCGACTGGGGCATCACCTACGACATGGACGTGCTCCGCCTTATAGATAAGATACGTAAACTGGGACTTAGCGTCAACAGCGTGGTGATTACTCAGTACAACGATCAGCCTGCCGCCGACGTATTCCGCAAGAAACTGGAGCGCAGAGGCGAAAAGACGTACATCCACCGCAAGACCAAGGGCTACCCTACTGACGTGGATACTATCGTAAGCGACGAGGGTTACGGAGCCAATCCGTATATCGAAACCACCCGACCTTTAGTAGTAATTACAGCCCCCGGTCCCGGGAGCGGGAAGCTCGCTACTTGCCTGTCGCAGTTGTATCACGAATACAAGCGCGGCGTAAAGGCGGGATATGCTAAATTCGAGACCTTCCCCGTATGGAATCTCCCCCTCAAGCATCCCGTAAATATCGCTTACGAGGCAGCAACCGCAGACCTTGGAGACGTCAACATGATAGACCCCTATCATATGGAAGCGTACGACAAGTGCTCCGTCAACTACAACAGAGATATAGAGTGCTTCCCCATAGTTAAATCTATTCTGACCAAGATTACCGGAGACGAAAGTCTCTACCGCTCACCTACGGATATGGGCGTAAATATGGTAGGTTTCGGAATTATCGACGACGAGGCGGTAAGCGAAGCCGCTCGCCAAGAGATAATAAGAAGATACTATAAGGCGGCGTGCGATTATAAACAGGGATTGAGCGATACGGAAGCCGTGCAGCGCATACAGTTGCTCATGAACGAGCAAAAAATATCCATAGACAGCCGCAAGGTAGTCAAAGCCGCGCTGGAAAAGTCGGCAAAATCAAAGCAATCGGCTGTCGCGCTCGAATTAAACGACGGAAGGATAATTACGGGACGCACGACAAGACTTATGACGGCGTGCTCGGCGTGCATACTCAACGCTATCAAGGCGCTTGCCAAGATAGACGACGAGATGCTGCTGCTCTTACCTATAGTGCTCGAGCCTATTACTAAACTGAAAAAAGAGATATTCTGCGCCGATAGGGACAAGCTCAATCTTTACGACGTGCTCACTGCGCTTAGCATATGCGCAGCCACCAATCCTATGGCGCAAGCTGCGATGAATCAGCTGACCAAATTGCGCGGTGTGGAGGCGCACGGCTCCTGCATACTTAACGATACGGACATGAGCGTATTGCGCAAGTTGGGCATTCACATTACGTGCGAGCCCGAATTTGCATCCAAAGACTTATTTGTGTAAAACCGCATACAGCGCGATAATGGCTATTATCATAGCCGCAAACAATACAAGCAAAACTATACGGCAGATTAAGCCGTATTTTTTTAACACCTTTTTAAGACGAGGATATTCCTCCCTGCTCTCGCTCTCCACACAAAGGCTATCGCATCCGACCAACTCCAACTTTTCGCCGTCGAAATCGAGTAATACGTCGCTATCGATAAGACCGACAACTCTTGCATTATACCTAACGTAGCCTTGCTTGACGAACATCTCGCCGAATTCGCTTGCCAAAATCCCGAAGAGGAAATCCAATATTACCATAAAAATGCCGTACCACTCGGTAAGATAGAGCTTGTTGGTAACTTCAATAGTATGCTCGCCCTTAGCAACGTAATCTTTGCGAGGATTAAACTTCTTGCCGTCTACTTTGATATTAAAGTCGGCTTTGCCTTTAACATTTATACGATATCCGTTATTTGCGGTAGGTTCACTCATGCTGTACTCCTTGTCAGGTAGGCGGACTTGCTTGCTAATGCCATTATTATCAAATGCACTCGCGTCAATACTCTATTATCATATAACTTCTCGTCTATTATTGCAATATTATAAGGGGTATTAATTGTCCAAGGTCAATACGCAGCCGCAGGGCGACATTGACACAAACATAAAGACATGCTATACTTTACAAAAACAATTTATATCAAACCATGAAAAAAATAATCCTTATTCCTCTAACAATATTGATCGCGTCGGCTACTGTCCTATGCTCTTTACTGGGCGCGTGCACTCACGCTCTCAACATCAAGGACTATCCCGCTACCGATACGGAATTTCGTTATGAACTCGACTCGTCAATTCCGCTCATATCGCCCGCTAACGCTCATAGCGACAATCACTGCCGAGGCTTTAGGGGAGAAACGTATATCACCTTAGGACGCGACGAAGCGTACCCCGACAGCGGCGAATCTTATATAAGCAAGCTGGAATACGAATTGCGTCGTCTTGAGCCCGACGGCATAAAGATAATGCAAGTATACGTATATCTGATAGAGTATTACAATACGGATATCCCCGACTCCGCGCTCAATCAGCTTAAAGACTACCTTGAGCTGATAGAGAGCAAGGGCATAAAGATATTGCTGCGCTTTGCTTACGAAACTACCGAGGGGCAAAAGATAGGACCTCGCACAAAGGATATCGAGCGTCATTGCTCGCAGCTAAAGGTATTCTTCCAAGACAATCTCGGCTTATTCAACCGCACAGTTTATGCCGCGCAGCTCGGCATGATAGGATTGTGGGGAGAGGGACACGGAAGCGCGCACCGCCATAACGTGAGCAAGGTCATACGCGCCGTAGCCGACATGATACCCGAGAATACGCCTATAATGGTCAGAACACCCGAAATGCTCAGCGAGGTGCCGTCCGAGATAGAAAGCCGCTTTTCTTTGCACGAAGATTACGTAATAGGCTATAACGATCCTTGGGTGGCGATACAGACTGACAGTCCCTATTATGGCGCAGTAGTCAACAAGTGCAAGCACTCCGTAACCGACGGAGAGATGCCTTGGGGCAGAGCCAATCTCGATATCGACATGATTGGCTGCATAAGGACGTGCGTCGACTACGGCTTTACGAGCTTCTCTATTGCGCATAACTATACGGAAGAGGGCGAATATCATCTTAAAAAGTGGCAAAGCCTGTATTTGACGGAAGATATCTTAAAGGAAAACCGCTTCCCTTACAATCCCGCGCTCCTCAGCAGCGGAAAAATCAGCGTATTCGACTATTTGAAATATCATCTCGGCTATCAG
Source organism: uncultured Clostridia bacterium (assembly GCA_947175555.1). Taxonomy (GTDB): domain Bacteria; phylum Bacillota; class Clostridia; order Christensenellales; family UBA3700; genus Alloclostridium. The sequence goes on along the minus strand of CAMWNK010000005.1, from coordinate 33,130 downwards.
CTCGTAGCGTCCAATTTGGAAATAGAAGACGGCAAGGCGACTTTTATGATTACCAATTTCGGCTTTGCCGCCCCGCACGGATACGAAATAAAATTGTATGTCGACGGCGCAGAGGTTACGCCTATACTCTCTCACGATTGCAGTGAGCTCACTCAATTTTCGCAGCTGAAATTTACAGCCCCGTATACATTGGGAGAATTATCGATAGCTATAGTAAACAAAAGAGATGCGTCGGATACAATAAGATTGTTTAACGATATACCCTTCTCAGACGGAAAGAACATAATTGTCGCTAACAGTTAAATAAACGATAGACTACTTACAACACATCAAGATAGGTAATAGTCAAACCAAGCGCAAACTTTGATAGAAAAAAAAGGAGCGATAATATCGCTCCTTAATACTAATCGGTAAAATCCATCTACACTATTTCTATTTCCGCGCCGATTGCAGTGAGCGGCCTAGCCATACTCTCTGCCTCCGTCTTATTCAGTCCTTGCGCGATGACTGCGGGGAGATTGTCAATCATGTCCTTCACCTTAGCAAGGTCCTCGTCGATAGCCGCGCGCACAGCTTTGATTACGTCGAGTTTATTATTGCCTGCCGACTTCATTACTACGCTGAAAAGGCTGCCGCATGCCTCTGTAGCCGCGCTCTCCGCCAATGCGTCGCAAGCAGCCGTCTGCAACTGTGCCTCATTGGGCTCGACGTCAAGCACTTCTGCGTCCTCTTGCTTTTTCTTACCGCCCCAGTTGCGCATTACGAGGAACTTATTGCCGAGGAAGCTCAATACCCACGCCACGCCCGAGCCGACGAGTTTACCTGCATAGCCGCTTACGACCTCCGCAGTCTCTGCGCTTGTGCCCGAATTAATCATAGACTTGGACGCCGCGTCGCCGATTACTCCGCCGAGATAGGTGTTGAGGATGATAATTGCAATTATTACTATTGCAAACATGATGCCCGATATAACAACGTTGTTGGTAGCCTTAAATGTCTTCTTACGATTGAGCACGAATGTAGCTGCCTGTGCCAATATGTTGGATACCAAGAATGCTACAAAGGCGCCCTTTCCGCCGCCTGACTGCGAATAGTGGAACAAAAACCAATCGAGCGGCTCGTTATACGACTTAAGGCATAACTGCAATACCGTGAAAGAAATATATTCGATAGCAAAACATATAAGTGAAAAAAGTGTAAATAAAACTATCTGCCTTATATTCTCATGAGTGGCGAAGAATTGCTTGACCTTCTTTAACTTCTCGCCCTTTTCCTTAACCTGCTCTTCCATAATCGACCTCCCCGCACAATAATTATATTGTATATCCACGCGCGCGAAATGTCAATACCGAGTAAATAATTGGAAGTAAAAAAGGCGCGGAATTATCCGCGCCCTCGCCTATAATCAATAAATTACTTCTTATTGACAAGCACCTTTTTAAGACGGGCAAATCTGGGAAGTCCGTCCTCCAAGGGAGCCTTGCAATCGCCCTGAATAAGGGGCATAGCGTAATCCACATACTCTTTAGAGAGCATAGTGCCGTCGTTGATAATCCACTCCATGGGCACTTTCTTCTCGGTATTAGCTGCCTTAGCAACGCTCATTACACCCATCTTGCACACGTACTTGCCGTTCTTGCTCTCTCTCTTGAAGAATACCATCTTATCGGTAGTACCGCGCACTGCGTACTTGACTGCGGTTGCGCCTGCCTTAAACGCCTCTTCAACGTCCGTCTTGGATGCAAGATGCGCTCCGCATCTCTGCATAAGGCTGAACTCGATAGCTCTCGTCTTGCAGCCGAACTTATCCTTGCACATATTGGAAAGCATAGCGCCTACGCCGCCGAGCTGAGCATGTCCGAAGCTGTCTTTAGCAAGGTTGGTGCCGAGCTTTTCTGCGATAAGCGTGCCTGCCGCGTCGGAAATACCCTCTGATACCGCTACCATGCACTTGCCGCCGTTATTCTTCATGACCTTGTCCACATCCTTAATGAACTTGTCCGTATCGAAAGCAACCTCGGGCAAATAGATGAGGTCGGGACCTAATCCCTTATAAGAAGCGAGCGCGGAAGCCGCCGTAAGCCAGCCTGCGTGTCTGCCCATTATCTCCACCACGGTAATCATGGGAGTATCGTAGACGTTGGCGTCGAGCTTGAGTTCCATCATAGTGGTAGCCACGTACTTAGCTGCGCTGCCGTATCCGGGGCAATGGTCGGTAACGTCGAGGTCGTTGTCTATGGTCTTGGGCACGCCCATGACCTTGCACTCGTAGCCGCTCTTTTGCAGATACTTGCTCACCTTATTGCAAGTGTCCATAGAGTCGTTGCCGCCGTTGTAGAAGAAATAACGGATATTGTACTTCTTGAATACCTCAAGCAGTCTCTTGTAGTCGGTCTCGTCTACATTTGCTGCCTTGAGCTTATAGCGTACAGAGCCGAGCGCGGAAGAAGGCGTATTCTTGAGCAACATAAGCTCCTTCTCATCTTCCTTACGGATATCGTAAAACTCCTCTTCGAGTATACCTCTGATACCGTGAGCTGCTCCGTAAATCTCGGTAATGCAATCGTGCTTCATCGCCTCGATAAACACGCCTGCGGCGGACGAGTTGATAACGGAAGTGGGACCTCCCGACTGTCCGAACATACAAGCTCCTACCAATTTGTTCATATTATGTTCCTCCGATTATATTTAATAATTACTGTCCCAATATATTGGCGCAGTTATACAATTCTTGATTAAACTTGCGAGGCATAGCCAAGGCCTCGGTCGTATCCATATCGATGATATTATTGTCGCATATACCTACTACTCTGGAGCCCTTGCCCTCAATAAGTACGTCTACGGCTCTCACGCCGAATTGCGCCGCAAGCACCCTATCTTGCATCGTAGGCGCGCCGCCGCGCTGTATGTATCCAAGCTCGGTAGTCTTGATGGAAGAATTGATACCGTTATCTTTAAGCTGCTGCTTGAGATCCGCGGCGCGGCAGAATCCTTCCGCAAGCACGATGATATCCGACGACTTACCCTTGCGCTTATTGATGGCGATGCTCTTTGCTACCTGAGCGATATCCGTCTTGACCTCGGGCACGAGTATTACCTCCGCTCCGCCGCACAGTCCCGCGTATAAGGCGATGTCTCCGCACTTGCGTCCCATAACCTCTACTATACACACTCTCTCATGCGAGGTCATGGTATCGCGCAGGTTATTGATAGCCGACAGCGCGGTATTGACCGCCGTGTCAAAGCCGAGCGTATAGTCCGTGTAAGCAAGGTCGTTATCAATAGTTCCCGGTATACCTACCGTAACTATGCCGCAGTTGTCGGATAAGTCCTTAGCTCCTCTGTAAGAGCCGTCTCCGCCTATGACTACGACGCCCTCTATGCCGTAAGCCTCCAAGTTGTCTGCGCATATCTTCTGATATTCGATCTGCTGAAACTGCGCCGAGCGAGACGTCTTGAGAATCGTACCGCCCCTTTGCACTATATCCGACACCGAGCGCCTGTCCATCTGCCTGATTTCGCAGTTGATAAGACCTGTATAGCCTCTCTCAATGCCGTAAACTTCCAACCCCTTATATATAGCGTATCGCGTAACCGCTCTTATGGCGGCGTTCATTCCGGGAGCGTCTCCTCCGCTGGTCAAAACGGCAATTTTCCGCATATATGTTCTCCTTATAACAAAAAGTTCCTATCGATTATATCAAACGCGCCTGCCTTTTGGCTATCTTTTATAACGCGTTTAAGCACTTTATTTTTTACGCGGCTTGCGTAGCACGCATTTTTCTCCCAGCGCGTAATTGAGCTCGTAGATAAGCCCGGGCTTAATATTGACTCTATATCCCGTATCAAACAGTTTTCCGTCGAGCTGCATTATTACCCTGCTGTCTCCAGGTCTGTCCGCAAGAGCCTGTATGACCTTGCTCTCGTACGTCTGCCTATCAGGTACCTTGATATATAGGTCGTCTGCCAAGGTCTCGACTGCTTCCTTTTGCTCGGTCTCTTCTCCGCCCAGCTTCCACTCTTGCACGTTTCTTACCGTAATGCTCGCGCCGTTATCGCCTATATTTAGCACGCCCTCGACTATGACTATCTTATCGCTGACGAATATGTCTCTGCAATTAGTAAACGCCTTAGGGAAAACCACCGTCTCGATATCACCGTACATATCTTCAAGACGCGCGTACGCCATGAGCTCGTTGCTCTTGGTAACCTTCTTTTCCACCCCGTGCAGCAATCCGCCGAGCACGACTGTGCTCTTATCGAATTTATTTACAAGCTGAGCTACTGCATCGTCCTGCACTTCCTCGTCCGAATCCTCGTCGCCCTTTGCTCCGAGCAGGTCCTTAATCATGCCGAGATTGAAATCCATCTCCTTATATTGCTCGGCATAGTCCTCGAGAGGATGCCCCGACATATATATGCCCAGCACCTCTTTTTCTTGCAAAAGTATCTGCATGCGGGTATACTCTTTCAGCCTCGGCATATCGTCTTGTATGTCCGAGTTGTCGTCGAAGAAATCGAAGAAGGACATCTGATTGCTGCCGCCGTTCTTCTTTATCTGCTGCCACTTGAGCATTACGCTCTCGTAGCACGCGGCAAGCGCGGCGCGCGTTATTCCAAAGCAATCGAAAGCTCCCGCCTTGATAAGACTTTCCACAAGACGCTTATTGAGCGTGCCTGCAGGCAATCTTTTGAATATCTCGTTGAACGTCGTAAAAGGTCCGTTTTTGATTCTTTCTTCTACCAACGCCTGCATCGCCGCCGCGCCTACGTTCTTAATTCCGTTAAGTCCAAAGCGCAGTCCCTTGCCCTCGACCTTGAACTCTACAAAGCTCTTATTGATATCGGGCGGATAAATTTCGTATCCGTTCTGCCTTAGATACGTCAGATACTTCTCCACCTCGGGAGCGTTGGTGATACGGTTGTTGATAACTGCGGCGATAAACTCGATATTGTAATATCTCTTAAGATACGCCGTCTCGTATGCAAGCACCGCGTATGCCGCCGCGTGCGACTTATTGAAGGCATACTTTGCAAAGTCCTGCATGTCTCTGAAGATGATATCCGCAACGTCCTCGGGCACGCCTCTTACTACGCATCCGTCTACGGCGGGCTCCGCCTTGCTCTTGAGCGTGCCGTCGGGGTAATATTGCGCTTCTTTAGCGGGAGTGCCGTGGATAAACACTTCCTTTTCCGCATTCATGATATCGAGCTTCTTTTTACCCATCGCGCGGCGCAGTATGTCCGCTCTGCCGAGCGTAAAGCCCGCAAGCGACTGCACTATCTGCATTACCTGCTCTTGATATACCATTACGCCGTAAGTCATATTGAGTATCGGCTCGAGCAAGGGGTGAAGATACTTGATATTTGCGGGATTGTGCTTAGAGGCGCAATACTCGGGTATCTTCTTCATCGGTCCGGGGCGATAAAGCGATATGCCTGCTATGATATCTTCCAGATTCTCGGGCTTGAGCTTGCGCATAAAGTCTTTCATGCCGCCGCCTTCGAGCTGGAATACCGCATCTGTCTCGCCCGTGCTTATCAATTCATATACGTTGGGATCGTCGTAACCGAGCTTCTCGAAATCGACATCCACTCCGTAATCTTCCATTACGTACTGCTTAGCCTTGCGGATGTCCGTCAGAGTCTTGAGCCCGAGGAAGTCCATCTTGAGCATACCAAGCTGCTCTACCTCGTCCTTTTGGAACTGCGTAGTGATATCGTCGCCGTTTTTTTGCAAAGGCACGTAATCGGATATCACCTCTTTACATATCACGACGCCCGCAGCGTGCTTTGAGCAGTTGCGCGGCATGCCCTCAATCTTAAGCGCCATATCGATGACCTTGTGCATCTCGGGATTGCTGTTGTATATCTCGACCACTTCGGGCGAGTAGAAAGACTTGCTGTCCTCGCCCTCCTTCTTCTCGTTCTTATCCTCGAACAATACTTTCTCGAGAGTAACTCCGGGGGCGTTGGCTATAGCCTTGGTGCAACGGTTGACGAGCGCGAGAGGTATGCCGTAAATACGCGCGACGTCCTTTATCGCGCCCTTTGCCTTCATTGTACCCAAGGCAAGTATCTGGCACACCTTATCGCTGCCGTACTTATCAATAACGTAGTCGATTACTTCGCCGCGTCTTTCGTAGCAGAAGTCTATATCGAAGTCGGGCGCGGAAACGCGCTCGGGGTTGAGGAATCGCTCAAACAGCAAGCTATACTTGAGCGGATCGACGTTGGTAATACCGATGGAATAGGCAATAATACTGCTCACGCCGCTGCCTCGTCCCGCGCCTACGGGTATGCCCTTGCTCTTGGCATGGCGGATAAAGTCCCATACTATCAGAAAATACTCTGCAAAGCCCGTCTTGATAATGATATCGAGCTCGTACTCCGCCCTCTTAATCAGCTCGTCGTTAAGACCGTGATACCGCTGCTCCAAGCCCTCGTACGCTATCTTGCGCAGATAATCGGCGGGCGCGGAGCCGTCCTCGGGACGGAAGGGGGGCATGAGGTCCTCTCTCTTAATCTCTACGTTGCACTTATTGGCTATCTCCGCGGTAGTAGTCAGCGCCTCGGGAACCCATGAGAACAGTGCCTCCATCTCCTTTGGAGACTTGAGATATACCTCGTCCGTGCTGAACTTAAGACGCGTAGGATCGTCGAATGTCTTGCCCGTCTGTATGCAAAGCAATACGTCGTGCATCTCCGCGTCGCTCTTATCTATGTAATGCGCGTCGTTGGTTGCGACCACCTTGACGCCTATCTCCTTGGCAAGCCGTACGAGGTCGGGATTGATAGTCTTTTGCTCGCGCATGCCGTGGTCTTGCATTTCTATGTAGAAATCGCCGTCTGCGAACATGGACTTGAGCTTGAGCGCGTACTCCTTTGCGCCCTCGTAATCGCCTTGGACAAGCAGCTCCGACACGCGTCCCGACAGACACGCCGACATACATATTACGCCCTCGCTGTGGCGCGAAAGCAACTCGAGATCTATGCGCGGCTTATAATGAAATCCTTCCGTAAAGGCAAGCGAATTCATCTTGACCAGATTGTGATATCCCGTATTGTTTTTTGCAAGCAGTATGAGATGATTGCGATGTCTGTCGGTAGTATCGTGCATGTTTTCGCACGTGTAAAACTCGCAGCCTATTATCGGTTTAATGCCCATATCTTTGGCTTTCTTATAGAAAGTATAGGCGGCGAACATATTGCCGTGGTCCGTAAGCGCCATCGCCTGCATACCCTTAGCCTTTACAGACTCAAGCAGCGGCGAATGCTTGCCTTGCACGAGCCTTGCCGCGCCGTCCAGCAAGGAATACTCGCTATGTACGTGGAGGTGAACAAATCCCTCTACTTTAGGCGCGCGCTTTTCCTCTTTCTTCTTATCGGTAGCAGGGGCGGCGTCCTTTGCGGCAGGAACCTCTGGCTTTACCTCGCCTTTATCCTTTACCTCGGCAGGCTGTCCGCCCAAGCCTTCGGCGATGCCCGCCTTAATATCTTCACTCATCTTACATCCCCTCCGACTTTGCGGTATCTATCGCCTTTTGCAATCGTCTAAATACCTTGCTCTTACTCACGCCCAGCATCTTGGCTATCTCGGCAGACGAGGCTGTGCGGTTATTCATTCTGCACTCCAATATAAGCCTGTCCTCATCGGAAAACGCCGACAGCAATCCCCTATCGCTAAGATACGTTATCGCTTCCATCTGCTCTACCGCGCTGTCTACCGACTTCTGAAGATTATGTATTTCGAAGTTGGAACGCCTATTGGCAAGAGCGCGGGTATCTTGCTCAAGCATCAGATTTTGCAAGTCAAGCGCGCTATCCGTCGCGCCTATCAAAACGAGCAGATTGTATGCTTCTTCTCCTTTGCGCGTACTGATGACGCTGTCCGTCTTACGCTGCACGATATCCATAGCCACGCCTGCGCGCCTGAATGCCTCGCACGCAGCCGCCGCGCTGTCGGGGTCCCACATCCTTATCTCCGCGAGATATCCTCTGTCCCCGTCCTCTGACGGCACGCTCAAAGCTCCGCCTCCGACAAAAAGCCCCCTTGCGTAATCGCAAAAAGAATGACTTATATAATAGCTCTCCGCATCGACTGCGTCCAACTTATCGGGAAGCGACATGCGCACGCAGCACAGCGTATCCGATACCGCCTTACCCTCTAAGGTGAAATAGTAATAGGGCTTGTCCCCGCTCTTTCTTCCGACGTTAACAGAGCAACCGAGCAAATCCTTAAGCATGCCTGCCGCATGGCTCACCACGCTGCCGTACATACTGTCCACGGTAAGATAACTCTTGCCCTCTTTATAGCTTATCTCGCCGCGTTGCCTAAGCAACGCGTAAAGATATGCGGACTTATCCCCTATCTCTTTATCGAATAATCGCGTTATTACGTCTTGAGTAATATTCACGTGCGCGACCTCAAAACCAGTGGATTGTCGCCGCAATTGACGATACGCTGCTCGGGTATTCCCACCTTTTTCGCAAGATTTACCGCATAGTCGCATACGCCTATATTTTCTACCTTATGAGCGTCGGAATTGATAACGAACCTTACGCCTGTACTCAGCAGTTGCTCCAAGCCGCGTATATCGGGAGTCTTGTGCCTGCCCGATATCTCCAGATGAGTGCCGTAATCCGCGCACGCCTTGCCCAGCTCAACCCAGTCCACGTCCAGCCAAAAGCCCGGATGCGTAATGATGTCGATAGGATAATTTTTTACACAATTGATATATGCCTTGGTGTTGCGGGCGCGCTGAGCCTTGGAGGTTGCGGACAGCTTGCCGCTTATGAGATTAAAGTGCAGTTTGAAGGCGTCCGATACCTTTTGCGGCGCGGCGGACGCATGAAACCCCGCAAGGATAATATCCAGCTCGGACAGCTTAGCTCTATCGATATCTATAGCGCCGCTCATACCGTAGATATTGGCCTCTATGCCGAGCATGACGTCTATGCCGTATTTAGCTGCGCTCTCTTCGATATCTTTTCTGATCTTCGGCAATACGGACGGCTTGACGCCGACGAGCGGATGTCTCGGACCGTGGTCGGTGATAGCAATGCACTCCAGCCCGCGGAACTTGGCGGCGCGCACGTTATCCTCTACGCTGCCCTTGCCGTGAGAATAAGTAGTATGAGTATGCAAATCCGCATATAGTTCGTACTTATCTTCCATACTATAATATTATATTATTTAGACAATTCAAAGTCAATCTAAACTCCGCCTGCGCTCAAGCCGATTTACGCAAGTCAAATCAAGTCTTATTACCCATTTGCTTAATAATAGTTTGCAACTATTAAATGATATTTCAGTAAAACAAATTGCGCCGCAGCGCAATCGACAGTATAAAAATATCCGCCGTATCGGCGGCGGATAAATCGATAGCGATATTGTAAAATATCTATTGCGGCATTGTTAAATCTTGCGATAAAGGCTCTTGATTCTTTTGCACGCTTCCAAGGTATTTTCATAGCTTGAGAAAGCCGTCAATCGGAAATATCCCTCGCCGCACTTGCCGAAGCCGCTGCCGGGGGTGCCTACAACCTGCGCTCCGCATAGCAGCGTACGGAAGTAATCCCAAGAGTCGCACCCGCATTTGAGCCAAATGTAGGGAGAATTTTTCCCTCCGCAATGCTCTACTCCCGCATCGCAAAGCGCGCCTGAAATAATCTGCGCGTTACGGCGGTAATAATCGATATTGACGTCTATCTCCTTCAATCCCTTATCGCTCAGCACCGCCTGCGCCGCGCGCTGAACTATATACGGTACGCCGTTAAACTTAGTGCACTGCCTGCGAAGCCACAATCCGTTGAGCTTTACTCCGCCTACGGCGAGCGCATCGGGCACTACTGTCCAGCCGCAGCGAGTGCCCGTAAACCCTGCCGTCTTGGAAAAAGAACAGAACTCTATCGCGCACTCCTTAGCCCCTTCTATCTCGTATATGCTGTGCGGTAAATCGTCCTTGATAAATCTCTCATAAGCGGCGTCATAGAGTATGACCGCGCCTTTTGCAAGCGCGTAGTCCACCCACATGCCCAGCTGCGCCGCGTTATAAGCCGCGCCTGTCGGATTATTGGGAGAGCAAAGATATACGACGTCCGCATCGATTTTATAATCCGGCATAGGTAAAAAGTCGTTAGACTCGTCAGCCTTGGCGTATACAACCTTATTGCCCGCCATTATATTGGTGTCGAGATATACGGGATATACGGGATCGGGAATAAGAGATACTATCCCTCTATCGAAAATATCGAGGATATTGCCGAGGTCGCTTTTAGCCCCGTCGGACACGAAAATTTCTCTGCTCTCAAGTTCAACGCCCCTTAATCGGTAATAATCGGCAATGCCGTCTCTTAAGAAGTCGTAGCCCTGCTCAGGTCCGTACCCGCGGAACGTATCCGCCGCGCCCATCTCTGCCGCCGCCGCGCCGATAGCCTCTACAGCGCAGCGCGGAAGAGGCATAGTAACGTCGCCTATACCCAGCGATATCACGCTCTTATCGGGATTTGCGAGCTTATACTCTCTGACCTGTCTTGCCACCTCTGCAAACAAATAGTTGCGCTCGAGCGATAAAAAATTAGTGTTGATTGCGCTCATAAATCTGTCCTCCTACTATCTGCGCATGCTCCTACAAAAGCATAGAATAGCGGATGCGGTCTGTTGGGACGGGACGCAAATTCGGGGTGAAACTGCACTCCTATATAAAAGCCCTTTCCATGCGCCTCTACCGCCTCTACCAATCTGCCGTCGGGCGATAGGCCCGCTATCGTCATGCCGCCGTCCTCGAATTGCGACCTGTACTCGTTATTAAACTCGTATCTGTGCCTATGTCTTTCGCTTATCTCCGCCTTATTATACGCTTTACCGATAACGCTGCCTTTTACAAGAGAGCAAGGATATGCACCCAGTCTCATAGTTCCGCCCTTGGAAACTACGCCCTGCTGATCGGGCATCAAGTCAATGACTTTATGCTTAGACTCCGCGTCGAATTCACCCGAATTGGCGTCGCTATATCCCAACACGCCGCGCGCATATTCTATTACGGCTATCTGCATCCCCAGACATATTCCAAAGTACGGCTTGCCGCTTGTGCGGCAATACCCTGCCGCGGCAATCATGCCCTCTATGCCTCGCTTGCCAAAGCCCCCGGGAACAAGTATCCCGTCATAACCGATCAGTCTTACCTGAGCGTTATCGCACGTTATGTCCTCGGAGTCTACCCAGCCTATCTCTACCTTTATCCCCTGCGCCCAGCCTGCGTGCCTCAACGCCTCGGCGACGGACAGGTACGCATCGTGCAATCGCACGTACTTACCCAGTATTGCAATATGTGCTACGCCGTCGCAATTTTTCGACCTCGATACCATATCTCGCCACTCCTCAAGGTCGCACTTATCCAAAGACAGCCCCAACCTGCGGCAGACGATATCGCTCAGTCCCTCGTCCTCGAGCATCAGCGGGACCTCGTACAGCATGGGACAAGTAAGATTTTCTATCACGCAATCTGCGTCCACGTTGCAGAACATTGCAATCTTGTCCTTGACATCGCGGGGCAAACTTCTGTGGCAACGCGCGACTATTATGTCCGCGCTCAACCCCAGCGACTGCAACTGCTTGACCGAGTGCTGAGTGGGCTTGGTCTTAAACTCGTCCGAGCCGTCAATAAACGGCACGAGAGTAAGGTGAAGAAGCAGACAGTTGTCCCTCTTGACTTCAAAGCACACTTGCCTTATCGCCTCGAGGAATGGCAAGCTCTCGATATCTCCGATAGTGCCGCCCACCTCGGTAATTACTACGTCCGCGTCCGTCTTTTTGCCTACCGAATAGATGAATCTCTTGATTTCGTCCGTAATATGCGGTATTACCTGCACCGTCGCGCCGAGGTAATCGCCGCGCCTTTCTTTGCGCAATACGTTGTCGTATACTCTGCCTGTTGTGAGGTTGGAATACCTGTTGAGGTCCTCGTCTATAAATCTCTCGTAATGTCCGAGGTCGAGATCCGTCTCCGCGCCGTCGGTAGTAACGAAAACTTCTCCGTGCTGATAGGGGCTCATAGTCCCCGGATCGACGTTGATATAAGGATCGAGTTTTTGCGCGGCGACCTTATAGCCCTTGCTCTTGAGCAATCTTCCTAAAGACGCTGCCGTTATCCCCTTGCCCAGTCCCGAGACGACGCCGCCCGTAACAAAAATATATTTAGTCATACACTCTCCTTATATCCATATCGCTGTAATGCCTGTCGCAATTACAGCATATCAATGTCTTAGTAATGTCTGTCTTAATTGCCTCAACACCTTCATATTCGCATACGAATTCGTACGGCGCGCTGCGGCAAAAATCAATGCTTACCCGCGTGATAGCGGACTACCTTATCCGCAAATTCGTTGAAGAGGAACTGCGTATCGTGCGGTCCCGCGCCTGCTTCGGGATGGAACTGCACCGAATAGCTGCCGTCGTCGTACATCGCTCCCTCGCACGTGCCGTCGTTCATACTCACGCACATAAGTTCAGCGCCTTTAGGCAAGGAGTCGGACACCACCGCATAGCCATGATTTTGCGAAGTAACGTACACTCTGCCGCTGCTTGTGAACTTGACGGGCTGATTGATACCTCTGTGCCCGTACTTGAGCTTTTGCGTAGTTGCTCCGTGAGCAAGCGCAAGCAACTGATGTCCCAAGCATATGCCGAATATCGGCACGCCTTGCCCGACTAAACTTGCAAGCTCTTTGATTACGCCCGTATTTTCTTTGGGGTCCCCGGGACCGTTGGACAGCATGATTCCGTCGGGGGCAAGCTCGAGTATGCGCTCTGCCGTGTAGTTGTAAGGCACGCTTATCACGTTAAGCCCTCTCGACAAAAGATGTCTTACGATATTTCCCTTTGCGCCGAAGTCCCACAGCACTACCGTAGGCGCGTTCTTATCGCAAAGATGCTCCTTTTTAGTCGAAGATACCGACTTGACGGCGCGCTTCACCGTATAAGCGGAAAGCATAGACATTATCTTATCGATGTCGCTAATATCCGACACAATCGCCGCGTTCATGACTCCCGCTTCTCTTACCTGTCTCGTAACGGCTCTGGTATCGATGCCCTGCAAGGCGGGGATATCGTACTTGATAAGCATATCTTCCAGCCCGCCCTCGCTGCGGAAGTTGGACGGATACTCGCATAGCTGCCTCACAATATATCCGAAGGCATATATTTTACTGCTCTCGAAGTCCTCTTGACACACCCCGTAATTGCCTACAAGCGGAAACGTCTGCATGATTATCTGCCCGTAATAACTGGGATCCGTAAGCGTCTCGCAATATCCGACCATAGCCGTCGAAAAGACTAGCTCGCCTATGCTGTCGCGCATACTTCCAAACCTTTCGCCCTCGTAAACTTTACCGTTTTGCAATACAAGATAACCTTTCATTTACTCTCTCCCGCGCATAAAAAAAGCGTCCGCAAAAGGGATAAAAATATCCTTTTGCGGACGCCGTTGTCCAATCCGTTAATATTGTATTACTCCTTACGGAAAATGTCAAACTATGTAGCGGTTATTTTTTAATTTTTAGGCGGCTGAGGATAATGCCCGTCAAAGCACGCCTTGCACAGAGCGTGCGCGCAATTAGGAGTTATCTCCTCCAGCCTGTTTACGTCAAGGAAAGTCAGGCTGTCCGCGCCCAGCATTTGCCTCATCTGTTCTATCGTATATTTATTGGCGGGCAGCTGCCCTTCCTCGGGGACGTCGGTACCGTAATAACAGGCGTGCTTAAAGGGCGGAGACGTGATTGCAAGATGTATCTCTTTAACTCCCGCGCTCCTGAGCATCGCCACAATCCTGCGCATGGTAGTGCCTCTGACGATAGAGTCGTCCACAAGCACTATTCTCTTGCCCTCGATTTCGCTTTTAAGCGGCGACAGCTTAAGCCTCACCGCGCCCTCTCTCATGCCCTGCGTAGGCTGAATGAACGTCCTGCCGATATATCTGTTCTTGACCAAGCCGTTGCAATACGGTATGCCCGATTGCGCCGCGTATCCTTCCGCTGCCGGCAGTCCGCTGTCGGGCACGCCTACTACCGCGTCGGCAATAGGAGTGAACTGCTTAGCCAGCGTAACGCCCGCAAGATATCTGCTGTGATATACGCTCTGCCCGTCTATTACGCTGTCGGGGCGAGCAAAATAAATATACTCAAATACGCACGCCGCTCTCTCTTGCGCCGCGCTGTAGCGTCTTCTCTCTACTTCACTATTGCGTACAACGAGTAGCTCCGCGGGCATAATATCCCTTATTACTTTTCCGCCGACTGCCTCGATAGCGCAGCTCTCGGAAGAAATCAGCACTCCGCCGTCCCTGCCCTCTCCTATGCAAAACGGTCTGAATCCGTGCGTATCGCGCGCCGCCACCAGCGTTGAGCCGTCGGTTACGGCAAGGCAAAAAGCCCCTTCGAGACGCGGCAAAACCTGCTCTACAGCCTTATCGAGAGCGGCGCATTTTATCTGCGCCCTTGCTATAAGGCAGGCAATCAGCTCCGTATCCGCCGTGCCTTGAAAGATAGCTCCGCTGCCCTCGAGCTCTCTGCGCAAGAGAGCCGCGTTAGACAGATTGCCGTTATGTACTACAGCCAGTCTGCCGCGCAAAGTATTTACGCATATGGGCTGTACGTTGGCAAGGTTATTTCCTCCGCTGGTGGAGTACCTGACATGACCTACGGCTATATCGCCCGACGGCATGATGACGTCCTCTCCGCCCAAGACCTCGGATACAAGCCCCAATCCCTTGACGCATCTGAGCCGCCCGCTGCATCCTGCGGCTACGCCCGCGCTCTCCTGTCCCCTGTGCTGAAGGTGTGTAAGAGCGCAGCTCACGACTTCCGCCGCGTCCGCAACGCCTACGGCGACGAATACTCCGCACTCCTCGTGCATCTGCTCATACATATACTCTTCAGCTCTCATAAGTCTTAAGAATTTCAAGCGCGACTTCATACCTGCTGCGACGCGAATCCATTGCCTCTTTTTCGATATATTTATGCGCGCCCGCTTCCGTTATCCCCAGATATTGCATAAGCACGCACTTGCTCCTGTCTATAACTTTTATCTCGTTGATACGACTTTGCAACTGCTCGGTCTTTCTCTTCATGCCCTGCATGCGGTTGGCGGTAGCTAATACTACTCTTACGCTCTGTCTTGCATATTCCGACGAACACGGCTTACCCATGACCATTACGCCGTAAGGCTCGAGCTTATGCACTGCCATATCGTAAGACGCCGCTTTTACAAAAAACATTACGCCCGCCGTAGTTTTCTCGGCAGCATGCAACGCAAGCTCTCCGCCGAACTCGTCGTCAAGAGGCGTATTGACGATAATCAGAGTGAATCCGTCGTTCATCATCAATCTGCGCGCCTTGGCAGCCGATGAAGATACGACTATTTCGTTTTGAGCGCAAAAGTCCGCCCCGAGCAACGCTCGGATATCGAAGTCGGACAATGACGCTAACAAAACTCTGCTCATCTTATCAAATGCCGAGATAATCCGCTATTGCCTTCTCGCCCAGTACCCGCGCGGCAAACTTACTGCCTGCCGCAAGCTGCTTTGCCTCCTCTAATGTGGCGGGCAACGCATCGTATTTGCCTTGAGCTATCTCGTAAGCATTCTCGCAACTTTCCTCGGTCAGCTCTTCTTTATTCTCGATACCCTCGAGCCCCGCGCTCAATATCAGCGCAAAGGCAAGATAAGGATTGCACGTGCAGTCGGGATTGCGCAGTTCTATACGCTTGCTTTCCTTACTTGCATAAGGTATGCGGATAAGCTGACTGCGGTTGCCGCGCGACCACGTAATATAACGCGGAGCCTCGCATACTCCCAAACGCTCATACGATTGCTCTTTAGGATTGGTAAAGGCGCATATCTGCTTTATCCTGTTGAGGATGCCTGCAATAAAATATTTGGCTTCGTCGCACAACTCCCCGCCTGTCGCCGTATCGTCGAATATATTCACGCCGCCCTTTACCATAGATATATTTACGTGCAGTCCGTTGCCGCTGCACCCCTCTATAGGCTTGGGCTCGAAAGACGCATACAGCCCGTTGCTCTGCGCTATGGTAGCTACCGCCCAACGGAAAGTGATGAGATTATCCGCAGTTGTGAGCACGTCGTCGTACTTAAAGTCGATTTCGTTCTGCCCGGGACCTTGCTCGTGGTGAGACCTTTCGGGATTGATACCCATCTGCTCGAGAGTAAGGCATATCTCTCTGCGCAGATTTTCGCCCTTATCGAGAGGAAACACGTCGAAGTATCCGCCCTCGTCCAAAGGCTGCGGCATAGGTCTGCCGCTGTCGTCCAAAGGGAATAAATAAAACTCGCATTCCGCGCCGATATTGCACGTGTAGCCCATAGTAGCCGCTCTCTGCTTTGCATTGGCAAGCAGGTGTCTGCACGAACCTTCGAAAGGCGAGCCGTCGGGATTGACAATGTTGCATATCAGTCTTATCACCAGTCCGTTTTGCGACCTCCAAGGCAATATACACATCGTCTCGGGCATGGGCTTTAAGAAGAGGTCGGACTTATCTACGCCGAGAAAACCCTTCACCGCCGAGGCGTCGAAGGATATTCCGTGAGAAAACGCCTTCTCAAGCTGATGCGGCATTATGGATATATTCTTCTGCACGCCGAATATATCGCAAAAAGCCAGCCTTACGAACTTGACGCCCTGCTCCTTTACAAAGTCCAATACGTCCTTTTCCGTCAATGCCATAATAATTCTCCTTTATTCCCACTCGATAGTTGCCGGCGGCTTGGATGTAACGTCATATACTATCCTATTGACGCGCGGCACTTCGTTGACTATCCTATTGGACGCCTTGGACAGTATGTCGTAAGGTATATGCGCCCAATCGCAAGTCATGCCGTCCACGCCTGTAACCGCGCGCAGGGCCACCGTATACTCGTACGTCCTCTTATCGCCCATTACGCCCACGCTTTTGGTATTGGTGAGCACGGCAAAGTATTGCCATATGTCTTTAGCCACGCCGCTATCTTCGAGCTCCTTGCGGAAGATGTAATCGGCGCGCTGCAACACGTCTATCTTCTCGGGCGTAATTGCGCCTATAATGCGTATCGCAAGCCCGGGGCCGGGGAAAGGCTGTCTCTCCACGACGGGAGCGGGCAAGCCCAACTCATAGCCCACCTTGCGCACTTCGTCCTTAAAAAGGTCGCGCAGCGGCTCTATTATCTCGTCGAAGTCTACTACGTCGGGCAATCCGCCCACATTGTGGTGGCTCTTGATTACCGCGGACTTGTCCTTACCGCTCTCTATTACGTCGGGATAGATAGTGCCCTGCACGAGATAATCCACCTTGCCCAGCTTCTTAGCCTCTCTCTCGAATACTTTGATAAACTCCGCGCCGATTATCTTGCGCTTGCGCTCGGGAGAGCGTACGCCGCTCAGCTTGCCGATGAACTCGTCGCTTGCGTCCGCCTTTATGACCTTCATTCCGCGCTCTTGCGCGAATACGCGCATGACCTCGTCCGCCTCTTTATATCTCAAAAGACCGTGGTCGACGAATATACACGTGAGGTTGTCCCCCGCGGCGCGGTGCACCAACGTGGCGGCAACCGCGCTGTCTACTCCGCCCGAAAAAGCGCACAGTATCTTTTTATTGCCGATTTTTTCTTTAAGAGCAGACACCTGATTGCGTACGAAATCGCCCATATTCCAATCGCCCGTTGCCTTGCATACTCCGTAAAGGAAATTCCTGAGTATCAAATTACCCTGCGAGCAATGCACAACTTCCGGGTGGAACTGCACTCCGTACAACCCTCTATCCTCATCTGCAAAAGCAGCCGCAGGGCAACTGTCCGTCTTGGCTATTACCTTGAATCCGTCAGGCAGGCTGTCCACGTAATCGGTATGGCTCATCCAGCACGTGTTGTCCTTATCCATACCCTCAAAGAGCGCGTTACCCAAGTAGCTTATATTTCTTCTGCCGTATTCTCTGACGGGAGCCGACTTGACCGAGCCGCCCAAGGCGTGCGCTATCAACTGCGCTCCGTAACATATTCCCAGTATAGGCACGCCCGCCTCATACACCGCCTTATCCACCTTGGGCGCGTTAGGAGCGTAGACGCTGTTGGGACCGCCTGTGAATATAATGCCGATAGGCTTTTCTTTCTCAATCTCTTGAGCTGCTTGCGAGCAAGGTATCAGCTTGCAATATACGTTTTGTTCTCTTACCTTTCTGGCTATCAGCTGATTGTACTGACCGCCGAAATCCACTACTATTACCGTCTGATGCGACATATTATCTCCTTTTGTCTCCTATATTATAATCCCTGCGTATGCGCGTGTCAAAATAAGCGCGTAAAATATTATCAATTATTGACGTACAATCTCTTATAAGGATTGCGCCCCATCGGCTCAAGTACGTATGCTTTCCTACTGATTTCGCTGCTATAGTCAAGCGACGCAAACGTGCAGAATCTCCTCATATACTCCTCTATCTCTTTAATGTCCCTTGCCGCTACTTCTCTTACCTGTACTCCTGCGCGAGGCGCGGGCTGACAATCGGTAAAGACTACTATCTTGCCGCCGTGCATACCCGCCGCATAATCCTCGCCGAGCGGACAAGCGGCGCGCTCGGTATTGACAACTATTATCAATCCGCCCGCCTGATACTCGCCGAGAAAGTCGCCCGCAATACCTCCTATGACGAGCACGGGCTTATCGTCGCCGTATTCTTTCATATGAATGCCCGCTCTATAGCCCACGTCTTTACCCACATAAATCTCGCCGCCGCGCATGGCGTATCCCGTCGCGTCTCCGCATCTTCCTGATATGAATATCCTACCGCCGTTCATAGTGTCGCCTATAGCGTCTTGAGCGTTGCCGATGACGCTCAGCTCTCCGCTGTCCATATACGCGCCTGACGCGTTGCCTGCTACCCCGTCTACGGTAACGAGCTTATCTTTCATGCCGTCGCAGATAAATCTCTGACCGTTAACGCCTGTGAAGGTTATCTTTGCGTCCATTTCTTTTTTGATGATTTCGTTGATTTCTCTGCCGCTAAGACTTGCGGCGTCATATATAGCCATACTCGTTATTCTCCCGCGTGCGATATGCCGAGTATCCTCAGCTCCGTCTCGGTAAGCCCTATGCCTCTCAGCATAAGTCTGTTGCCGCGCAATACTTCTATCGCGTTGATTCCCATGCCGCCCATTATCTCCTCCGCCTCGTGAGTCCATGCGCTTACGAGGTTGACAAGTCTGCGCGCGCCTTCTTCGGGATCAAGCCTTTTGGTAAGCTCGGGATTTTGCGTAGCAATACCCCAGTTGCATTTGCCCTGCTGACAGGAGCGGCACAGATGACAGCCCAAAGCGCACAGCGCGGCGGTGCCTATATATACCGCGTCGGCGCCGAGTGCAATCGCCTTAATCATATCCGCGCTGCTGCGTATGCTGCCGCCTGCTATAAGGCTTACTCTGTCTCGTATTCCTTCCTGCCTAAGACGGCTGTCTACGCTGGCGAGCGCAAGCTCTATCGGTATGCCCACGTTATCTCTTATACGCGTGGGCGCCGCGCCCGTTCCGCCCCTGTAGCCGTCGATTGCTATTATGTCCGCGCCACTGCGCGCAATTCCGCTTGCTATTACGGCAATATTATGTACCGCGGCGACCTTGACGATTATGGGCTTGGCGTGCCCGGTCGCTTCTTTGAGCGAATCGACAAGCTGCCTTAAGTCCTCTATGGAATATATATCGTGATGAGGCGCGGGAGATATCGCATCGCTGCCCTCGGGTATCATCCTCGTGGCGGAGATATCGCCGACTGTCTTCTCGCCTGGCAGATGTCCGCCTATCCCCGGCTTTGCGCCCTGTCCCATCTTTATCTCGATAGCCGCTCCCGCGTTGAGATAGTCGGAGTGCACCCCAAATCGTCCCGACGCCACCTGCACTATCGTGTTATCGCCGTAAGCATAAAAGTCCTTATGCAGTCCGCCCTCGCCCGTATTGTAATATGTATTAAGCTCCTTTGCCGCCATAGCAAGCGCGGCGTGCGCGTTATAGCTGATAGAGCCGTACGACATCGCGGAAAAAAGTATGGGCACGTCCGCGCTCAGTCCTCTGACTAATTTGGGCGCAATCCGTCCGCTCGCATCTCTTACAATTTCTCTGTCGCGCCTGCCCAAAGTTATTTTAGTTTCCATAGGCTCGCGCAGCGGATCTATAGGCGGATTGGTAACTTGCGACGCGTTGATAAGTATCCTGTCGAAGTAAGACGGCATGGGATTGGGATTGCCCATAGACGAGAGCAACACTCCGCCCGTAGCCGCCTGCTTGTATATCTCGCCGATATATCTCTCGCTCCAGTTATCGTTGGGATGAAACGTATTGCGGTTGAGAGCTATTTTAAGCGCGCCCGCAGGACACGTCTCCACACATCTTTGACAGTCCACGCAAGCATAGTCTCGAGTGCACAGCTTGCCGCTATCGCTTCTATAATGTACGCCGCAGGCGCATTCTTTCACGCACCGATTGCACCCGTTGCATTTATCCATATTGCGCAATACTTCAAAGCGCGCAGGTCTATATTCCATACTCCACCTCCGCAATAACAGGCTGACCGCCCTTAGGCGCGTATACGACGTCGGGGTTGCTCTCTATAGCCCTTATAGCGCACTCTTCGCTTGCCATATATACCGTATTTCCCTTTTCAGCAACTACCATGGAGCGCAATTTAAGCCTGTCGTTGATTCCTATCAGTCCGCCCTCGTGTCCTATTATCAAAGAAAAAGGTCCTGTGATGAGCAGACTGTCGAAGTTGCGCCTTAAATAATTGTAATAGTCTCTGTCCGCCTTATCCATAGCCTGTATTTTATTCCAAAAAGGCGCGGCAATTACGTCGCACGCTTCCTTATAGCTCATACCTATCTTGCGCACAAGATAATCGAAGATGTAGGTTATCGCCTCTGTATCCGTCTGCAAATTGCACTTGTACCCGAACATCTCTATCTCTCTGCGGTTGGCGTCGTAGGAAGAAATCTCTCCGTTGTGCACGACCGCTATATCGAGCAGGCAGAAGGGGTGCGCTCCGCCCCACCACCCCGGGGTATTGGTAGGATATCTTCCGTGCGCTATCCAGCTGTATCCCTCATACTCGTCCAACCTATAGAACTCGCCCACGTCCTCGGGATAGCCCACAGCTTTGAACGCGCCCATATTTTTTCCGCAAGAAAAGACGTATGCGCCGTCTATATAACTGTTTATCTTGAACACGCACTTTACCGTAAATTCCTTCTCGTCCAACTGACTGGACGCGAGCTTGGTAGGCAGCGGCTTGACGAAGTATCTCCATATAAGCGGCTCGTCCGTAATCTTGGGCGTCTTGCGCACGGGTATCTTGGATAGATTGACTATGTCGAAGTGCTTATCGAGAAACTTTTCGCATTCTGCCTTAACCTCCGAATTATCGTAAAAGACATGCAAAGCATAATAATCTTTATACTCGGGATAAATCCCGTATGCGGCGAATCCTCCGCCGAGACCGTTGGAACGGTCGTGCATACAAGCAATAGACTTAATAATGCGCGAGCCGTCCGTGAGCGTTCTGTCTTTATTGATAAATCCGCTGACAGCACATCCCGACGGTATACGCACCTGACCTTCAAGCATCTTATCTCTCCTTTTTGCAGCAAAAAAGGCGCTCGCTACAGGGGCACTTAGCCCTTATTGCGAACGCCTTTGTTCTGCGTTTAATAATATCATAAGTTGCCGATATTGTAAATTAAACTAAGCAACTTTATCAACTTTATTTCTTTATAGGGGCAGAAGATAATTAAGAGAATCTACGTATACTATAAGCGCATATCGTCCCTTTCTATATATCTAAGCCGTCGATGATTAAAAAGCATACGTACATAGTCTGACTGGTATATAATTGATACATGTATGAATTATCGGCAAATAAAAACTCATACATGGTAGTGATTTTAAGAAAAAAACATTAATTATTTTTAGCTTACAGATTATCTCCGACTACTGCCTTAAGCGTCATGCGCCTCAGCTTAATTGCATATAATTGGATGATAATCTCATACACAACGATAAAGGCAGCTATCGATATTCCCAGTGCAGCTAGGTCGAAATTATATGCAGGCATACCCGCTACGTCATTGAAGGCTATATCCATAACCAACTTAAGAAGCATATACTGATATGCGCTGCCTATTGCGAATCCTATCCAAGCAATAGGTCTGTACGCTCCGAGTATCGCCCTCTTGCAATCGGAGTAACGCCAGCCGCAGGCGTTCATAATCGCTATAGTAGGAGCGTGATTTTTCACTACCGAACTAAGCGACATAATCAAAGTCATCAAGGCAAGAACAAGTCCGATAACCATAATCATTATCGAAAACATCTTGCCAACATCCAACATGCTTATAGACATCTGCGTCATCGACGAAAAGCAAAATGAGGAGAATGCCATAAAAAATATCAGCGCTTTATTACCGCTCAATGCGTTGAGCGAAAGGCGCATAAGAAAGGATTTACTCTCTCTTTTGCTTGCCTTGTTCTTGACTTTTACTACTCTTTTTCCCTTTATCAAATCTATCAAAGGTCTTTTTAATTTACGGTATGCCCACGCCACCGAAAGAGCGGAAAATGCTATCGGCGGCAATAGCGGCATAAGCAAAGTAATTGCGTTGAAGTTGATGTCTATGGGTATCAGTTCTTTACTTTGCGCGGCGTACAGAGACGGCATAATCGCGTAAGAGAGCGCATAACCTATCGCGCAACCGAGCAATACGCTCAGCCCGAATATTGCAAAGCGCGACGCAATCTGCATATCCGTATAGCCCATCGCCTTCAATATCCCCATATCTTTTGCACGCTTATCCACATATGAGCCGATATAGAAAAGCAGCGTTATTGCCGTAGTAATGACAAGGCAGCCGCCCGATACCGCGCATACCACTCGCGCCGTAGCGACTTGCGCGTTATACAGAGCTGTTAGTTGCGCCGTATCGATACTATCCTTAACAGCCGACACATCGATAAGATAATTGACAAATAGATTGCATACCATAACGGCGCAACACGCCATTACGACAACTCCAATCAACTTAACCGAGTCTTTTATACTTATAATCATAGCTATTTACCAATCTATTTCGTATGCCGACTTTTTGCTTGCGCGCAGCTCCACCTTCTCAACTCTACCGCTGTTCATATAAATTACTTTATCCGCCATGTCCGCGATATTAGCATTATGAGTTACCATAACAACGCTCAGATTACTTTCCTTATGCAGCCTATCGATATAGTCGAGTATCTGTCTGCCCGTCTCCTCGTCGAGCGCGCCCGTAGGCTCGTCTGCAAAAAGCACGGTCGGCTTTTTTGCAAGAGCGCGCGCAATGGCCACTCTCTGCTGCTCGCCGCCCGACAATTCGCTCGGAAACTTATTAAGTTTGTCTTCAAGACCTATCGCTTTGATTATCGCCTTATAGTCCGAACCCGTTGCAAGCTCCGCGCCCATACGCACGTTGTCCTGTACGCTCATGCTCGCAATCAAATAATACTGTTGAAACACAAGCCCTACTACCCGACGGCGAAATAGCGTAAGCTCTTTATCGCTCAACTGAGTAAGGTCGGTATCGTCATAGATTATCTTGCCGCTATCTACGCGCTCCAATCCCGACATTACGTTGAGCAAAGTGGACTTACCCGAGCCCGATGCGCCGAGTATCACGGTAAAACTGCCGTCGTCTATGTCTGCCGTTACGTCTTTGAGCGCGCAAGTAATTCCGCTGCCGCTGCCGTAATTTTTACTCACCGATTGTACCCGTATCATTTACTTGCCCCCGCTATCTCCCTGTATATGCCCTTGAACGCCTGAGTGAGCATATCGCTTATCTCTTTAGCTTGAAATACGAACGTCTTACTTACGCACAGCGTGGCGATGCCGTGCGTATATATCCACATCTGCAGATACAATCTTTTCGCTTTATAACCGTCCAAGCCGTACTCGTCCTCAATAGATTGCAATATCGCGCTATAGTTATCTTCTATGCTCAGCAATATACTGTCAAGCGTAGCGTCCGCCTGCGCGCGCATGAACAACGCCTCAAATAGCTTAGGCTCCTTAATTGCAAAGGCAATATACTGCTCTCCCACGCCCTTAAAGGCAGGCTTACTCTTAAGCCCCTCGGCGGCATAGCTATCGTATATACCTCTTATGGCGGCGTAAGTCTTTTTTGTAACTTCTTCCATATTTTCAAAGACCGTGAAGATGGGGCATACCGAGCAACCCAGTCTCTTAGCCAATCCTCTTGCGCTCAGAGCGTCTATACCCTCATCCCTCACAAGGTCTACGGCAACGCTTATAATACTGCTTTTGTCAAACTTAGCCTTGGGCGGCATAACTGCACTCTCCTTTAATAACATATGTTATATAACATTGGTTATAGTATAAACCGCAATGCAATAATTGTCAACAATTTCGCGTAAAGGCAATCTTTTGATTAGTAATGATAGCAATCTGTTTTAGCCTAATTCGTATCTGCGAGCGTTGACAGCCTATGCGATAATCAAAGTAAATAAATTCGTGTAGATGCAATCAATCGATGAACATGCGTATTGCAATCCGCGTTGCGCCTATATAAACGTTGATTACTAATCCGATAGTCAAAGTGAACAAGTTGACGTAAAATCAATCTGTTGATAGATACCCGTATAGCAGTCCGCTTTGCCCTTATATGTAGCTACGAGCGTTGACCGCTTATGCGATAATCCGATTACGGGAAAATATTTTACTTGATATAAAAGCTCTATTGCATGATAATATAAGCAACAGGCGGCAGTATAAAACTTCTGACAATATTTTCGCTATAAAATTAATGCGCCGCGCTCGCAAGGACAAGACAAGCCGTCCTACTAAGCGCAACGCATTAAAATAATATTACAATCTCTAATAAGCTATTGCGGACAGATTATACTGTCATTGCCGAGGCGCATATGGCGTACTCTTCCCATAAGCGCAGCTTGCGCACAAATTAACGACTAATCAAACGTATTATAAAATACCGTCTCGCCAATATCCTTGAATTCGTAATGTCCGCTATACGGCTTGGCTTCTACGTCGGCATAGCCCATCACGAGCAAAGCTACAGGCTCGAGATTGTCGGGCACGCCCATCTTTTCTCTCATTGCCTGCGGATTAAAGTGCATTACCCACGTAGTCCCCACTCCGACATCCCATGCCGCAAGCATCATATACGTAGTTACTATAGACGCGTCAATCTCTCCGCTGCTCTTACCGTCATACTTGCGCACCCAACACTCCGTCTTATCGCAACAGACAAGCATAGCCGCAGGCGCGTCGAAATGACAGCGTGTACATTCCTTCAACTTAGCTAACGCCTCGCTATCGTCTATGACCAGTATGCGCTGAGGCTGAAGATTACATGCCGTAGGCGCGAGATGTCCCGCCTTGACTATCTTATCTATTACATCCTTAGGCAGCTTTTTATCTTGAAACTTACGCACAGAATATCTATCCGCTATTATTTCTTGAAAGTTCATCGTATACTCCTTGATATTATTTGCGCGCCGATTGACACGGTATAGTAATTATACCCTATTCTTCCCCCGCCGCTCAAATAAATGCGCCTTATTAATTCAATTATCTCATGTCTTACCGCCCGAAGGCAAAGCCTGCAGCAATCTGCTTGAATTATCCGCTACACGGCTGTAACTGCTTATGCCTTATAGAGCTATTATATTGCGGATATAAAATATTGCGGTCCGACTATTTTTTACCGCCTTATACGGTGGATAAAAAATATAAATATTTAATAAAAATAAGCAAGCAATCGAATGAAAATTTTTTTAATTTTTTATCCGAAAAATCGTTGACAATCTGCATTTTCGATACTAAAATAGCAGATATAAAATAACTCGCGGCAACAACGGCGTTGCGGAAGGTAACTTCTGCGGCGCCGTTTTTATTTCCGCCAAGGAGCACTATCATGAGCAAGACTTATATCCCTGAAGGCTATCGCAGCAAACTCGGACTGTACGAAACGCAACGCGCCATAGGCATTATCAAGCGGGACTTTGCCGATAATCTTTCAAAAGCACTCGACCTTATACGCGTATCCGCGCCGCTCTTTGTAGATCCCGCGACAGGTCTCAACGATGACCTCAACGGTGTAGAGCGTCCGGTATCATTTGATATCTTAGAAACTAAAAGCACTGCTCAGGTCGTACACAGCTTAGCCAAGTGGAAAAGGCAGGCTCTGAGAGACTACGGCTTTAAGCCACTGACGGGACTGTATGCGGATATGAACGCCATAAGACGCGACGAGGAGCTGTCCAACCTGCACTCTGTATACGTCGACCAATGGGATTGGGAAAAGATAATCACTAAAGATACGCGCAACGTTGAATATCTTAAATCCACTGTAAAAGCTATCGTCGGCGCGATATGCGACACATTAGATGATATCAAGAAGCTATTCCCCGACTTAAGCGTCAGCCTTACTCGCGAGGTTACATTCATAACAACGCAAGAGCTTGAGGACGCCTATCCCGACCTGACGCCTAAAGAAAGAGAAAAAGCCCTCGCCGAAAAATGCGGCTGCGCGTTCGTAATGCAGATAGGCGGAGAGCTTGCATCGGGAATAAAGCACGACGGCAGAGCCCCCGATTACGACGACTGGAAACTGAACGGCGATATAATCTTCTACAACGAAGTGCTTGATTGCGCATTCGAAGTATCGTCGATGGGTATAAGAGTGGACGCTCAATCTCTTGACGCTCAGCTAAAAGAAGCAGGTTGCGACGACAGACGCTCTCTGCCCTTCCATAAAGACTTGCTGGAGGGCAAGTTGCCGCTTACTATGGGCGGAGGCATAGGACAGTCGCGCCTGTGTATGCTCATGCTGGGCAAGGCGCATATCGGAGAGGTACAGTCCTCTATCTGGGACAAGGCAACCTTGGACGCTTGCCGCGCCGCGGGCGTAACGCTGCTGTAAGGAGTAGATACTATGAATAATATCAGACAGCTATTCGGCAGCATGGTATTCAACGACGCAGTCATGAGCGAACGCCTGCCCAAGCAGACGTATAACGCGCTCAAGTCGTGCCTTAAAGAATCAAAACCCTTGGACATGTCCACCGCCAACGTAATAGCGGGAGCTATGAAAGACTGGGCGCTTGAAAAGGGCGCGACGCACTTCACGCATTGGTTCCAGCCCATGACGGGAGTTACTGCGGAAAAGCACGATGCTTTCGTGTCTCCTACAGACGGCGGCGCAGCTATCACCGAGTTTTCCGGTAAAGAGCTTGTCAAAGGCGAGCCCGACGCATCCTCCTTCCCTTCGGGCGGACTGCGCAGTACCTTTGAAGCGAGAGGTTACACGGCGTGGGATCCGTCATCTTATGCTTTTATCAAAGACGACACGCTATATATCCCCACTGCGTTTTGCTCGTACGGCGGAGAAGCTCTGGATAAAAAGACTCCTCTGCTCCGCTCTGTGCAGACGCTCAATAAGCAAGCCATGCGCGTACTCAAGTGCCTTAATAGCAAGGCAAGCCGCATAATAACTACGGTAGGTCCTGAGCAAGAATACTTCTTGCTGCCTAAGGAGCTGTTCGACAAGCGCGAGGACCTCATTATCACAGGCAAGACGTTATTCGGAGCTAAGCCGCCCAAAGGACAGGAGCTTGAGGACCACTACTTCGGCGCAATAAAGACGCGCGTACACAACTATATGAGCGACCTCGATACCGAGCTGTGGAAACTGGGAATTGCCGCCAAGACGGAACATAACGAAGTTGCTCCTGCTCAGCACGAGCTTGCGCCGGTATTCGCCAGCGTCAACGTCGCAAGCGACCACAATCAGTTGATAATGGAGCTGATGAAAAAAGTTGCGCTGCGGCACGATTTGGTGTGCCTACTGCACGAAAAACCTTTTGCGGGTATCAACGGCAGCGGCAAGCACAATAACTGGTCGATAAGTACGGATTTGGGCGAGAATCTGCTCGAGCCGGGAGATACTCCCGCGCAGAACGTAAGATTCCTGCTCTTCCTATGCGCAGTAATCAATGCCGTGGACGACTATCAAGACTTGCTGCGTATTTCCGTTGCAAGCGCGGGTAACGACCACAGACTGGGCGCAAACGAAGCGCCTCCCGCCATAGTATCGATGTTCCTTGGAGAGGAGCTGGACGGAATCTTGAGCGCAATAGCGGACGGCAGACCTTATTCCAAGCGCGCAGGCTGCGAAGTGGAAATCGGGGTAAAAGTATTGCCGCACTTCACGCAAGACACTACCGACCGCAACCGTACGTCGCCATTTGCATTCACGGGCAACAAGTTTGAGTTCAGGATGCCGGGCTCGTCTGCGTCCATTGCGGGAGCCAACACGGTACTCAACACCGCCGTTGCGGAAGAGTTGAGACTCTTTGCCGATAAACTGGAGAAGTCGGACAACGCTGACGAGACTGCGCGCGAGCTCATACGCTTGAGTATAATCGAGCACCGCCGAATATTATTCAACGGTAATAACTATTCCGACGAATGGCTTGCGGAAGCGGAGCGCAGAGGACTGAGCAATCTCAAGTCCACAGTGGACGCACTGCCGCACTTCCTCGATAAAAAGAACGTAGAGCTATTCACGTCTCACCGTATATTTACCGAAAGCGAAATGCACTCGCGCTTCGAGATACTGACCGAAAACTACTGTAAAGTGCTGCATATAGAAGCGCTTACCATGCTCGATATGGCGCGCAAGCAGATTATCCCAGCAGTATCCGATTATCTTGGCAAGACGTGCGCGTCTTTGCACGTGCAAACGCAGCTGTTTCCCGATAAGCCTCTGCGTAATGCTTTGGATCTGGCAGATAAAATCGGCACGAAACTCGATGCTCTCATATTGCGTGCAACCGAGCTTGAAAATGCGCTTATAGACAGCGACAGACAAGGCAGAGCAATAGACAACGCCGTATATTACCGCAACATAGTGATACCTGCGATGAACTGCTTGAGATACAGCGCGGATTGCTTAGAGCAACTCACGTCGCGCAAGTCATGGCCGTTCCCTACTTACAAGGAGCTGCTCTTTGACCTATAAAAGATATCCCCTATCGATTACACGATTTTACCAATAGATACCGCATACAGTCGGCGCGATAAGATAATGTCGCGCTGATTTATATGCGGAATTAAGGACTGTCAACTAGTTATAATGATTTTGACGTTTTTGCACTGCGCAAAAAAATAATACAACAGCCCTTTTTCAAGGCTGTTACAACCCCGCTTTGGTTTTGCACTGCGTGGGAAAAACAATACAACAGCTTTTTACAGACAACTACTTAGCGACTTGAGCTGATAATCATTTTACTTATAATAAATTGCGCTTGCTTATCAATTAGATAAATGCCTATATATTCATCTGCATATCGCCTTTGTAGCTGAATATATCTGCCTGCGGGCAATGTAATATAAAAACAAGCCTTTTGCATCGCTGCAAAAGACTCGTCTTAGAATGAAAACCCTCTACCCTAACGCAATCGCGATATACTCCCTCAATAATAGGTATAAGGTCCGACTTCTCTCCTCTCCCGACCGCCGCGTCTACTGCCGCGCGGCAATAAGTTTTGTTCCCCAGTCTATTACTACGCTTGTCCCCTCGTCAAGGATAGCCTTATCGCGCATCACATGTGCTACTGCATAGATTACTATTGCAGATATAAACAAGAGCACCAATATTGCACTGCCCGTGTACCTTTTGATGATACGCGCATGAGCGGCTATAAGCAGCAACGGGATATTGACAAGCGCCATAGGATGATAGCTCAGCGCAAGCTCGACATCGCCTTTAAGCAGCATAAGCTGAGCTCTCGTCGCTCCGCATAAAGGACAGTTAATGCCCGTAATCCTCTTGAGGGGACAGCCTATCACGAAAGCAAGCGTTGCCAACGCCGCAAAAATCACTATATGCCGAACTAATATTTTTACTACTTTACCTGCAACAGGCTTCACAGATTGAGCATCAGCTTATTGAAGTTTTTCTCCTTAGCGCTTTTATAAGACAGGAAGATATCAATAAGAGGCCATATTCCGCAAGTACACCAGCCAAGCAGCAGTTTGGCTACTCCAAGACCTGTGTCGCCTATTATGAATCTATCCACGCCTAAGCCGCCCAAGAAAATGGAAAACAACAATATATGAGTAGGATTATGCAGCTTTTCGCACAACAATACTTCTGCTTTATCGTCGTCTGCGGAGCGCAGCTTCTCCTTGAACATATACATTTTGTTCTCGGGGATTTTATCCGACACGGCGTTAAGCACCGCTATGAGCTTTTCCTCAGTCATTGTTTTACCTCCAAAACGGTTAATTTATATCAAGCAATGTCGATATATCATACATTTTGTATTAATTTTACAATACAATGCGCGCAATGTCAACCGTTTTGTATGAATTGGAGTTTTAGAATAATACGTTTTGTATAATAATCGAGAGGTAAGATATGTTCAGACTTAAAGAATTGAGATTGGAAAACGGCATTAAGCGAAGCAAGATGTCCAAAGATCTGGGCATCAACGCAGGCACCCTCGCCAATTACGAAAACGAGTTGAGACAGGCGCCGTATGACTATCTTATAATGTTTGCAGATTACTTTGACGTGAGCTTGGACTACTTGCTCGGCAGAGACGGCAATACTACGTCGCCGCTTGGCATGGGCGCGCTCAATACCCACGAAAAGACGCTTATATCCGATTACAGGGAGTGCTCGGGCACGGGAAAGCGGCGCATTGAAGAGTATGCCCGCATGTGCAAAGACTGTCTGTAACTTTATTGCAATCAGCTATCTCTTCTCGCCTATACTGTAGCTGAATATAATTGCGCCTACTGCTTTAGAATCGCCATTCAATATATCTATTAAATAAATCTATCATCTTTTTCTAAGGGCTTTGCCGCGCTATTTGCAGAAAAGAATTAATCAATGCAACTAATATTAATATACATGTATTTTATTGACGTCTTAATATATAATTTGCAAGTTGATTACGCTTAAATTTGCGTCAAAAAACTCATACATGTCCCCGATTTTCGCAACCATGTATGAGTTTTGTAATATCAAATAAATTTACCCGTACCGAATAACTAACGCATAGTAAAGCTCTATTTGAAAAATCCAATTGACGATATTTAATCTAAAATAATTTATGTATAACGGCTTTTATTTCAAGCCGTTATCCTCATCTTTCAAGCTCATCTGCATATTGCGCTTATCTATGCTGCGCATTGCTGAGTTGGAGCTGTCGGTTGCGCCCGCTCTGCCCTTGCAGGCTTTGGGCTTATTGTTCTTATTCTTTGCCATAAAGCACCTCCCGATACGATGTATTGCCTATAGCGCATATTATTATACAGATAAGATAACTCTACGTATCAAGTATCAATCAACCATGTGCAATTACTTCGCTGCTAAGTGCGGCAAGTTTATAACCATGACTCGAGACTACTTTTTAATTCCGCTCTTTGCGCTTTGCGAGTGCAAAGCCTTTTCAAAGTTGTCTTTATTCAATTCTTCTATCTGTTCCTCATTGCTCTTAGTATCTTTAGCTAATTTATACAGATTCTTTTTCATATTACACCTCTATTACATAGTGTGCGCAAAGAGCGTCGCCGTTATCCCTTATAATTGCTTTACCGCCCTGCTACGTGATATAATTACTCTATGATAAACGTAGGCGATATACTTGAGCTGACAATAGAGAACTCGGGAATGAACGGCGAAGGCGTCGCTCGTCATGACGGGCAAGTCGTGTTTATTCCTCTTACGCTTAAGGGAGAAATCGTCAAAGCGCAAGTTACTAAGGTAGATAAAAAGTATGTATCGGCTAAAGTTATCAAGATAATTACGCCTTCTCCTAAGCGCGTTACGCCTGCTTGTCCTATATTTTTCAAGTGCGGCGGCTGCGATATGCAGCACATCGTCTACTCGGAGCAACTGAGTATCAAGCGCGCGAGCGTGCAAAGCTGCCTTGACAAGGCCCGCATAAACGCTATCGCTGCGCCTACCGTCCCGTCGCCGAAAATATACGCCTACCGCAATAAAGCTCAAGTCCCTATAGCTCGTAAAGACGGCTGCACACGTGCAGGATATTACCGCACGGGCACGCACGACTTGGTGCCCTTTCCTGCAAACGGGTGCGCGCTGCACGACG
Organism: uncultured Clostridia bacterium; assembly: GCA_947175555.1. Lineage (GTDB taxonomy): Bacteria > Bacillota > Clostridia > Christensenellales > UBA3700 > Alloclostridium. The sequence continues at coordinate 908 of CAMWNK010000005.1, read as the reverse complement.
ACACTACCAACTCAATTATCTCTGCGCTAACAGATGAGTTCAATAATTGCAACTTGCCCCCTTACGACGAATCGAACGGCAAAGGCATTATACGACATATAGTGGTAAGACGCGCCGATAACTGCTATGCCGTAACTATCGTAGTCAACTCCGACACACTGCCCCATGCCGATAAGATAAAGGACAGATTGCTTAAGATAGGCGTCCCCATAAGCCTTACTGTCAACGTCAATAAAGCTAATACCAACGTGATTTTCGGCAAAAAAACCGCATGCCTATACGGCGACATGGACATCGAGTGCAATATATGCGGAGTAAGGGCGCGAATATCCCCGCAATCTTTCATGCAAATCAACGACGATATATGCTCTGCCATATATCGGCATGTGGCGCAATTCGTCTCAGCTTGCGCCCCGCGCACGGTCATAGACGCATACGGCGGAATAGGCGTGATATCCAATCTTGTCGCGCCGTACTGCGACAGCGTAAAATGTATCGAGATAGTGCCCTCTGCTATAGCCGACGGCAGACGCATGGCACAAGACAACGGAAACTCCGACATAATCGACAACGTACTCGGCGACTGCGCAAAAGTGATTGCACAAACGGATATCGACCAAGATACTCTTGTCATACTCGATCCTCCTCGCAAAGGCTGCGATAAGGCGGTACTGGACGCGCTCAACTCCTCCGAGTGCAGACATATTGTATACATCTCTTGCAATCCCGCCACCCTTGCCCGTGATTTAGCACTGCTATCTAATAACTATGAAGTAATGTCCGTTACGCCCTACGACATGTTCCCCATGACTAAGCATGTCGAAACTCTTGTTTGTCTTAAACGAAAATAGCCAAAATAACTGCTTTTTGAGGCAAAATAGGGGGCTAAACTAAAAAAATAAGCACTT
>CAMWNK010000004.1 GCA_947175555.1 uncultured Clostridia bacterium | reverse complement strand
AAGTTAAAAAAGAGCATTATATGTTGCTTATATCAATTAAAAGTATTATAATGTAGTAAATATTAAGGACCTATTACTATAATAGGTCTACTTTTTTTATGATTGGATTTGCAGATAAATAGCAATGCAACTCATGTATAAGACTTGACATAGTTATAGTCATCAAATGATTGATAATGAATTGCAGTTGTAAGTAAATTATACAGAATTAAAACAATATAATAATCAAGCGATATAATCAACGAGACTTCTTAGAGTCTCTGCCTATTGGCGGAGCGGGAACTATAGGCAATCTAATAATAAACTTAGTGCCCTTGCCTTGCTTTGAACGCGCAGTGATTGTACCGCCGTGCTTTTCAACGATTTCTTTACATATATACAGCCCCAGACCTGTTCCGCCACTGTCGTTATGCGCGCGATAATATCTATCGAAAATAAACGGCAGTTTATAAGGAGAAATTCCGCTGCCGTTATCGGATATGCTAATGCAGTAATATTGCTTTCCCTTATGAAAAGTAACCTTTATTCTCCCGCCCTTGGGAGTATAGCGAACGGCGTTGTTAAGAATATTTTGCGCCACGCGCTCCATCTGACTTTTATTTATATATACGCCTACGGTATCGCTGTGTCTGCTGTAGAAGCCTGCAAGGCGAGGAAACTTGCCGAGCTGAAAGTTGATATGTCTGCTCTCCGCTATATCGGCATAGCCCTTAAACAATACGTAAAAATACAGTCTTGCATTGGCAAATTCTTTGACGCCGAACATATCCGCGGTTTCCTTACCCGAAGCTACGGAGACAGAACCGATTATACTTTGCAGACTGCTGATTTTATCGATAATGAGGGAGAGATAATCCTTATCTCCTATGCCGTCCTGCAATGATTCGGCGTAGCCGGAAATGAGCGCCATGGGCGTCTTAAGGTCGTGCAATACGCCCGCAAGAGCGGTCTTATCGCTTTCCGCCTGCTTTTCCGTAATATAACGCATAGCAAGCAGATGAAGTCTGAGTCGCTCCAGCGACGACATTATGCGCCGCTTATCGCGCGAGCCGAATATACGCACAGGCTCGTCTATTTTATCACGGGCAAAGCGCTCTACTACACTGAGAATATATTCGCTGCTCTTCCTTAATCTTGCCATTTATACCCAAAGCCCCATACGGTAGCTATGCCGTTGACGCCCAACTTCTCAAGCTTGTCCCTAAGGCGCGATACGGTAACCGCAACGGTATTTTCGTCGATATACTCGTCTATGCCCCATACCTCGTCAATGAGCTTTTGCTTGGAAAATATCCTATTGGGATTGGATGTGAGAAAGTCGAGCAATCTGAACTCTGTAGAAGTAAGCCCTATCTCCTCTCCGTCCACCTTAGCCTCAAACCTATCCGACGATATCGTCAGTCTGCCGTATGTACGGAACTTGGAGACGACAGGAGTAAACTCGTAAAATCTACGTAGCTGAGCCGCAACTCTTACTACCATCTCCTTGAAAGAAAAAGGCTTGGTCAAATAATCGTCTGCGCCGAGCTCGAACAGCTTAAGTTTACTCTCCTCATCTACTACCGCAGAGATTACTATAATAGGTATATTCATGTTTTTACGCACGCTCTCGCATACCTCAAAGCCGTCGCACACAGGCATCATTATGTCCAGCAGCAGCAAGTCGGGACGCACGCTGCTCGCCATCTCTATCGCCTGCAATCCGTCGTATGCCTGATACACGGAATACTCTGCTTTAAGCAGATAATTGCGTATCATGTCGGAAATTTCAGTATTGTCTTCAGCTATTAAGATCTTGCGTTTATTCATATCATCACCCACTAAATTCTACTACACAAATCATTGATTTTCAATACTATTGCTGCCTTTTTGCGAAAAATATCGCTTGTATGACTTATTGCACCACTTGCACAATTTGCCATCCGGCTGCTCCTTAAGCGAAAAGTCATAGGCTCCGTTTACTTTCCAACCGTTAAGCAATGATATATTGAAAGCATCTACGGGACAGTTAAACGAGCAGCGGGCGCAGCCCAAGCATTTCTTGCCGAACACAAACTTGCCGTTCTCATATTTAATATTGCCCATCGGGCACGCTTTAACGCACTTCATGCACTTCACGCATTTATCGGTATCGACCTTATAGTGTCTGCCGATAATTCGCATTCCGCCATGTTCTATTCTGAATACCTTAGATATAAAGCGATGTCTTATGTGTTGCTTTATTTCTCCGCGCTTGCCCTCTAATATGCGCGCCGCATCTATGTCCGCCGCCTCTAAGGCACGGCTCCACATCTTATTGACCATATACTGGTCGTGCCTGAATATCATATTGTAAGGCATTACGTAATGAAACTCGTCGAGCATATCGTAGCCTTTGGATTTAAGTATGCCGTTGAGCTGAGCAGACGACGCCCTGTTGGCTTTAGCAGGTTCTCCAGAGCTCTTTACTATATAATATCCCTTACCCTTCAACTTGGGCAATTTCTTTGCAAATTCGGTTACAATGGTGGGCGCGTTGAAGCCGTGGACGGGATAAGCCAATATCAAAGTATCGTACTTATCAGGAGCGACGTCCTCGCTGTAAGAATCCTCTATATTGTGCCACGCAACCTCCGCTCCGCCTTGAAGCAGACGCTCTTGAAAAAGTTTACAAACTCTTGCAGTATTTCCTGTAGCGGAAAATACGTATATACCTATCTTCATGCCGCCTTATCCTCCGTATATCTTCTGAATGTAGCTACCCCGTCGGCATCGTAATAATAAACATATCTCTCGCCTTTTGCATGAGTGTCGTACCATACTTGCGCAAAGAAAGGAGAAAAAGTTGCCTGACGGTCGAAGTCCCACTCCCCGGGCTGGCAGCACACGGGGCACCAATGACCTGCCTTAATTACCGCGTAAGGCGTAGCCTCGAATATGTGCCCGTCATGGCACTGCCACTTGAGCTTAGTATACAAGTCGCCTTTTACCATGCTCTCCGACAGACATTTGCCGCCGCGGAATACAGCCGCTTTACGCATGTCGTCAATATCGAGCTCGCAATCGGGCTTGCTCTCGTCATAGCCGTGATCGAGCCTATAGCCGAGCCTGCGCACGTTGGATACGTCGCGCATAGCTTCGTAATCTATATCTCCTGCTACTATGCGCCCTTCTGCAAGCAGAGGAAAGTCTTGCCACGTCATCGGCATACACTCCACGTTACTGCCGCTGCCGAAATATGCCTTGACTTTACCTTTCTCGCCGTCTTTAATCCACTTGAGCGGAGAATTATAATCGTCAAGCAGACGCTGTATAACCAGCTTTGATATCAAGGACGGCGGCACTATGCGCGCAAGTTTATATATAGGATTGAGCGCGCGACGCCAAAAACCTACAACCGTATCGCTGCGGAAGCGGAACATGTCCTCAAGGGCATCCGCATCTTCAAACCACACTCCGTGAAAATTGCGGATAGAATGCCATATCGGTTTCATAACCTTTTTAGTCGGAATGCCAAACTCCTTAAAACACGAGTCAAAAGTCTCGTATCCGGTATTCCTGTTGCCGTCTCCACCGCCGATATTGTATACCTTCATCCAGAAGTCGTCCGCCGAGCCTGCTATATCTTTCAAAAGAATATTGCGAATCAGTACGCCGCTGTCTTTGTCGCTCACCCACTCGAGCGGCACGTTTAGACAGGTGTGGAACATAAGTCCGTCTCCGATGTTGCTCATAAGCAAATCTTTATACAATATGCCCGTCTGCCTGAGCACCGCCCAGCACTTGACATTACTATCCAATAAGTAACGCTCCGCCTTTAACTTCGCCGCCGCATAGTTATCGAACGGCGATACAAGCAACGGGTCGCCCACTCTGCCCCAAGGATGCAAATAATTGCGGTGTCCGTACACAGCCACAGTCGAGCAATGTATCAGCTTGGGCTGCTTTGCCTGCGCAAGCACCGCGTCTACGATATTCACCGTCCCGACGTAATTGCAGTCATAACACTTGTCCGCGTATTTATCCGCATCGGGCGGTATGACAGCCGCCATATGTATTACGTAATCACTGCCGTCTACGAGCTCTTTACAGTTATCGTAGTCAACTATGTCGCCGTATATTACTTGCATTTTTTTGCCAAACATGCGCTTGAACTTGCGCCCGTAACGACGCTGCTCTGCATTGTTGAGCAACAATATCTTAACCGACTCGATACTCTCAAGCCCTTTCAGCTCTTGCATTACCGCCTTGCCCATGTGCCCGCTGGCACCGGTTATCGCCAATCGTATTCCCATTGCCTTACGCCTCCTGTATACTTGAATTATAAAACCTATCTATTTCAACTGATTTACAAAATTATGACAATTTTCTTACAACTGCAATTTCTTAAAATTAATTTCAATTTATCACCGCACTCTAAATCAATAAAATTTTTATATATATTTATTTAACTGCAGACTTCTATAATTACCCTCGCAAGCGCGCTAATCGATAATTAATAACTTGATAAATATAACAACTTTAATCTTATATTCTAAATGAGCCGCATTTTACTTGAATATTTGTTTTATTTATGATATCATTTTAATGCTTTTTTGGAGAGATGTCTGAGAGGCCGAAAGAGCACGATTGGAAATCGTGTGTACGCTAATACCGTACCGAGGGTTCGAATCCCTCTCTCTCCGCCAAATTTTGGTCCTTGCAGGGTATAACAACCCAAAATATCCTGCAAAGCCATTAAATATAACTGAAATCCATAGAAGAAAAATAAGCAACTTTTAATGTGTACCAAATTTGTACCAAAAACTATTTACTAATACTGACAGACAATTGGTTCATTATAGAGATAAAGAGAGGTGAACTTTTCAAGTGTTGCTGTCAAAGGTTAATACCTTACCTCTTGCTGTATCCCATGTACATTAAATTTTAGTCATTCTTTTAAGGTGTTGTGAGCAAATCTCAAATTTTCAAGGTGCAACTTTTTTCTGATTGCGAAATTGAATCGCTATTTAAGAACATTCAAAGAGCCGCAAAGCAAAAGCCTGAACTGCATAAAAGATTAGAGGCTACTATACAAATAGGAAAGATTGTATTTTATAAAAATAAGTTTGAAATGTCGGCTTAATTATAATTAATGCATAGCAAATTATATCTCAAATATTTATAGTACACAAATAACATAACGACAAATATAAATACCCCGACCTATAAAATAAGTCGGGGTAAAAATTCTTTTGCTTAAAGCTGTCTTAAATTAGAAAAGCTTAAGAGCGCCTTCGGTACCGGAAGCGATAGCGTTACCCTTCTTCTTAACCGACATTTTAATACCCATCAACTCTTCAGACTGTTCTGCAGTCTCTTTAGCCTTCTCATAATAGGTCTTAGCATCATCGCTGTTGCTGAAGCAAACTACAGTAATCATCTCGGCGCCGCTGACGAGATCAAAGATGCTGTCTCCACCCTTGAAAGCCGTAAAAGCATACTCGACTTTAGCATCCTCAAATCCATCAGTAGATATTGCCTCTACATGATAGCCGTCTTTGGTAAACTTATCCTTAAGTTTATCAACGCTGGGCGTGCATGCGCACAAGGCTACGAGCGCGATGACAAGGCAAAGCGCAACTGCTACAACTGCTACTTTCTTTTTCATAAAATAAACCCTCCTGTAGGTTATAATATTAATATCTATATTATAACTCGATGTAAAATATTTGTCAAAAAATATAATATACTTTTTTATTTTGCCGACAAATACTAACTCAGATGCCCAACATATCCCTTAGATTGAAGGAAACGCTCAATATATAGGGATTGACCGTAGACTTAGAAAATCTGCCGTAGGATACGAGTACAAAGTTACTTTCATCGTCGACCGCGGTACCTGCGTAGCCGCAATCGAGAGTGCCGCCGTGATTCTCCGCAAGTACAATATATGCGTCTCCGCAGCCTTTGGACCAATCACCTTGTGCAAGCGCAAACAATACATCTTCATCACCTACCCAAGCTACCCAACCGACTCCATACAGCTTAGACGTTGATAAAACGTTAGGTTTAATGCCGAGCACTTGCCTAAAAGTGATGAGCCACTTACCTGTGCTTGCGTCATACTCCGCCTTATGTCTGTCGCCTGTCAACGCATTGGGAAGAAATACGGGCTCTGTCCACGTAATGCCCTCGTCATACGAAACGCACGCCATAGAGCCGCCCTCGTGCTTATTATTGCGCATGATTAAAATGAGTTCGCTCTTTTTAACGCCGTCGACAAGTTTCTCTTGCGTCCTGATTATCTCGGGCTCGCACAAATTATACTCACGGCTGATATCGTTGTACTCTCCGAGTAAGAGCTCGGGTTCCGACCACTCCATATTGCCGTAAATATCGAACGACAGATACGACTTATACATATTAAACTCATGGTCGTGGAATGTGCCCAGCCACTCGTTGACGTAAAAGCCGCGACGCTTAACCTGCGTAAGCGACGACATTGCTACTATGCAGTCGTAAGGCTCTTTGCCGTTCTCTTCAGCCCATTCCTTGCCGTACCAGTTGGTAAACTCGCTCCAGTTGTAACCGCCGTCATCGGAATAGGAGAAATTAAAGCCGTCCTCTTCGCCCTCTTTCCAAGCGGGACAACCTGATATCATGACAAGTTTCTCCTCGCCGCTATGCAACTTAATGCTGTATACGGTGGGCGTCTCGCGCGAGTTGCTCCAAGACTCGGGAGTTGTCTCCTTGGCACTCCAATTCTTACCCATATCGGAAGAACGTCTCATGACGATAGCACCCTTACCGTGCCCCTCGGGATACATGGTAATAAGCTCCCCCCTATCGTTAAGGACAAGATCGGGATGTCCGAGATAGTCCGCCGTCCTATCTACAGTAACTCTTGCCGACGGATCGAGATAGACAATGGGTATCTCGATAACATCGTCGAGCTTGACATAAGTTACTCTCCACAAAATTATCAATACAATACTGAGCACTATAATAACAGCCGAGACCGCGGCTGTTGCAATAAATAAGCCGCGACGTATGCGCTTCTTGCGCTCTTGCTTGTTATTAGCCTCGATTACTTCATCAAACATATCTATATAATACATCATTAAAAGTATTATTGCAATCTCAACGAATAAAAAAATGCCCTCCGTCGCAAAGGACGGAGGGCTAACAATATACGCTATTACTTCTTTACGCCGTAATAAGCGTTGAGGTACATCTGCTTGATCTCGCTCATAAGAGGATATCTGGGATTAGCGCCCGTGCACTGATCGTCGAAAGCGTCCTCGGTCATGCTGTCCAATCTTGCAAGGAAGTCGGCTTCGTCGATACCGTAATCCTTGATGGTAGCCTTAATCTCGACTGCCTTCTTGAGCTCTTCGATTTTATTCATGAGAGCCTTGACCTTCTCGGCATCGTTCTTGCCCGCAAGTCCGAGCGCGTCGGCAACGCCTGCGTATCTCTTCATAGCCTCGGGATACTTATACTGAGGGAAAGTACCCATCTTAGCGGGACACTCTGCGGAGTTGAACTTGATAACTTCGTTAATCATGAGCGCGTTGGCAATACCGTGAGGCAAATGATGATAGCTGCCCAGCTTGTGCGCCATAGAGTGGCAAACACCGAGAAACGCATTGGCAAAAGCCATACCTGCCATGCAGGAAGCGTTGGCCATCCTCTCTCTTGCCTCTGCGTCATGACCGCCGAGCGAATATGCGCGGGGCAGATACTCGAATATCAGCTTAATAGCTTCCATAGCGATACCGTTGGTATAATCGGTAGCAAGCATGGACGCAATAGCCTCGAGCGCATGAGTGAGCGCGTCGATACCGGAAGCTGCCGTAAGTCCCTTAGGGATATTCATCATAAGATCGGCGTCTATGATAGCCATATCGGGCATGAGCTCATAGTCGGCAAGAGGATACTTAGTGCCGTCGGTCTCGTCGGTGATGACCGCAAAAGGCGTAACCTCGGAACCCGTACCTGCCGTGGTAGGTATAGCGATAAAGTAAGCCTTATCGCCCATATGAGGGAAGGTGTATACCCTCTTACGGATATCCATAAATCTCATAGCGAGGTCTTGGAAGTTGATTTCCGGATGCTCGTAAAGTACCCACATAATCTTACCTGCGTCCATAGCCGAACCGCCGCCGATAGCGAGTATCACATCGGGCTGGAATGCAGCCATAGCCTTAGCGCCTTCTTTAGCGCATGCAAGCGTAGGATCGGGCGCAACCTCGAAGAAAGTGGTGTGAGAAATGCCCATTTCGTCAAGTCTGTCGGTGATGAGCTTAGTAAATCCGCTCTTGAACAAGAAGGAGTCGGTAACTATGAACGCCTTCTTCTTATTCATAACGTGCTTGAGCTCTTGCAAAGCAACGCCCAAGCAGCCCTTCTTGAAATAAACCTTTTCGGGCGCTCTAAACCACAACATATTCTCTCTCCTTTCCGCAACCGTCTTAATGTTGATAAGGTGCTTAATACCTACGTTTTCGCTGACGCTGTTACCGCCCCAGCTACCGCATCCGAGCGTGAGCGAAGGCGCAAGTTTGAAATTGTACAAATCGCCGATACCGCCCTGCGAAGAAGGGGTATTGACAAGAATACGGCAAGTGCGCATCCTCGATACGAATTTATCTATCTTCTCCTTACCGGTCTCGGGATTGGTATAAATTACCGATGTATGTCCCAAACCGCCGTCGTTGATGAGCTGCTCTGCCTTATTGACCGCATCGTCGAAATCTTTAGCCTTATACATAGCAAGCACAGGGCTGAGCTTCTCGTGAGCGAAAGGCTCGCTGATATCTACGCTGTCGACCTCGCCTACCAAAACTTTAGCGCCTGCAGGAGCAGTAAAGCCTGCCATCTCGGCAATCTTGGTAGCGGGCTGTCCGACTATCTTAGCGTTAAGCGCGCCGTTGATGAGAATGGTTGCTCTCATCTTGTCGGTCTCTTCCGCGCTGAGGAAGTAAGCGCCGCGCGCCTGCATCTCTTTCTTGAACTCGGCATATACGTCCTTAAGAACGACTACGGATTGCTCGGAAGCGCAAATCATACCGTTATCGAACGTCTTGGAGTGAATTACGGAAGCTGCGGCAGTCTTGATATCCGCAAGGTCGTCGATGAGCGCGGGAGTATTACCTGCGCCTACGCCTACGGCGGGCTTGCCCGAAGAGTAAGCTGCCTTAACCATGCCGGGACCGCCGGTTGCGAGGATGATATCAGCCTCTTTCATTATCATGCCCGAAAGCGGAACGCTGGGCTCGTCAATCCAGCTGATGATTCCCTCGGGAGCGCCTGCCTTGACAGCAGCGTCCAATACAACCTTAGCAGCGGCAATAGTAGCCTTCTTTGCACGGGGATGAGGGGAGAAGATAAGCGCGTTGCGCGTCTTGAGCGCGAGCAGCGACTTGAATATAGCAGTAGAAGTAGGGTTGGTGGTAGGTATTACCGCCGCGATAACGCCGATAGGCTCGGCAATCTTCTTGAGACCGAAACCGGCATCGTACTCGAGCACGCCGCAAGTCTTGGTATCCTTATACGCATTATAGATATACTCGGAGGCATAATGATTCTTGATTACCTTATCCTCCACTACGCCCATGCCAGTCTCCTCGACTGCCATCTTAGCAAGCGGAATTCTCATCTTGTTGGCAGCCATAGCCGCTTCAAAGAAAATCTTATCAACCTGCTCCTGTGTGTAAGTGGCGTATTGAGCCTGCGCCGCTCTTACCTCGGCAAGACGCTGCAATAAGCTCTGCTCGTCATTAACGATTTGTACCTTTGCCATAGTAACTCCTTATATATAAAATTGATTACTTTATTATTGCCGTTTTCGGCTTTGCCGTAGATTGTTAGAAATTTAACAATCTTATGCTATTCCATTATATGAGTATAGCCTATATGTTGTCAAGTAAATTCGTTAAAAAAATAACATTATTTTCACATTATCGCCCTATAGCGATTTAATTATACGCAATAGCGCGTATTAGAGGGCAAAATCGCTCATATTATCGATATTCTTGCATTTATAAATCGGTTATGTTAATATATTAGTTAGATTAAATTACGGAGTTATGTATGAGCGATAATCAGGTCAAAGCAAGCCAAATCAATACGGATAGCCAAGAAAGCGATAAAAAGATCGGCTATGACCGCAACGATTACGTGGTATGCCCCGTGTGCGGACAGCCCAATATGCGTCCTGTCGCCATATGTAAATACTGCTCCAATTATATGATGTAAACGGAGGACTTAATGGCTCAAGGCAATCCCGAAATTTCATCTAACGATAAGTTGCACGTAGCGATGCTTGCCCGACTGTCCGATTTGGACGCAGGCTCGCCGTCGGACAGAGAGGATATGCTGCAATGGGTGCGCAATAATTACGAAAACTTCGTAAGACTGCCCTATCCCGACAAGCAGTACTTCCCCGCTATCTGCCGTATATTCGTATCCAAGAGACTGGAGCTTACGGACAACCTGTCGTCGGTAACGCGCTTTTCGCTGTCGCTCAAGAAATTCCCTTGCGTGAAGCTCGACTACGTTACCGCAAGGAATGAGGAAATCGAATATTACGATAAAGAGTTGGAGATAGTTACCTATCTGGAAAGCGCATTCTCGCTGACATTCCGTATAGAGGACTCGCAGAGCCTGCTGCGCAAGCTGGACATTGCGGCGGCGGCATTGAATATGGGCACGGTATACGAGACATTCCGCTCCTTAGCTCTTGAGTCATGGTGCGAAGTCGTAGCGGGACTTGTGGATGAAAGCGGCGTAGGATATTATCACTTTGCCGCCAATTACAGCAAGATATCCGCTAAGCTGGAGAGCGTGCTGAACGCAAAGCTGCTGCCCTACGGCACAGTTGCTACAGGCATTAAGATAGAAAAGATGTCTATCCCTCCCGCGGTGCGCGAGATGCTCAGGCAGAACTCTTACGACCGCCGCACGGAGACAGAGAGGTTCAGAATAGACAACGAGTATGCCGACATGTATCTCGAGCAATATCGCAAAAAGGCGGAAATAAAATCAAAATACGGCATAGAAGAGAGCCTCACGGAGCTGGAAAAGGATAAAGCCCTCGAGAGATATCTCAAGCGTCTCAACAACGAGCGCAGAAGCGGCATAGAAGAGACTTCGCTCATGGACAGAGAGGACTCTTACGCAGACATGATGCCCGTAAAACCCGTAAAGCCGAGCATGGTAAGACCCGATCCCCCTGCGCACGCAACGTCGTACTCCATGTCTATAATCATGATAATTATAGCGGCAGTCGCGCTGATAGCGGGAATAGTGCTTGCGATACTGAAAATAATACCGCCTGTAGGCTCATACGTAATGATAGGCGCAGGCGCAGTATTGCTGATAGTGGGCGTTGCGCTCATGATAGTGCTCAGGCATAAATTCGCCAATAAATATAACGCGGAGATGGAAAAATATAAGCGCGTATGCAAGATATACGACGAAGCACATCTGCAATACGAAAAAGATATGCGCAAGTACGAAATCGCGCTTGCCGAGTATCTTAAGAAGCACCCCGAGGCCCTGCCTCCCGACGACTATAATAAAGTAGTTAAGGCAGTAGCTATGCAGGAAGTGGCTACCGCAGCGCCCGCTCCCGCGCCTGTCGAACACGTCGAGGAAGAGCCTGCCGCGGAATAAACAGCCGAAATTAATATTTAAGATATGAAAAGGACGCTACTTAAGCGTCCTTAATTTTTAGATAATTTTCTTAAAAAGGCAGTTACTATCACGATATAAAATATCGGATACTGCAATGCCTATAATCTATACGCCGATTACTTCCTCTCCTCGGTATAGATGCTCTTAATGTGAATAGGCTTATTAGGTCTATCCATATACCCCGTAGGGACAGACGCAATCTTATCCACAACGTCCATGCCCTCGATCACCATGCCGAAACCTGCGTACTTACCGTCGAGATGAGGCGAATCCTTATGCATGATAAAGAATTGACTGCCCGCGCTGTCGGGATCCATAGCGCGCGCCATAGAGAGCACTCCGCGCTTATGCCTGATATTGTTCTGCACGCCGTTGACGGCGAACTCGCCTTTAATGCCATACCCGGGACCGCCTGTGCCGTTGCCCAAAGGACAGCCGCCCTGTATCATAAATCCGGAAATAACTCTGTGAAATGTCAGTCCGTCATAAAAGCCTTCGGACACGAGCTTATCGAAATTGGCGACGGTGATAGGCGCCTGATCGGCATACAACTCCGCCTTAATCACACCCATATCGGTGTCGATAACGTAAATCTTATCCTGCATATGCAACTCCTTAGAATAAATGATTTATAACTATATACTAACATTAATAAGCGCATAAAGCAACGCTAATAGGGGCAATGATACGCCTATTAGCTCGAAAAACGCCGCATAACGCCTTCTAACGCTTTTTCTTATACTTACGCTCTACGTTGGCGTCGTCAATGAGATTGTGCAGTCCTTGCCAATGCATTACGCGTCTGTTAAACCATGCCTTTTGCAAAGCTCCGCGCAATGCGCAAGGATTGGCTACGCGAAGAGGTACGCTCTTGAATCCCTCGCGCTTGAGATAACGGACCATAGGCATAAGCCTACTCTCAAACTCCTTATAATCCTTATCTCCCTTGAGCCACATTGTCTCGGACAATGCGCACGCGCGCGGCAGCAGTCTTACGCACGCCGTCTTGAAGTTAGGTATATATTCCGTCCACAGCGTGAGCACCGCGCCCACCAGCTTATCCTCGGGCAATCCCTCGGGCAAGGGATTGAAGGCATAGCTCTTCTTTAGCGACGTTCTGCCGTAAGGGAAATCGATATAGACATGAGCGGAATTACTGTTGAGATATCCGCCGCTCTCGCCTGCGAACTTGCGGACAAGGTCGTCAGAGCCGCCGTGCTCGTCGCTCCAATAGTGCCATACCGCCTTTTCGTGCACGCGCTTATCGCAGTCAAGACCGTTCCATACGATAGGCGTATAGCCTTTATCCACTACCCAATCGCACACTCTCGACATAAAGTACGCCTGCAATTCCTGCTCGTCCTTCAGCCCCTCTCTCTCCATGGTTTCACGGCAGTGAGGGCACAGGCTCCAGCGATGTCTGAACACCTCGTCGCCGCCTATATGTATATAGCGCGTGTTGCCGCCGAACAGCTCTATTATCTCGCTCAGCACATCGAATACGAACTGATAGCTGCTCTCCTTTCCTGCGCAAATCACGTCGTGCTTTACGCCCCAATGCGTGGCGACCTTGAGCTTGCGGTCAAAGCATCCCAGATAAGGATAGCACGCAAGCGCCGCCTGCGTATGCCCGGGGAGGTCTATCTCGGGGATTACCTCTATACCTCTCATGTTGGCGTATTCTATTATCTCCCTTGCGTCCTCCTTGGTATAATAACCGCCGTGAGGTCTGATACCGAAGTTGGTGTGCGAGCGGCGGCTGCCCTTGTCCGTAAGCAGGGGATACTTATCGATACGTATCCTCCAACCCTGGTCCTCGGTAAGGTGCCAATGCAACACGTTGAGCTTATGATAGTAGCATAAATCTATCAATTTCAGCACGTCGCGCTTGGGATAAAAATATCTACCTGCGTCGAGCAACATACCTCTGAACTTGAGATAAGGCTCGTCGGTGATAACGCAGCGCGGCAGCACGCCCTGATAATTGTGCATAAGCTGCCTTAAAGAACAAAAGGCGTATCTGATACCCGCGTCATCCGACGCCGATATATCGATACTGCCCTCGCCTATATCGATAATATAGCCCTCTTTATCGAGCGCAAGCGCAGAGTTAACGGAATAGTTAATCTTAACGCCGTCGCCGACAGAATAGCCCAGCTGAGTAATATAATCTGCAAAATCCCGAGCGGCAAAGCAGGCAGAGCCTACGATATCGACACGTGTGCAATCGAGCCTGCCGTCCTTAAAATCGACGCGCTTGGGATAAGGAATAAGAGTGAGTCTGCTCATAATCGCCCCATAAAAATTAATGATAGTTAAATTATAGCAGAAAAGGCGCGCATCGCGCAATATCAATCCCCCACTTATTTTATTCATTGTCAATCTTTATATAAACGCGTAATATTATAGGCGCGAAAGTATGTATAATCCGAGACCAACTTAATAAAAATCAAACATTGATGTTGATTACCCGCAAGTTTGTGGTATCATATATTATATAATGCGGCTTATAATCCGCGTAAAAAATAATTAGTCAGCAACAAGCTGTAAGGAGAAGGATATGAGAAAGATAGTTGCCGTAGTAGGCGACGCCAAGATAGATTACGGTTCGCACAAGTACGACTTAGCATACGCTACGGGCAAGCTGCTCGTCGACAACGGATACCGCGTGCAATCTGGCGGACATAAGGGCGTGATGGAAGCCGCCTTTGAGGGCGCGCATGCTTCCGATAAATATCGCGAGGGAGATACCGTTGCGCTGTTGCCGTCGTTTGACGTGCACGCCGTCAACGCATACGCGGACATAGTCATACCCACGGGATTGGACGTATTCCGCAACGCGATAGTAGCCAATGCCTCTGCGGTAGTAGCCGTGGGCGGCGGCGCGGGCACGCTGTCCGAAATGGCATTTGCGTGGTCGCTCAAGAGACTGGTGATAGGCTATACGGGAGTAGACGGCTGGAGCGCAAGGCTCGCCGGCTGCAAGCTAGATGGCAAGCACCGCTACGACTATGCGGACGATATGATATTCCCTGCCGCAACGCCCGAAGAGATGATTGATATAATCAAATCCAAGATAGACAAGTACGACATATATCATACGGGGATACAATTCGGAATATAACAGCTTGCAAGCGGGGTAAAAATATCGTATAATTACGGTATGAAAATATTGATTGTATGCTCTTCCAACATCTGCCGCTCGCCTTACTGCGAGTATATGCTCAACCGTATGCGCAGCTCGGACGAAGAACTTGCCGCAAAGATCACTTGGGTGCAAAGCGGCGCGGTCTTTCATCAGTGCAAGCGTCTCCACCCCAAGGCAAGAGCCGCGCTCAAAGCGCAAGGCTTTAGCGATGAAGAGCTCGACATGCACCGTCCCGCTTATGTGAGGAAGTTCCCGTCCAGATTTGAAGAAGCGGACGTAATAGTAGGCATGACCAAGTGGCACAAGGCTTTTATACCGCGCAAGCTGAGATATAAGTATATCAATCTATCGGAGTTTGCGGGGCACGAATATAAGGCGGTGCCCGATCCCTTCCTCGAAAAGACGCAAGAGGGATACGAAAAAGTAATGCGCATAATCGATAAGTACATTGAAGAAGGCGTTGCAAGAATAAAGTCGGGCGACTTTACTCTGCCCGTCCGCAACTGAAATCGTTAAATTCAACTTCCTATCGCGCGCCGATAAAGGCGCGTATTTTTTACCTACAAGCAACCTAAGTAAATTGACGATTACTTACGCCGCATATCGGACTGCTAATGCAACGCTATAGCGATAAGCGCAAAAATCTACTGCAAATAGAAAGGCGGCTACTTATTATTAAGTAACCGCCTTCCTATATGATAAGGGGGAAAATTATGAGCTATTCATGCCGACTGCCTATCACCCGAGGGCGCCTCTCAAATCGACATTAATAATATATCACCGCAGCTTAAGGAAATCAACAAAATTTCACATTTTTTTTGTAAATTATAAGTAAAGTTGAAATGATAAGATTGTTTGTGATACAACTGCATTGCATTCATATCCAATCAGCGGCTTACCCTTAATCGACTACACGGAATCAGGAAACGAAATCAAGTATTTTATTACAATTTCGTCTTCTTCGATATTGCTACGCATCAACAAAAATCGGCGCACATCGCGTACGCCGAATAACTAACAATATGAATCAGTATATTATTGCAATGTGTCAAGATACTCCTCGTAAGTGGTGAGCTTATCGAACACTTTAGTATCTTCTATCTCGATTATCCTGTCCGCTACGGTCTGCATAAGCTCCTGATCGTGAGTTGCGAACATGAGCGAGCCCTTAAAGTTAATCATACCCTTATTGAGCGCGGTGATTGACTCCAAGTCAAGGTGATTGGTAGGCTCGTCAAGGATAATGAAATTGCCGCTCTCGAGCATCAGCTTGGCAAGCATGCAACGCACCTTTTCTCCTCCGCTCAGCACTCCTGCCTGCTTCTTAGCCTCGTCGCCCGAGAATAACATCCTGCCCAACCAACTGCGCAGATACGTCTCGGTATGGTCGTCCGAAAAGCGGTCCAGCCACTCGACCAGCGAGAGCTTGCAACCGTCGAAATAATCGTCGTAATTCTGAGGCAAGTATGTAGGAGATATGGTCTTGCCCCACTTGAAAGTGCCGCTATCAGCCTCCGCCTTACCCATCAGCACGTCGAAGAACATACCTAAAGACGTAGTCTTTTCACTGATAAAAGCTATCTTCTCGCCGCGCTGAACGGTGAAAGATATGTCGGTAAAGTAGCCGCGCTTGGTAAGCCCCTCTACGGTAAGCACATCCTTGCCCACCTCTTGAGCAAAGTCAAAGTTGATGTACGGGTAACGACGAAGAGAAGGCTTAATATCGTTGAGCGTGAGCTTCTCCAGCTCCTTCTTGCGCGAAGTAGCCTGACGCGACTTGCTGGCATTGGCGGCAAATCTGGCAATAAAGTCCTGCAACTCCTTAGCCCTCTGCTCCGCCTTCTTATTAGCCTCTTTTGCCTGACGGGCAAGCAGCTGATTGGTCTCGTACCAGAAGTCGTAATTGCCCACGAACATATTAATCTTGCCGTAATCCACGTCGCAAATATGCGTGCATACCTTGTTGAGGAAGTGGCGGTTGTGCGATACGATAATGAGAGTATTCTTAAATTCCATCAAGAAGTTCTCAAGCCAAATGACCGACTTAGCGTCAAGGTTATTGGTAGGCTCGTCGAGTATAAGTATGTCGGGATTGCCGAACAACGCCTGCGCAAGCAGTATCTTCACCTTGAGCTTGGGATCGAGCTCGGACATGAGACGCTCGTGATACTCCTCTTCTATCTTAAGGGCGTTGAGCAACGATGCCGCCTCGCTCTCCGCTTCCCAGCCGCCCATCTCGGCAAATTCATTCTCAAGCTCGGCCGCGCGCTCTCCGTCCGCCTCGGTAAAGTCTTCCTTGCAATACAAGGCATCCTTCTCGTCCATTATCTCGACCAGTCTCTTGTGCCCCATTAGCACAGTGCGCATCACCGTATAATCGTCGTAGTCGTTCTGATTCTGCTTGAGGACGCTGATACGCTGATTTTTACCGTAGCCGACCGTGCCGCGCGTAGGCTCGATATCGCCCGAAAGCACCTTGAGAAATGTGGACTTGCCCGCGCCGTTAGCTCCTATTATGCCATAGCAGTTGCCGTCGGTAAACTTGAGATTTACCTCGTCGAACAGCTTGCGTCCGCCGAATTGCAGACATAAATCATTGACCTGTATCATTATCCCTCCGATACGTTATGCGGCGCGCCGAGCGCAATGCGATAGCCGCCGCAAGTAAGATATTTTTCACCTTCGCGTCCTACTTTGAACACTATATATGCAGAGCCGTCGGATATGGACGCTCCGCCGTGAGGATAGCCGCGCAACTGCGTAAAGTCGCCGTCTGACGCGCCCTGTCCATCCACTGTAACAGCTTGCTTAGCAAGCGTGCCCTCTACTGTAAGAAACACCGCGCAATACACGCTGCCGTCTCCCGCCGATTGCGTAGACAACGACGAATAGAACGCTACGCTGTCCGCCTTAAAGGCGCAACCGTTATACTCTACGCGCTCCCCTATCCCTACGGTAACATAAGTAGGAGGCGGATCGCCCTTGTCCTTTTTATCGACAAAGTATATTATCAGCCCCACCGATACCGCTACTATTACGGTAAGCGCGATAAGACCTATCAGCCTCAGTCGGCGGGCGCGCTTGGAGATATCCACTTATTTCTTAAAAGTCCTTGAGCCCGGCTTGACAAGCTCTATCTTGCCCTCTTTGCAGATAGGGCACTCCTCAGGCTCGTAAGAGGTAACTTCCATGCTGATGAGATTGACAAACTTGACGCCGAAGTCGACCTTGCCGCTGCTCCTATCCACTAAGGACGCGACTGCCTGCACCTCAGCCCCGCTCTCTTTGCACAGCGCAATAACTTCTCTTACCGAGCCGCCCGTGGTTACGACGTCCTCGACTACGACTACTTTTGCGCCCTCGGGCAGTGAAAAACCGCGACGGAAAGTCATTACGCCGTCTTCCCTCTCCGCAAATATATTGGGCAAGCCCATCTGACGGGCTACTTCATAACCCATAAGTATTCCGCCTATTGCGGGAGATACAACATAGTCGGCTTTAATGCCTGCATTATTCAACTTCTCCGCCAGAGCCGAGCATACGAGCTCTGCCGACTTGGGATCGACAAACAGCTTTGCACTCTGCATGTAAGTGTCGCTATGTCTGCCTGACGTGAGTCTGAAGTGTCCTTTAAGTATTGCGCCTGTTTTTCTGTAGATGTCCAGCGCCTGCTCCTGTGTCAACATATATTTCTCCTTATTAGGTCTTAAGACCGTATTGATTACTTAGTTAAGCTCGAGCGTACCCACGAGCGTATTGACGTCAATATCGTTACTACGGCAATACTCCTCAAGGTCGCGAGCTATGGTGTGCGCCGCATACGGATCGGATATATTGGCTGTGCCGACCTGTACTGCCCGCGCGCCGCATATCATAAACTCGAGCACGTCGGTATATGACGTAATTCCGCCCAGTCCGATTATAGGTACTTTTACCGCGTTATAGCACTCCCACACCATGCGCAGGGCTATCGGCTTGACACAAGGTCCGCTCAAGCCGCCCGTATTATTGGCAAGTATAGGTCTGCGCCTTTTATAGTCCACCGCCATACCCGTAATGGTATTGATTAGCGATATTGCATCCGCGCCGCCGTCCTCGGCTGCCTTGGCATTGTCAGCTATGCAGGATACGTTGGGGGTGAGCTTGGTAATAACGGGCTTATTGCACACCTTCTTGACAGCCTCGGTAACTCTGCGCACGCTTTCGGGCTGAACGCCAAAGGCTATACCGCCGCTACGCACGTTGGGACAGGAGATGTTAAGCTCTACCATATCCGCACTGCTGTCGTTGATTCTTGCGGCTATCGCCACGTAATCCTCCAGCTTCGAGCCTGCAATATTCGCAATTACCGTCGTGCCGCAATCGCTAAGCCACTTGTCATACTCTGCAAGATAATATTCTATCCCGGGATTTTGCAGTCCGACGCTGTTGAGAATACCCGAAGGCGTCTCGGCAATTCTCGGAGACGCATTGCCCTCGCGCTCTTTAAGCGTAAGACCTTTAGTACATATACCGCCGAGCGCGGATATCGGATACAGCTCGTTGTACTCCTTGCCGAAGCCGAAAGTTCCGCTCGCGGTAATAATAGGGTTCTTAAACTTAACGCCGGCTATCTCTACGCCTGTATTCATAATATCACCTCGTCGAGCTTGAATACGGGACCGTCGGCGCATACGCGCAGATTTTTGTCGCCGTCAGCCGTGCGTATGCCGCACGTGCATACAAGACATGCGCCCAGTCCGCAACCCATGCGCGCCTCGAGCGAAACGTATATGGGAATATTGGCAAAAGCGGGATTGCGCGCGATAGACTTGAACATAACCTCAGGTCCGCAACAGAAAATCGCATCGGGCTTAACTGCGGCAAGGTCTGCCGCCAAAGCGTCCGTTACAAAGCCTTTGCGCCCGTAAGTGCCGTTATCGGTAGTTACCGTAGTGGGACACAGCGATTTCATGCGCTCTTCCAACACAACTTTCGACACGTCGGCAAAGCCCATGTATGCGTTAAACTCGCACTCGGGATTGAGACGGGCGACAAGCGGCAATACAGCGCAGCCCAGTCCGCCGCCGAGCAATGCCACTTTCTTATATCCCTCTGCACTCCAACCGTTACCCAGCGGATACATAGCCTTAACCGTGTCGCCACCCTTGAGCTCGGACATCTGCCTCGTGCCCTCGCCGACCAGCGCATAGCATATCGTCAATACGCCTTGACAATAGTCGCAGATACATATAGGTCTGCGCAATATGCGCGAGTTATCTTTAAGAGCAATATGTATAAACTGTCCGCCCTTAAGCTCGGGCATGTCGGGCGCGTAAAGATTCATCTCATATACGCCGTCCGCCACCTTGCGGTTATCCTTAACGGTCAATAAATAATCTTTCATAGATAAGCCTTGATGTCCTCTTTCATATCAATAGCCGCCTTGAGCGCCGCCTGAGCAAAATCGAGCGATAAGTATTTATCTTTGCGATAAGCGCAAAGTATACCGCGCGAGCTGTTGACTATACCGCCTATGCCATCCTTAAAGCAGACCGCAAGGTCCTCCGCCTTACCGCCTTGAGCGCCGTAGCCGGGGATGAGGAAGAATAGATGAGGATGCGCCGCGCGTATAAGTTCAGCCTGACGTCTGTGTGTCGCGCCCACTACCGCGCCTACTCCGCTGTAACCGTACTTGCCCACGAGCTCCTCGCCCCAAGTATCGGTAAGTCCCGCCATAGCGTCGTACAGCGTGCCGCCGCCTGCAAACTGCTTATCCTGAAGCTCTCCAGACGTGGGATTGGACGTCTTGACAAGCACGAATATTCCCTTATCGTTAGCCTTGCATTGGTCTACGAAAGGCTTGACTCCGTCGCTGCCGAGATAGCCGTTGACCGTAATAAAGTCGCTTTCAAACGGCGCGCCCGGTATCAAGTATCCCTTAGCATACGCAGACGCCGTCGAGCCGATATCGTTACGCTTTACGTCGGCGATGGTCATAAGTCCTGCCTGCTTAGCATACGCAAGCGTATCGCGGAACGCCGCCATACCGCCTTGAGCGCCGTAGCCGGGGATGAGGAAGAATAGATGAGGATGCGCCGCGCGTATAAGTTCAGCCTGACGTCTGTGTGTCGCGCCCACTACCGCGCCTACTCCGCTGTAACCGTACTTGCCCACGAGCTCCTCGCCCCAAGTATCGGTAAGTCCCGCCATAGCGTCGTACAGCGTGCCGCCGCCTGCAAACTGCTTATCCTGAAGCTCTCCAGACGTGGGATTGGACGTCTTGACAAGCACGAATATTCCCTTATCGTTAGCCTTGCATTGGTCTACGAAAGGCTTGACTCCGTCGCTGCCGAGATAGCCGTTGACCGTAATAAAGTCGCTTTCAAACGGCGCGCCCGGTATCAAGTATCCCTTAGCATACGCAGACGCCGTCGAGCCGATATCGTTACGCTTTACGTCGGCGATGGTCATAAGTCCTGCCTGCTTAGCATACGCAAGCGTATCGCGGAACGCCGCCATACCCTCTACGCCGTACTGCTCGTAATAAGCTACCTGCACCTTAACCGCGGGTATAACATCCTTAAGCGCATCTATGAGCTTAAAGTTGAAGTCGGCTATGCGCTTGCCGCTCTCGCTGAGATTGACGCACTTTTCTTGCACGTCGTCGGGCAAATACTCAACGCACGTATCCAATCCGATTACGGAAGGATTATTATCCTTAGCCTTGATTGCATCTATCAATCTGTCTATTACCATATCTGTCCTCCTAACGACGAGAATATTTGACTTTTCCGCCTACTATCGTATATTTCACCTCTCCTTTTACGGCGTAACCGTTGAAGGGAGTGTTCTTGCCTTTACTTAAAAACTTGGACGAATCCACAGCGTATGAAGCGTTGAGATTGACGAGCGCAAGGTCGGCTACTCCGCCCCTTTCTATCCTACCGCAAGGCAGCGACAGAATGCGCGCGGGCGCATACGTCATCAGCTCGCTAAGCCTATCCAGCGTAATGTATCCGCAATCTACAAGCGCGGTATAAGACACTGCAAACGACGTCTCCAGTCCGCTTATTCCGCTGGGCGCGTCAAGGTAGCCTTGCGCCTTGTCCGCCGCGCTATGCGGCGCGTGATCGGTAACAATGCAGTCTATTGTACCGTCTACTATGCCGCGGATAATAGCCTGTCTGTCGCGCTCCTCTCTGATAGGGGGATTGACCTTTGCAGCCGTATCGTAGCCCTCGAGTATTTCATCGGTGAGAGCAAAGTAGTGAGGGCACGTCTCGCAAGTAACTTTTACGCCTCTCTTTTTTGCCTCGCGTATGAGTTGAACTCCGCCCTCCGTACTGACGTGAGCTATATGGACCTTGACTCCGAGCGTCTCGGCAAGCACTATATTGCGCGCAATCTCAACTTCCTCGGCAGCGCGCGTAATCCCGGGCAAGCCGAGACGTGTAGCTACCGCTCCCTCATTGACCACGCCTCCCGCAACCAGCGACTTGTCCTCGCAATGCTCAATAACCGTATAGCCGAAAGTGCCTGCATACTCAAGAGCGTTGCGCATCATGCGACTGTCCGATACGGGCGCGCCGTCATCGCTGAAAGCAACGGCTCCCGCCTCGTGTAACGCGTTCATCTTAGTAAGTTCTTTACCTTCCAGGCCTACCGTTATCGCAGCGATAGGATATACCTTAGCAATGTCGAGCTTAGCAGCCTTATCCAAGATATACTGTACGATATATTTATTATCCGTTACCGGACGCGTATTAGGCATGCAGCACACTGCGGAAAAGCCGCCTTTAACCGCCGCCATGCAACCGCTTTGGATATCTTCTTTATACTCAAATCCCGGCTCGCGCAAATGTACGTGCATGTCTATGAACGCGGGCATCAGAGTGAGCGAAGTGCCGTCTATTACGGTATCTTTCACTCCCGCCTTGCGCGTGCGTTTGCCAACGGAAACTATTATGCCGTCCTCTGCTATCAGGTTGACTACTTTACCTTTATACGTAACGTTATTGATAATCAATGCCATACTTCACCTCACAGCTCCCCGCCTATAAGCATATCAAGCAGAGCCATTCTTACCGCAAGTCCGCTTGTAACCTGCTTATCTTTATAGCATATATCGGTATCAAGCACGTCATAAGACAGCTCTACTCCTCTGTTGACGGGACCGGGGTGCATGACCATGACGTCGTCTGCCGCGCCTTGCAACAGCTTGCTATCGATGCCGAATACCTTGGAATACTCACCGAGAGCAGGCAGAAGACCGCCCTTCATGCGCTCTGCCTGTATGCGCAGCGTCATTACCACGTTGCAATCTTTAACTGCTTCTTCCATACTGCCACACACTCTGCAAGGAAGTTTATCTATGCCTTGAGGCATAAGCGTAGCAGGTCCGTAAATATTGACGTCTATACCCAAAGTACGCATAAGGTAGATATTGCTGCGAGCCACGCGGCTATGCTTGATGTCGCCGATGATAGCTGCCTTAAGCCCCTTGGTATATCCGAACTTTTCCTTGATAGTGAAGGCGTCCAAGAGCGCTTGCGTGGGATGAGCGTGCAGACCGTCTCCGCCGTTGATTACGTGCGCGTCAACCCAGCCGGCAATAGCGTCCGCCGTACCCGCCAACGAGTGCCTAACGATTATGGCGTCGGCTTTCATAGCGTCGAGCGTTATTGCCGTATCCTTTAACGTCTCGCCCTTTTGCACGCTCGACGACGCCACTGAGATATTGACTACCTCTGCGCCGAGATACTTAGCCGCGCTCTCGAAAGATGTGCGGGTGCGCGTGGAATTCTCATAAAAAAGCGTGATAACCAGTTTACCTTTAAGTTTATCGAAACACTTGTTGCCGCTGTCCAAAGAAGTCTTATAATAAGCCGCCCTGTCCAGTATGCTCTCGATTATTTCGGACGTGAGCCCCCGAATAGCCAATAAATCTTTCATAATACCCGTAAATACGTTTTTTATATTTTAACATAACGCGCGCGTTATATCAACTATAACAGGCGCAAAAAAAGAGCGGCAATATATGCCGCTCCGACTCAGCCATAACTGACGATTACTCCTGAGCAATCGTGCTGACGGGGCAACCCGCCGCGCAGCTGCCGCAATCGATGCACTTATCAGCGTCGATAACGTACTTGTCGTCTCCCATGCTGATTGCGCCTACAGGGCAAGTGCTTTCGCACGCGCCGCAAGAGATGCAATCTTCACCGATACAATATGCCATTGTCCTTACCTCCATAACATTGAGTTTACACTATTATATCACGGGCAAGGCGGCTTGTAAACGGATTAGAGAGATTTTCATCTCCTAAAATTAACTTTGCTCTTGACAAAGCCTAAATCAATCATCTCGTCTCTGCTAATAGCGACGTTGTCGAATACGACTTTTGCCTCGCCGTCATCACGCATCACCAGATTGTGATTGTCCGCCGCCCTGCCGATAAGCGTAAGCGCGCGTTTGAGAGCGCGGTCGCTCTTTACTTTAACGCACGTGGGTACGCTTTCGTATTTCTTGACGCCGCTCTTGTCTGTGGCAAAATACTTGCTCTCCACGCCTGCAAAGTCAAGCGCGAGATAGAGCTTGATTACGTTGCCGGATACGGCTATCTTTGCAATCGCGCTCCTTCCGTAGCCGAAAGTCTCGCAGCTCCAGCTCACACGAGCGTGAACGCGTCTGTAGGCAAGCAGTCTTGCCTTGATGGCGCAATAGTATTTCTTGGTCTGCTCGCTGCTCATAATAAGCCTTGCAGTGAAGGAATTGCGGTAAGTAACGGATATTTCCGCGCCCAAATCCTTATCTTCTGCTTCGGCTATGCCGCCGTCGCCGAGCAAAAGCGGACGAGGGGGCATGAGTTCTATAAATAACTCATCGCAGGCGGCAAGAGCTTCCGCTTCGCTCCTTCGTCTGCCGCGACGCGCAAGCATTGCTATAGGCAGAATAATCATAATCGCAATCTCGACAATGAATATGACAAGTCCCGCAGGATAGAATAACGCAGAAGTAAAAAGAGGCAGAGCCGCGCTCATGCTGTAGCTGCCGCTTTCCGACTTCTTCTTCCTCACTCTAAGCAGTACCGCTATCTCCGCTACAATGAGTAAAGCTCCCGCAATATCGAGAATAATCCAAATATAATCGGTTACAAAGCGCGACATCGCCGCAATGGGCTTGAGCGAAAAATCAGCCGTGAGCACTATATCGCCTACGCTGCCCTTTGCAATAGACGTTATGACTTCTCCGCCCTCCGTCCTCCATCCAGAGAATTTACTATCCGACATGTATACGTCGTCCGCTGTAGGAAGCGCCAGCTCGTCGAGCACCGTATACGTACTTACGGCTTTATAACCGCTGCTCCACATACCGCCCGCAAGCTCGTAAGTAATGGTATAGGTAACAATCTCGTATCTTCCGTATATCACGGCGTCGGCGTCTCCGCTTACGGATTCTACCTTGTCGCCTCCCTCGCTTTGTGTGTACCATCCGAGGAAGTTATATCCGCGTCTGCTCCCCATACCAAGAGGCGCCGACGCGTCCAGTGCGGAAATCGTAATCGCGTCTCCTTCTATTTTTATAAGTAGTTTACAGTTGATAAGATGAGACGACCAGTTTGCGTATTGATTATAATCCGAGCTTGATGTAATATCAAAGCTCTTAAGAGCGGGATAACATCCCCAATTACCGCCTGTACTGCGATATGTAAAGGCGTCGCCGAGGCGCATATTATCGCCCGACATAGCCATGCCGCTAAGCCCGAAAACGTCGGATATTACAGCCTCGCTCGCAGCGCCTCTCGCCCTGTCGGTCATATCCTTATTGTAGTAGCAGGAAGTAAGATTGCCCCTGCCTGCATATCCCGCAACGCCTCCGCCGCCTACGCATGACACCTTGCCGACATAATAGCTGCGCGCGACTATGCCGTCATACTCGTTGACGCCCGCTATGCCGCCCGCAAAAGTATCGGTCCCCGCAACCGTAATGTCTGCAAAGGCATAGCACGAGTCGACCACTCCGCCGTTGCTCACTCCCACAATGCCGCCTGCATAATTGTCTGCGACGATATCTCCACGATAGGAGCACGAATAGATATTGCCCTTGTAGTTGTACCCTACTACTCCTCCTACCGCCTGCTTCCCGACAATCTTGCCCTCTACGCCTACCGCAGTAACGCTGCCTTCGCTAAGACAACCTATAGGAGCGCAATAATCCGAGCCCGAAATATCTACAATAAGGGTATGACCTCTGCCGTCCAGACTGCCTCTAAAGGGGTTGTCTCTATCACCTACGACGGCGCTAATACTTATATCGGCATCGAGAACAACGCTTACGCCTGACATATCGTTGCCGGAGGCGACATCGCTTGCCAGTAGGTTCCAATCAGATGAATTGCGTATGTATATGCTCGCGCGCGTCGATAAGCCGCTCTCTGCTAAAACATCAAGGCGGCTTGACTCCAAGTCAATACCGCCCGATACGAAGCCGAGCGCGCACGCGCTCAGGCATATTGCAACCGCTAAAATACAAATAAGAGATTTTATTTTCATACAGCCTCCCATATCCTCGCAAGCGGAACAGGGGCTGTAAGACTTAATCATCCTTAAACTCGGAAGGCAATTCCTCTGAGTCGTCCTCTTTGGACTTACGCGCATTGCCGTCCTTATGCGCCATCTCGAATTCGCCTAATTCGTAATACTTTATCTCGATGCCGCCGTCCTGATTTTCCAGACTGCCCCTAATCTGCCGCTTGAGCAAATCGACACTGTCTACTTTAACATACCCGTCCTTGGTTTTTACCTTACTGCCAACCTTCGGCATAAGTTTGCACGTTTCGGCATAATAGTCGTTCTCATATCTAAGGCAGCACATAAGTTTGCCGCACATGCCGCTGACCTTAGTGGGATTAAGCGAAAGATTTTGGTTTTTAGCCATACGCACGGTAACCTTATCGTAATCGTTGAGATGAGTTATACAGCAACACTCTCTGCCGCACTGCGCCATACAACCGCGCAATTTAATATCGTCTCTCTCATATATCTGTCTCAGCTCAATCCTCGTATGCAGGCTGCTTGCTATATCGCGCACCAAGTCGCGGAAATCAACTCTGCCGTCCGCCGTAAAAAAGATAGTGAGCTTGCTTCTGTCAAAGGAATACTCGGCGCGTACGAGTTTCATATCCAACTTATGCTTTTCAACTTTCTGCACAGTCAGCTTATAGGCATCTTCGCTCATCTTGGCATTCTCTTGAGCGCGCGCAAGGTCTTCCTCTGTAGCTATGCGCACAACAGGCTTGAGAGGAGCATTGATCTCTTTATCGTCCACTTCGGTATTGGCTATGGTTACGCTTGCAAGCTCCAAGCCCGAAGCCGTCTCCACAATGACTTTATCTCCAACCCTCAGACTGAGCTCTTTGGGATCAAAGTAATAGCTCTTTCCGCCGTTATTGAATTTTATACCCGCTATCAGCGACATTTATATTTTACCTCCAAAATACCGAATAATAATGTGTCAGCAACAGATACGGGCGAGCAATTACTCTCCAGCCGTCTGCGGCAATCGTTGAGCAGATACTGCGTAGCCGCGAGAGCAGCGTCGGTGAACTTATCTGCAAGCTCGGCTATACCGCCCTGCCCGCATATCCTATCGCCGCGCTTGTACTGCGATATAAGCCTGAGGATAATCTCCAAGATATCTATATAGCCGAGCATGGAATCCTTATCTTTCTTAAGGCTCTTCTCCTGCTGACATACCTGACTGCTCTTGAGCATGTCCCTGAGCAAAGCTATAAGCATGTCCGTATCCGAAGCAAACGCGGCATCGCCCGCCATAGCGCGCGCCCTGCCTACGTTGCCGTCGGAAAAAGCAACCGCTCTGTGCACGCTGTCCGTATCGCCGTATTCCTCAATCAGCTGCGACAGCAGTAAGTTAAGGTCCGCGCCTTGAAAATACAGCTTCTTACACCTTGACTTGAGCGTCTGAGCTACTGCCGCGGGCTTAGTGATTCCAAGCACGAATATTACGTTATCTTCGGGCTCTTCGATTGTCTTGAGCAGTTTATTCTGCGCGCTGGCATTCATAGTCTCGGCGTTATTAATCACATATATTTTATTGCCGCCCGATACGGAATACATAAGGGCGTCTTCCACTATCTTCTCAGCAGCTGCAGCGCCTAAAGCCTCGTCATATATCTTTACGTCGCCGTTGCGACCGTCCTTGAGCATAGTACAGACGTTGCATACGCCGCATCCGCCGTCAGGACATACTATCGTCTCGGCAATCAGATAAGTAAGTTCGCGGCAACAATCGGCGTCGTCTGCAAAGACGGCGTACGCGTGTGAAAGAGTCCCCGCCGCTTTATCTCGCCTTACGATATCAAGTACGTTACTGCCGTGCAAAAGCGCGCGATAATCCATCACACTACCCCTGCCGCCTTAAGCAACTCGATTATTTCGCGGTGAATAACCTCGGCGTCGGACGATGCGTCTACGCGCCTGAATCTGCTTGGATAAGCCTTGGCGCACTTGAGATACCCCTCGTATACTCTGCGATGAAATTCTATGCCCGCGCACTCCAGTCTGTCGCCAGTATCCGCTCCGCCCTTGCGCTTAAAAGCCGCCTCCGGCTCTAAATCGAGAAATATCGTGATATCGGGAGAAATGCCGCAACAGGCTATATCGTTGAGCCGAGTTATCACGTCCTCGCCGAGATTGCGTGCGCACCCTTGATATGCAAACGTGGAATCGGTGAATCTGTCGCACACTATTATTCTGCCGGCGGCAAGCGCGGGAGCTATTACTTCCTCTATCAGTTGAGCTCGCGCCGCAGAATATAGCAACGCCTCGCATATACCGCTCATGCCGACATTGGAAGTATCGAGAATAACAGACCTGATTTTTTCCGAAATATCGGTCCCGCCCGGCTCGCGCAAAAACAAGGCGTCTCGGTTGATACTTTCAAAGTAATTCTTCAGCATTGCCGTCTGAGTGCTTTTACCTACGCCTTCGCAGCCCTCTATAGTTATAAACGCGCCTTTTTTCATATCCTCATTCTACCACAACGACGCCGCCGCTTGCAAGCCCGAATACTCTATCTATATTATCCTTGATGAATTTAACGGCTCGCTCATCGAGCACGTCTCCCGCAAATATCTCGGGCGTGCCGGGGGGATAAAGTCCTATCGGCATACAAGCCCTTTTACCAACGCACTCGTCTACACTTACTATCCTTACCCGTCCGCTTACGCCCTCGTTGACAAGGTCCAACCTCTCCCTTTTGCATAAAGGTTGCGGCGGTATGTCGCCGAGAGCTAAAGCAAGCTCTTTAAGCACGCTGCGATTGTAGGGGGTAACTATACAGATAAGTTTTTCTCCTATAGCAGCCTCGCAATATATCCCTTTATGCTCTAAGGCACGCATGACACTATATGCGTCCCCTCCGCAATCGATAATAACGCGCGATATGTCGTCGGACGGCACATGACGGTAGGGAGCGGGCAATGACGCAGAAAATATCTTTACGTCTTTAGCTATGTCTAAGTAGAATTCTTCTCCTCTCTCGCTCCACAGCGCGCGGGAGAAATCTATCGATGCGGCGATAAGATATGACGGCGAAGTGCTGTGGACTAATTGACGGTTTACTCTCGCCATAGCGGAAAACGCATCGCTTACGCACATGAGCGCGCCTCCGCCGTATGTGCACATAGTCTTATGCTGAGAAAATACCGCAATGTCGGCATATGCGGCGGGATTGTCGGGCAATATCTCGGAGAAGGCAAAATGCGCCCCGTGCGCTGCGTCTACGACAAGAGCTACGCCGCAATCTTTGCACAATTTTTTTATATATCTTAAATCCGCAACATTGCCGAAATAATCGGGAGAAGTAATAAACACGCTGCCTATATCCCCAACCTCAAGGCGAGCGCGCAAACCGTCGGTATCACACCTTACCGTTTCAAGATCATACAGCATAGCCGCATGCCAAAAAGACTTGTGCATGTCGCCTATACATACCGCTTTGCCCAGTTTCCCGACGCAAAGCACGGCTATATGTATACCGCAAGTCGCGCCTTGAGTGAGCATAAGCGCGTCTGCCGAGCCGTATGCCGCAGCCGCAAGAGCTTCCGCCTCGGCAATTACGCTGTTCGGCGATAATAGGTTGTCCAGTCCTTCCAGTTCTGTAAGGTCATACGCCGCGCTTGCAAAAAAAGACGCGTCCTCTCCCACACCGCCGTGTCCCGGCATATGGAAGCGTACAGCGTCCTTTTGACTGACCGCAATCACCGCATTATAAAGCGGCGCGTTAATGCGGCGCGTCATTCTTTCTTAAGCGGTTTCATCGTAGGGAAAAGCAATACGTCCCTTATGTTTGACTGATCGGTAAAGAACATTACCAATCTGTCTATACCTATACCCAGTCCACCGGTAGGAGGCAATCCGTACATGAGCGCGTTGACGTAATCTTCGTCCATCATCTGCGCCTCGTCGTCGCCGTTAAGCCTGTCCCTTACCTGCGCCATAAACCTTTCGCGCTGGTCGATAGGATCGTTAAGCTCGGAAAATGCGTTGCCCATCTCTCTGCCTAAGATAAAGAACTCGAATCTTTCCGTAAGCCTCTTATCGCAAGCCTTCTTCTTCGCTAGCGGAGATACCTCTATAGGATAATCGAGGACAAAGGTGGGAGCGATGAGCTTCTCCTCGACTTTTTGGTCGAACACGCTGTATAGCAATCTGCCCCAAGTAATCTCTTTGGGCAACTCCACTCCCTGCGCTTTAGCCTTGGCGCACAGCGCGTCTATATCCGAATCGGAAAAATCAATACCTGTATATTCCTTTACCGCGTCAGCCATAGTGATGCGCTTCCATGCGGTATCGAGATTGATTTCCACGCCTTGGTACGATAAATTCCTGCTGCCGAGCACATTATCGGCAATATGCTTGAACATACGCTCGGTAATGTCCATCATATCCGTATAGTCGGCATACGCCTGATAGAGCTCGACTGTAGTAAACTCGGGATTGTGCTTAGTGTCCATGCCCTCGTTGCGGAAAAGTCTGCCTACTTCATATACTTTCTCAAAGCCGCCTACTATCAATCTCTTCAAGAAGAGCTCGGGCGCGATACGCATATACATATCGATATCCAAGGTATTGTGATGAGTAATAAATGGCCTTGCCGACGCGCCGCCGGGGATAGTGTTGAGTATAGGCGTCTCTACCTCGAGGAATCCCTCTGAATCGAGGAAGTTGCGTATCGCCCTGATTATCAACGAACGCTTGATAAATACGTCCTTGACCTCGGGATTGGCTATCAAATCCACATATCTCTGACGATACCTCGTATCGGTATCTTTCAAGCCGTGAAACTTCTCGGGGAGAGGAATCAACGACTTGGCAAGCAAAGTCATATCGCTCACGTGTACGCTTATCTCGCCCGTCTTGGTGGCGAAAATCTTGCCCTTGACGCCGTAGATATCGCCGATATCGCATTTCTTGAAAGCGGCGTATTGTGCCTCGTCGAGGTCGTCTCTGCTCACATATAGTTG
Source organism: uncultured Clostridia bacterium (assembly GCA_947175555.1). GTDB lineage: Bacteria > Bacillota > Clostridia > Christensenellales > UBA3700 > Alloclostridium. The sequence continues at coordinate 18,416 of CAMWNK010000004.1, read as the reverse complement.
AATATTGCCGCTGCCGTCCGTCAGTCTTGCAAAGCTCGCCTTGCCCATAACGCGCTTGGCGGTCAGTCTGCCTGCAATAACGACCTGCGCGCCGTCGTTGGCGGGATATCCCGACTTAATCGTCGCGGCGTCGCAATCCTTATCGTAGCGTACCTGCTCGAAAGGATCCGCCCCTTCTTCGACCAAAGCTCTCAGCTTGTCCGAACGTATGCGTATGGCTTCATTAAGCTCTTGCTGCTCTAAATTATCCATTGTCTAATACCGTGTAACCAATTTTTATTTTTCTATCTTGACAATCTTTACGTCGTACGTTGCCTGCGGCGTACGCACGGTAACCACATCGCCCTTGCGCTTGCCGAGTATCGCCTGAGCCAAAGGGGACTCGTTACTGAGTTTGCCGTCTTTGAAGGACGCCTCTGTGGTGCCGACTATAAGCCACTCTTCCTCTTCGTCCATATCTACGTCGAGCAAAGTAACTTTACTGCCCAATACGACTACGTTCTTTGAGCCGCCGCTGCCTGCAATAATCTCCGCATTCTCAAGCTGAGCCTCTATCTTGCGGATATCTGCTTCTATCATAGCCTGCTCGTCTTTTGCCGCGTCATACTCGGCGTTCTCGGACAAGTCGCCGTACTCGCGAGCCTGCTTTATCCTCTCGGAAGCCTCCAGTCTGCGTACAGTCTTGAGATAATTAAGTTTCTTTTGCAGTTCGTCGAACCCCTCTTGTGTCATAAAGAATTTTTCCACAATAATCCTCCTAAGCCTTATTATTCATATAGTAGCAAAGAACGTAAAGGCTTTCACTCATAGATATGTTCTCCACCACGACGCCGTCCGCAACAGATAGCTCCGTAGGCGCAAAATTCCAAATATTTTTAACTCCCGCCGCTACAACGGCATCGGCAACGCTCTGCGCCGCCTGTCCGGGAGTGGCGATAACGGCTATATCTACCTTATTGCCCTTACAATATTGGTCGAGCTTGTCCATAGAGTATACCCCTATGCCGTCAGGTAAAACAAGACCGTCCGTCTTGACGTCAAACACTGCGCTCACGCAAAAGCCGTCGCCGAAGCCCTTATATCCCGATATTGCCCTGCCGATATTGCCCGCGCCGATAATAATCATATTATGACGCCTGTCGAGCCCGAGTATGCTCTCTAATTCCGATTTTAATTTAGAAACGTCGTAACCGTAACCTTGCTGTCCGAAACCGCCGAAATTGCAGAAGTCCTGTCTCACTTGCGACGCGGTGATATCCATCATCTGAGCAATCGCGCTCGATGACACTTTAGCCGTGCCCTCGCTGTCGAGATGAGATATAACCCGATAGTATCTGGGCAGTCGTTTAATGATTGCGGGCGATATCCTGTCTGCCATACTTCCCTCACAGCATAATAGTCGTTTATATATTTTATATCAAAAGCCTATTTTTGTCAATCATATTCTTTAGCGGATTTTGTTATCATTTGACCGCGAAAAAAGACTTGTTCAATAGGTAGCATGCCGCGCGTTAAAAGTAAACATTGGATTGACTTATGACGATTTACGCAATATAATTAGTGCTATGAGGATATGGGCTAAAGTAACGAAAAAAGATAAAGTAAAAAGGGATATGATTTACTCCACCGACATGCCGCTTAATGAAGATAATTTTCAGCAGTGGCTGTATGAAATTTGCGATAAGCTGGATATCCCCACGCCCGTACTGTTGCCCAATCACTTTCTTAATTTCGTCAGGTTTCATAATTGCAGATTTTACGAAGGCGATTTTGTAGAAAGTTTCAGCTACGACAGGTTTATACTCGAAGACTGCAAAGACTGATTGAGTTATCGAATTTATACCCGATACAAGCATTTCCATTGACAAGGCTCGATTACCCGCCGCTCGGCTCGATAAACAAGTAGGCAATTTACGTGCAATGCTTTCTCTTTCCTCTCCCTTTTCGGCTAATGAGATTAAAGAAACGATTTTACTTTGAAAATTCAATCGTATGTGATATCATATTCATACTTACACTTAATTTAAGGAGGCGGGATATATGGCATTTTGTTCGCTGTCGTCGCAGTTCTATAAAAATGGCTTTTGCGCCGTAGACAACGCTTTTATTACCGACTATATGTCCGACGCCGACGAAATACAGATTAAGGTATATCTCATGGGCATGTACGTATCTTCGCAGCCCGACACGAATATAACAGACACTGCCTCAATGGCGGAATATCTGGGAATCAAAGACAGTCAGGTAGTATCCGCATTCGAGTATTGGCGCAGCGTGGGATTGGTAACGATAACGTCCACGTCCCCTCTTAAAGTAAGCTATAATTACCTGCCCTCTATAGGCGGTAAGATACATAAGTTCAAGCAAGGACGCTTTACCGACTTCAACGCGCAGATGCAGGCATTTTTTCCTCACCGCATGATTACGCCCAACGAATACGAGCGCTATTACGAATTTTTGGAAAGCAGCAAGATTAAGGACGAGACGCTCATCACCATCGCAGGATATTGCGTAGCCAATAAAGGGGACGGCATACGCAGCAACTATATACTTGCAGTTGCGCGAGATTGGCTCAATCTCGGCATAAGAACTCCCGAACAGGCGGAGGAGAAGATAAAGCAGGCGGAGTCGTGCACCGAGATACTGCGCGAGATATCGCGAGCGCTCGGCAGAAAGAATCTGCCCGACTTCGAGGACAGACAGCTATATCTCAAGTGGACAGGCAGTTGGGGATTCAGCGACGAAGTAATCTTGCATGCGGCATCTTTGTGCAAAAATAAGGGTGGCATGAACAGACTGGACGATACGCTTGACGGCTACTTCAGAATGAGCCTGTTCACCATCGAAGAGATAGACGCCTATATCGAGAGCAGAAGAAAGCTAATCAATACGGCAAAAGAAATCGTACGCATACTGGGCGGCAGATACGATAATTACGACTACTTTATAGAAAAGTACGTTACGCCGTGGCTGGGAAAGGGCTTTGATAAAGACGCTCTCATACTTATAGCCGAGCAATGCTTTATCAAAGGTACAAAGTCCCCCGAAGGTATGAATACCCTTGTCAACAGATACCTCAAAGAAGGATGCCTGAGCGCAGACGCGATAAGAGAACATCTCGCCGCCCTCTCCGACAGAGACAAGGCTGTATCATCTATAATCAAAGCGACGGGAAGCAGCCGCAATATCACCAATAACGACAGAGATTTATATGCCGTTTGGTCAATAGATTGGGGATTCAGCGACGAAATAATCAATTACGCCGCGTCGCTGTCCGCAGGCAAAGCTCAAGCTATGAGCTATGTGGGCAATATGCTTGCAAAATGGAAGAGCGCAGGCGTGAATACCTTAGAGCAAGCTAAAAGCATCGGATATGTATCTGCTACTCCAAGCAAACAACCCGATCGCAGTTACGAAAGACATTATACTAAGCAAGAATTAGACGCATTCCTCGGAGATACGGAGGACTTTGATAATATAGAGCTATGAACAGACGCGGAATTTATCTCCAACTGAATAACATACTGAGCGCAAGACGTAAAGACGCAGAGGCAAACGCCGCCGCCGCCTACGCCATTGCACGGCAAAATAAAGATTTTGCGGCAGCGGACGATAGATTAAGGCAACTTACATACGAAATAGCCAAGGCAAAAGCCTTTAACCGAGATTGTAGCGCTCTGCAATCGGAGTACGATAGCATAAAAAAAGTTTATGACGATACGCTTGAATCTATTGGAATGGACTTCACTCCCCGATACAGCTGTGAGACATGTAAAGATACAGGCATGGCGGGCGATAAAACTTGTGCGTGCGCAATAAAGCTATACAATGAACTAGTGCGCAGAGCATGCAATCTGACGGGAGTACCCAACTTTACTTTCGACGACGACAAGTCGCTGTCGCTGCAATGCGCGCAATCGGATAATCTAAACAAACTTTATGCCGCAATGCGCAAGTATTGCGACAACTTCCCCCGCTCTCAAACTAAAGTCGTCTCGCTACTCGGACCTACCGGCACAGGCAAGTCATGCGTTGCGGCAGCCGTCGCCAACAGATTGATAGAGAGAGGCTACTTCGTTACCTATATGACAGCGTTTGAGTTCAATAATCTTATGCTCAAGTACCATACCGCACCCGTAGAAAACAAAGCCGACATAATCAGCGACGTCTTAGAATCCGACGCTTTGTTTATAGATGATTTAGGCAGTGAAAGCATAATCAATAAAGTAACTGTAGAGATGCTCTTTTCCGTATTAGACACTCGTATAGTGAGGGGCAAGACTACTTTTATCACTTCCAATCTATCCGCAGACCTTTTGCTTGACCGCTACGGAGAGAGAACGTACTCGAGAGTAACGAATAAGTCGTATTCAAAAGTATTCACCATCAACGGCGACGATATCAGATACATTCAATAATCAAAATATCAATAAGCGGGATTAATCAATACTCATATAAATGAGCGCACTTGAAATTATATCGATTGCAAACATATAATTTAGACTAAGCCGCGCAATTATCCGCGCGCGTTCATCTCTTTTACAATATGCTCGGCGTACGCAGCGGCTATATTGACGCCCGTTATCTTCTCTATTGCGGTAAAAAATGCGTTGGAGTTGACCTCGCACAATATCTCCGGCTCTCCGCTGCTGCCTATAAGCATATCTATACCGCAGTAGTCCAGTCCCAATATAGAAGCGGCGCGCTCGCATATCTCTATCGTCTTTTCACTGAGATTATAAGGCTCTCCCCTGCCTCCCAATTCGATATTGGAGCGGAAGTCCGACTTAGAAACGCGGCGCATAGCGGCAATGCACTTGCCGCCTACGACTATAACGCGCATGTCTGTTCCCGCGCTACTCTCTATATACTGCTGGAATAAATGAGGAGTGGTAATCAGCTTAGCCGCATATTGCTCAAGTTGCTCTCTGCTATCGGCTTTATAAACGCCCTTGCCTAAAGAGCCGTAACACTCCTTAATAATAAGCGGATAGCCAAGGCTATTCTCCACTATGTCCAATGATGTTTGATTTACGCACGCGCTCTTATCGTAGCACAGCAGTCCCGTCAATGTGCGCGGGACGGCTATGCCGCTGCCCGATAGCGCGATATAGGTAGCGGCTTTGTCGTCGCATATTCTTATAGAAGCGTGAGAATTAAATAACCTCAAGCCCGATAACTCGAGCATTGAGGAAATATACTTATCTTTATCGAGATATACTGCAAAGTCGTAGCCGCTAACCGCGGATATATTCCCGCTGCCGTCTATACGCGCGATAAAGCTATCGTTGCGTATGATTTCCGTTTCTACGCCCCTTGTTTCAAGTTCGCGCTTGATTCTTTGCGCCTGATATTCGTTATTGGGCATATAAGTATATGCGTTGACTATTATCAGACCTTTCATCAGCGGCTATATTACGGTATTATCCTCTATCGTTACGTTAGCGCAATTATTCATTGCCGTGGGCTTGGACTGCGCGCTCGGTCTGAAAATATTATTCTTTATAACGATATCGCAGCTGTCTTTAGCATATATAGCTCTGCTAGTATCGTATATAAATTCGTTATTTTCTATGCTGATACCCTTATGTACGTAGTCTGCAAACAACAAGTTCTCAGGCATAATGTATATAGCTTGACCGCCGCACTTTATAAACTTATTGCCCTTGATACTCACATCTCTTACAGCGCCGCTTTCGTACCAAGACTTAGCATCGTCAGAAATAAGTATACCGCTCATCTGCATATTGTCGAATACGTTATCCTCTACAACCACTTTGCCGCGGGTAGTAAGCAATAATCCTCTGGTAGGAATTTTTACACTGTAATTGCCCTTGAATGTTACGTCGGCGCATTTGCTGATATCTTCGATGTATTTGCCTACGCTTGCTCTGTCGATATCGCCATCTACTTCAAGCTGTATACGATAATTGTCTATAGCCTTGATAGACTTGATACTCAGCTCTCCCTCGCTGACCAATTTCTTCGAGTCGACGACAATCAGCTTATCGCCTATATCAAAGGGCATAAATCCGTATGCTTGAGGATGCATGAATTTTACCGTTATAATTCCATCCTTTTTTGCTACTATCTTAAAATGGAATCCGTGCACGTTAAGCACGTCGTCGAATGCGCCCTCAAATCGACTGTCCGTTACGCTGATATGTCCCTTGCACATAGAGCAATGCACGCAATCGGTATGCGATGCCGCAATCCTGCCGCTCTCGGGATCGGGCGCGGAAGATACGGACTTAAGGGTAATGTTTTCGCAAGTTTGGAAAATAAAAGCATGCGAATAGTTGGAGCGCTCGTGCACGTTGATAAACTCGATATCTTTACATCTGTTGCCGTAGATGCCTACCTCTTCTCTGTAACGCGGATGAATATGATAGAACTGTCCGACTCTACAGCCATTACCGAATAGATATTTCAGCTTTACCACCCCGGGGGCAACCTCCTGCGCTTTAGCCCTTAAAAAAGGATTTACCCTCGTACGATTGATTATAGGAGTAGTAGCCGACTCGCTCACTCCGTACCACCACACGAGCTTATCGCGGTGAGGATTATATGAAGAATTATCTGTTAAAAACAGAAGTTTACCGTTCTTTACAGTGTACTTGCTATCCTTGTGTATGTTTATCGTTGCGCTTGATTTGGTGCGCTCTACAATCTCTATCTGAGACACGGCAGGCTGAGCCCTATCTATAATAAAATTGCGCATGGTTACCCTTTCGCAACTCTCCATAAAGATATTGGATGACTTGCCGTGAATAATTATCTTGGAGTCTGCGCCGTCAAAGTCCATATCGGTTATACCTTCAAGATACAGCGGCACCACTCTATCGGGTACAGCCTTTTCTTTTTCGGCAATGGTATTGGATATATAAGTTACTTTCTTTACGGCATCATCGCAATAAAGGTCGTATATTCCCTTCTCGAGCTTAACTTCTTTTTTACCCTCGACGCCCTTGAGATAGGTAAATAGCTTTATAAAGTTGGGCGTCATGTCTTTACCCGTGTCGGGCGTTATCGAAAATTGTTTAACGTCTATAATCATATTATCACCTCAAATAATTTTAACATAATTTGCCCGCTTTAACAAGTACTATCGCTTGCTCCTTTTTTCATGCCGAATATCCGTATATTTCACGCTATAATCGCAAATGAAATCAACTCAATTAATATATTTTTTAGAGACTAAATGACGCTGACTCGTTATACTATCTTTGTTAACAAAAATGTAGAATTATGTTATAATATCGGTATGGATACTTATAATCTTAAAGTAGCTGGCAATAAAAGCATAGTTATCGAGAACAAAACGTTCCCTCAAGAGCGAGCACTGTACGGCATTTCCGATACAACGGTGCGTAATTGCAAATTTGCAGGAGAGGAAGACGGAGAATCCGCGCTTAAGGAATGCTATGACATAGACCTTAATAATTGCTACATGGATTTACGCTATCCCATGTGGCATACGGATAGGCTGCACCTAAGCAACTGCGAACTCACCGCCAACTGTCGCGCCGCGTTGTGGTACAGCAACGACATTGCAGCCGATAACTGCAAGTTTCACGGCATCAAGGCTTTTCGCGAGTGCCGCGATATTAGCCTTAACGGTTGTAATATAATTTCTCCCGAATTCGGGTGGCGTTGCTCTGATATAAAAATCAGTCATTGCAGCTTAAGCGGCGAATACGCATTCTTTGAAAGTAAAAATTTGAAAATAGCGGACCTCGACTTCAGCGGGAAATATTCATTCCAGTACATTCATGATATGGAAATCAGCCGCTCCACTCTTAAGACAAAAGACGCTTTTTGGCACACGCATAATGTTACCGTAACAGACAGCGTGCTCGAGGGCGAATATCTTGCATGGTACTCGGACAACCTTACCCTTATACGCTGCCATATAAAAGGCACGCAACCGCTGTGCTACTGCACCAATCTCACGCTAATAGACTGCACGATGGAAGATACCGACCTTTCATTTGAGTACAGCGACGTCAACGCAACGATAAAAGGCAACATCGTCAGCGTAAAAAATCCTAAGTCAGGCACAATTTACGCAGACAATATCAATAGCCTTATTATCGGAGACAGCCGCTACCCTTGCAACGCCGTCATAAAGAGCGGCGATAATACTATCTATCCAAAGCAATAGCCCAAAACATAAGGTAAACGAAAAATAAAATAATAATCTAAGTATTTACGCCCGTATAGCAGATTGTAATTGCTATCGCTTTACTATGCGAATGCAATTATCTACCGCTAACCAAGCGAACCGCAACGGGCATACTTAGGTTACATCAACATATTTTTGATAGAAATCTTACGCCCGCTCCGCCTAAGAGCAAAGATAGAAAGCCTTATTGCCGCTTTATAAATCGGTCATAAGTTCCAAAACCGCGTCATAACCTTTTTCTATCGCCAACTGAATAGGCGTCATGCCGTCGTTATCCGCGCGGTTGTAATCCGCGCCCTTTTTAATCAAGTAGCGAGCAACATCCTGCGAGCCGTATTTCAATGCACAGTGCAACGCTGTTTGACCGTAATTATTTGCAGCGTTTATATCTGCGCCGGCAAGGACAAGCGGCTTGATAACTTCTTTATAGCAATGCTGCTGAGTCGCGATAATCAGCGCGGTATTGCCCCAATTATCCTTTTTATTCACATCTACGCCCGCATTGAGAAAGACGCTCTGCGCATCGGCAATAAGATTAATATTGAGGAATTGCAATTGCATCAACGCAGTTCTGCCGTCGTTTCTTGCTACATCGAGATTTTTGAGACATAACAGCATTTGTGAGAGATCGTCATATTCGCCTTTACTGTATATGCTCCCGCAAATATTGATATTCTTGTTAAATGCCATATGAGCCGGAGTTTCGCCGTTAACGTTGCAGATACTATCGTCCGCCCCGTTTTCCATAAGAATCTTGACGCTATTTAAGTCGCACTTGAAGCACGCTATATGTAAAGGAGTATTGCCCGCGTCCGACGGGGCGTCTTGCGTTACGTTCACATCCGCGCCGGCATCTATCATTGCCTTAAGCATTTGGTCATGCCCCTTTAACGCCGCCATGTGCATTGCAGATGTTCCACTGTTGTCAAGCGCGGTCATACTTTCCAATGTGAAAAATTTGACCGTGTCTTCAAAATAAGTGAATTTTTCGTTGCCGAAAAGGTTGGGATTGTTCAATCCTGCGATTATATTGGCAGGCGTTCTGCCTGCAATAATCGGCTTGTTCAAATCAACTCCAAGCGAAGCGAGCTTTTCTACCGCTTTCAAGCCCGCGCGGACAGAAAAGCACTTATCCCTTAAACACCACGCCGTCCCATGGTGTGTAAATTTTTCCGTAAAACTGATTTTCGAAGCTACGCACATATCAAGTATAGAACAGCTTTCGTCTGAGTTAAGCGCATTGAAAAACATGTCCGCAATATACTCAACTTCGTCATCGTCGTCCGTATCGACGGATTTAATAACCATTTTTGCAAGATAAAGCGCGACACCGAGTCCATCAATCTCATTACCGTACGCAAAGGCATTGGACGCAGTATTCTTAAGCTCCCTCAAGTTAATCCGCCCATTTGCGTCATCGCGGATTGCGCATTTATCCTTCAACGCTATTAAGAATCCTTCGCAATAATTGGTTTCGGCAATTTTCAGCGGAGTTTTACCCTCTTTATTGGCAACGCTTATGTTATTGCGATCAGCTAAGCGCAGCGCGGAAGTGAAATGCCTGTTCTTAATTGCTATATGTAAAAGCGTATCGCCGTCCTCGTCTACAAAACTACAGTCCGCACCCTTTTCAATAAAGGCGTCTATGAGCGAATACGAGATACCTCTATCCGTTGCCATAAGCAGGCTCACAAGCGGCGTTTTATTTTCTTTATCGGGATCGTTTATGCCATAGCTTAGAAGTTTTGCTATAGCCGTGCGCTGAGCGCATGTACATTCTTTGCTGTGAAAAGACTGATAAAGCCCGATACGTATACCTGTTAAATAGTGTAGACAGTTCCTTTTGTCCGCATCCGTTGATTTTTCACTCGCGCCGTAATCAAGAAGGAGTTTCACCATCTGTAAATTTGCCGCGTTGCACGCGAGCATAAGCGCAGTGATGCCCTTGCCGTCGCCGTCGGTTATTTCGACATTGACAACTTTCCTTTCGAGAATGTCTTTGACTGCATCGTAAAAGTTGTGCCACACAAGCAGATGAAACAGCGTAAACTTGTTCGTTCCGCAAGGCGCCGTAAGTTCGGACGCCTGAGCCGACGCAACGCATGCCTTGATATCCGCTATCTGTTCTTGCTTGAATAGATGATATCTATACATTCCTTCGGGATTTTCGTCCCACCAAGCAATGTATTTGTCTTCCCTTCCGATTTCGCCCGATTTAACAAGCAAATCCGTCAATTCATTTATATTCATAAGCCTACTTTAGCCTTAATTCTCTGCGCCGGCGATAATGAGCTTTTCGACTATGTCATTATAGCCCTTTTCGGTAGCATAGTACAAAGCGGTATGACCGAGAATGTCCGCGTAAGTAACGTCCGCGCCATTTTCAAGAAGATAGGCGACTATGAAGTTGAAGCCGTGTTCCGAAGATATAATAAGCGCGGTTTCGCCGTTTTCATTACGCTCGTTGATTTTTGCCCCGCCTGCAATTAAGCGCCTGATAAGTTTTTCATTCCCGTTAAACGATGCGCTATGTAAAGGCGTATTACCGCCCGTGCCGCTGATATTGACGTCTGCGCCCGCATTGATAAGAAGCTCTGCAATAAGCAGATTATCTTCATCGGACGCAATACAAAGCGGCGTGCGTTTGAAATCGTTACGCGCGTTAATATCGGACTTGTTACTTGCAAGAAGCGCCTTTACGACTTCTGCCTGCCCGTTATATACAGCCTGATGTAACGAAGTGTTGCCGCTCGAATCCTTGTTTTCCGTCTGCTGCGACATGACTTCTATAAGCTGAACAAGTCCAAATGCATTCGCATAGTCGAATGCCTTACGGCCGTTGTTATCTGCAATTTCCGCATCGATGCCTAGTTCCAATAGATATTTTGCGGCATCGGATTTTCTTGCCTCTAACGCATATATAAGCGCAGTTTTACCTACTTTATCCGTCGCATTAATGTCTGCGCCAGCATCAAACAATAATTTTATAATTTCTTTATTTCCACTGACGCACGCCAACTGAAAAGGCGTTACGTTTCGATTGGAAATCGCGCCCACATCCGCGCCCTTTTCAAGAAGTAGCTTGACAATGTCCTTGTAACCCTTAAGGCAAGCGTAATGCAATGAAGAATATCCCTCTTTATCAACCGCATTTACGTTTAAACCTTCTTTTTTTAAGAATGCAAGCACTACCCCTTTTTGTCCGTTCTGACATGCTTTTAACAAAAGTTGCTCCATTTCTCTCTCCATCTCAAGCGCCTTAGGCGCGTACTTAATATATATTATATTTTACTATACTACCTTTGTCAAACTCCGCTGCCAAAAAGTGCATTTTGTTAATCGGTTGACTTATAGTAATTATCAGCTTGAAATTTTGCAAAATTCTCTATATAAAGTATTATCACCGCCTCTTTACAGACGGTGATATTTCAACTGATTGTCGTTACACTGCAATACGACTTTTCAGTTATTTATTCATTTAACTAACAGTAATTGCTTGAAAAATATATTACTCTACTATTTTTCAGTAATATATGCTCTAATTAACGGTTAGTCTACTCGACTTATTTTTCCGACAATAGACTTATTCAATCCCTCTGCCGTTATTTACCCAACAGCTTTAAGATATTCTCTCTGCTCTGCACTCCTACCGTAGACGCAACTACCGTCCTATCCTTAACTACCACAAGCATAGGAATGCTCATAACATTGAATTTCTGCGCAAGCTCGCCCTCTTCGTCTACATTGATTTTGCACACTTTGACATCGTCGAGCTCTTCCGCAAGCGCATCGACAGTAGGAGAAAGCATCCTGCACGGCATGCACCACGCCGCCCATAAATCAATCAATACGGGCTTATCGCTGGCAAGAACCTCTTGCTCGAAATTATTCTTATTTACTTCAACTACAGCCATAATATCCTCCGATATCGCTTATTCACAAATAAATTATTAATTTGTTAACTACATTATATACATATATTATAATTTAGCTTGTGATATTTACAACATTAATAATTAATTTACCATTCAATCGCAGCTACTAACTCATAACCGCCTATTAGCTTTATCTCTTTATTTAGCTATATTTGAATTTCAAACGATTGACAGCCTTACGCTTATCTATTATAATAATTAAGCGTAACAGCAATCCTTATTATATGCTGCTATGGCTCAGCAGGTAGAGCACGTCCTTGGTAAGGACGAGGTCACCGGTTCAAGTCCGGTTAGCAGCTCCAGAATAAATATCCACTTGCAAAACGGGGTGGATATTTTTTATGTTAAAATATATTTTATATTGAAAACATTAATTTTTATTATATATGCAAGAAAATATATTAAGCGTATCGCTAAAACAGTTAATGCCATATTAATATTAAAAAGCTATTACGCAGATTAGATAAAATACACAAAACGCTATAATTGAAATATCGCACATAAGCTAATTTCTTGCATCCAACAAAAATATTTAATTTCTCAATGTTACTGAATAATTAAACCAACTCGCAATATATATCACAGCAGTCCTCTTGCTGTCATAAATTGTTTTACAGCGCATAGTGGTTAGCAATCGTTATATGGCTCTTTCCATATAAATTGACAAACGGTAGATAATTTTTATATTATTATATAAAATAGCGGAGAAAAAATGTTTGCGTTATACTTCTTAATAGCCTTAATATGCACTTTTGCAGGAGCGATAACGGGCATGGGCGGCGGAGTCGTCATCAAGCCTGTACTCGACCTAATGGGGCACTTTGACAGCGCATCTATAGGCGCGCTGTCGTCTATTACGGTGCTGGCTATGTCATTGACGACATTCATCAGGCAAGTGCGTAAAAAGAGACAGACGTCTATTACGAAACTGCTTGCGCTTGGCATTTCTTCCGCGGGCGGCGGAGCGCTCGGGCAATACATATTCGAGCTAATGACGTCGGGAGCAGCGAGCGCACAAGCGATAAAGGTAATTCAGAACTCCATATTGCTATTTTTGATAGTGTGCATATTCTTTTACATGCTTTTCAGAGAGAAAATCAAGCCGTTGCATCTGCAAAACATCGTGTTTTACATATTAGTAGGCATCCTGCTGGGCATATTATCGTCATTCTTGGGGATAGGCGGAGGTCCGCTGAACGTAGCAATCCTTATGCTGCTATTCGGAATGGAGATAAAAGAAGCTACCTTTGCATCAATAGTTACGATAATGTTTGCGCAGATAGCAAAAGTCGTGATGATACTTATCGGAGGAGGCTTCGGCGGCTATAATCTGTCAATGCTGCCCTACATGGTGATTGCCGGAGTGCTTGGCGGACTTATCGGCAGCTTTGTCGGCAAAAAGATATCGGGCAAAGTTACTGCCGTTGCGTTCAATCTCATGCAACTTGCCGTAATGATAATATGTATAGTCAACATTACCACAAATGCTATCGCTCTAAAAACTTAAAGCCATTGAATCGATATAATAAATATGATACAATAATAAAAGAATAAAACGACTTGGGAGACATTATGAACATTATTTTATATTTCAGCGACCAGCAACGCTACGACACTATCAACAAGATTGTTACTCCCAATATTGACGCAATGGCAGACGACAGCATATTCTTTGACAACGCATTCACCTGCCAACCTGTATGCGGCCCTGCGAGAGCTTGCATTCAGACCGGCGTATACGCCACGCAAAATATGTGCTACATCAACGGCATATCGATGGACAAGGACGACGATAATACCCTTGCTAAAATCCTTAACCGTCAAGGATACAACACATCTTATATAGGCAAGTGGCATCTTGCGTCGGACACGTCGGGATTTAAGCCAAGAAATAACGTACAAAAAGCTGCAATTCCGCAAGAGCTACGCGGAGGATACAACGACTATTGGCTGGCTGCGGACTGCCTTGAGTTCACATCGGACGTACACGGCGGATATATGTTTGATAAAGACAATAATAAAGTTGAGTTCAAAGGCATACGCAGCGACTGCATAAACGACTATGCAATAGACTATATTGACAAGTACAATCAAGCTAAACCGTTCTTCCTCATGATATCGCAGCTTGAGCCTCATCATCAAAACACCGCCAATAAATTCCAATGCGCGGAAGGCGACGACGAGCAATTTAAGGATATGCCCTACCCCGACGATCTCGTAGGACTGAAAGGCAATTATAAGAGCGAATACGCTCGCTATCTTGCATGTTGTAAACGTCTTGATAAAAACTTTGCCGACGTTGTCCAAAAGGTAAAAGACAAAGGAATCTGGGACGACACCGTCATAATATATACTTCAGACCACGGCTGCCACTTCAAGACAAGGAATATGGAATACAAGCGCAGCGCGCACGACGCAAGCGCTCACCTGCCCTTTGTCATGACAGGCGGCGGACTTGCCAAGATAAAGACTACAGAGAAATACATCGGCAAACGCTTTAACGGCTTTATCAGTCTGCTTGATGTTACTGCTACCATATTAGACATCTCAGGCGCAAAAATCCCTAAGGAATATCACAGTCAAAGCATATTGCAGATGCTGGATATGGAAATCGGCAGAAACCACATATTCTTGCAGATTAGCGAGTCGCAATTAGGACGCGCCATTATCACCGACAGATTCACTTACAGCGTCAAAAAGCCGTTATCTTTAGGCTTAAAGAGCGCCACGAGTAAAGTCTATAAAGAAGACTTGCTGTACGACAACTTATTAGATCCCGCTCAGCATAATAATCTAATAAAAAATAAAGCGTATAAAAAGGCAAAGGCAGAGCTCAAAAAGATTTTGCTTGAAGATATAGAAAAGATAGAAAACATAAAAGCGAAAATCATTTAACTGTCGCCGCAAGTGCAATGACGCTTAGAACGATAAAGCAAATTATCACACAAATTCGCTTTGGAACATTGCATATATCGAGCTTATTATTATTAATTAAAATACGTCCAATCGGGCGTACTTTTATCTCTTGGTAACGGCTGACTAAGGCAACCGTCTTACTTGAAATTAAAATGCAACATAAATAAATCAGCGCCCCGATAACGGGGCGCATAAATTAACGATTAATCGTTGCTGTCGATATCGCGGTCGTTTCCGCCTTTATCCTCGGTATACGTGACGCCTTTATCCTTCGCCTTTTCTCTCTTGATGTACGAGCCGAAGAGTATAACTATGACTATAATAATCAATGTCATAACGGACATAACGCCAACCAATGCTGTGAGCAACGTTCTATACCAAGTAAATTCCTTGTTGAGCAGCTCTTCGATATCTGTAGACGAGCCACTGCCGCCGTTGCCGCTGTAATCGAATTCGTGAGACGTGCTCGCCGTGGCGTCGGGCAGGACGTTGCCCTCGCTGTCTACGAACTCGAAGTTGCCTGCATACTCTGCCTTGAGCGTTGCCTTTACGTTGTATTTCTTGCCCGCTACCATTTCGGACGCAGATACGGTATTGCCGTCCTCGTCCGTGTATGTGTAGTTGAAGGCATTGTTATTAAGACAACCTGCGAGCTCCTCGGGGATATCTATGGTGGGCAGACTGCCGCTATTGCTCCACGCGGAAGGCAGTTGAGCCTTGGCAATCGTGAGCGTAAGCTCTATATCGTCAGTTGACGTAGTGCCGTCGCCGTTGTCCCAAGCGTATAAGCCGCTCGTAAGGCGTATCTTTATCTTATACTCGCCTGCATTGGTCGCGCCCGAAACATCGCTTACTATCTCCATATAGTCGGAGTTAAAGCCTGTAAGTCCAAACAGCTCTACAATAGCGTCTGCTGTAAATTCGCGCTGAGTGCCGTTGTAGTATACCGTCTTACTGCTATCTATAGTAGGTATTGCTACAGGCGTCTTTTCCGTGCCTATAGGCAGGGGCATCATAAATCTGTGCTGTGTCTCGCCGTCTACCTCTGCATTGCCGTCATATTTTGCCTTAACGTATACTTCGCGGTAGTAGTAACTGCCTATCTCCATATCGTCAAGCGTGAATATATTGCCCTCTTCGTCCACGTAGCGGTAGTCGTAGTAAGAAGGCAGAGTGCCTATAACTTGCGAATACTCGTCATTATCTGTCCAGCCCTCTACAGTGTATCTGTACTTAGCTACGCTTACTGGTATATCCTGCTGAGGTCTGCTGCTAAAGAGCAAGTTGTTGCCGCCGTTGATAAGCGCAAAGTTAACCTTGTACTCGCCTGCACTGTAACCCTTATATGCCTTGCCGTCTATATCCGCGAAGTCGTCGCCCGTCAAGCCTGCGTATGCTTCGCCGTTCAATGTAATAGTAATGTTGACGTATTCCTGCCAATCTGAAGGCAAACCGAACATTGCAGCAAAGTCGTGGACTTCGTCGTCGAACGCGCTCCAACTGCCGTTGTATACGGGATTGTCTATCGTACGCGCGGATATTACCCAATCGAAGTTGGTCTCAAGTCCGCTGGGCATTACGTACTGCTCGTAGTTGACGCTATCGAATTTACTGTTATCAACGCTGTAGCGGGCGCGGTGCGTGCCTGCTTCGCTCTTGGCGTAGTCGCCGCCTATAGATATACAGCCTTTGAGCTGGTCGGGCACATTGATAAGCGTTACGCTGTACTCTACTGCCGCGCCGCTTATCCTTGTGTACATGAAAGGCTCGGTATAGGTAAGCTCGTTGCCGTCCTTATCCACGTAGCCCCATACTATCGCGCTCGTGTCTACTACCGCCTTATTTACTACCCAGTTAAGAGAAGTTGCAAAGTCGGGCGCATTGTAGCAAGCTGTATCGTATGTAAACGTTGCGCTTGCACTGTACGCCGTACTTGCATTAATTTCGCTCAAGTTACCCGATGTAGTTACCGTTGCGTTATTAAGCGCGTCTGCTCCGATAAGCGCAATTACGTGTGCCGTGCCGTCATATACGAAGGCATTAGCCTCTGTGCCGTCCGCAAGCAACCACTTGCCTTGCGCGCTATCGTATGTCGCCGTAACACTTCCATGTGTGTACTGCCACTTAAGTCCACTTACGTCTATGTCCGCCTTGACTATCTCAAAGCTGAACTCCGCACTCTCGGGATCAAGGTAGTTATCGTCCGTGCCATACTTGAGCGTTGCCTGCACCTTATACTTGCCTACCGCTACGGGTATGCTCGTGCTGCCCTGCGTCGCGCCGTCCTTGAAATAGGTAAACGTGATATCAGCTATAGTCAGTCCGCCTACGCTATCTACAGTTACGTTAGGGGTATAGCCCTCGGGTCTGTAGGGCAACTGCTGTCCGTCTATGTCCATCTTGAGCTTGACGGGATATCTGTTCACTCCTACCGTAAAGTCCGTGCTCTCGTTATCAAGTGTGTAATTGCCCGTGTACTCGCTCTTGAGCTCCGCTACAGCAAGATATCTGTGTTGCTGGTTTACGTTGGAGTTAATCTGCGCGATAGTTACCTCGTCGCCCTTGCTGCCGCTCTGATAATCGTAATATCTGTACGTTACCATGCTGTCTACGTCCATACTGCCTATGCTCTGCAATATGGGCAAGTTGTAGGTTGCGACATTCTCGCGGGTATCTATCTTCCATGAGCATGTTATCGTTGCCTTATCTATGCGCCAAGCCTTGCTCCACTCAAAGCTACCAAGGTACGTATTACTGTCGCTCGATATAGGCTTGTAATAGTTGAGCGCGTCAGACACGTTAAAGCTCGCGGTAGTTGTGTAACTGCCTACGGGTATATTGCCGTTGCCTGCATAGCTTATCGTAAGTCCTGTAGGCAGTGTGCCCGTAAGCGTTATGCCCTGCGCCTTGCCTGCTATAAACTGCAAGGGATTGCTATCGTTGTAATCCCAGGTTAGTCCCGATAGGTCGTACTTAGCCTTATCTATACTGTATGTAAGCGTGTATACTGCATCAAACTCGGCGTACGTGTTGTCGTACTCAGTAATATATACCGTTACGCTGTACGCGCCGCTTGTCTTGGCATTAGTCGCCGTGATATCTCCGCTGTAGCCGTTAGTGCCCTTAGTAGTATCTATCTTGACGCCCTTGATTGCCAGGTCGCTTGCGTCTATGCTAAAGCGGAATATACTGCCCGTATACGTCAGCGTCAATGTAGCGGCGGGATTGGTAACAGGAGTATTATTATACTGCCACTTGATATCCGCGTCCGTAAAGGTGATATCGTTACCAAGTACCTTAAATGTCTGCGTTACAGTTTTTGCCGGTATCTCGTAATTGCTATTGCCTTGCTTATCGCCGAATAGCTCTACGCCGATATA